>NZ_CP136684.1:1492500-1792500 GCF_032921865.1 Thalassospira lucentensis
TGCCATACATCGTGCTGCCGGGCCGGAACTAACGCACGCATGTAAACCCTTGGCCCCCTGTCCAACCGGCCATGCCCGTCTGACGCCAGCATTCAACCTTCCAGCCCAATATGTGATCCACACAGTCGGGCCTGTCTGGCACGGCGGAGATCAGGGTGAGGCCGAACTTCTCGCATCCTGTTACCGGAATTCCATTCTCCTCGCCCGGCAGGACGGACTGCGATCCATTGCCTTTCCCGCCATTTCCACAGGTATTTTTGGTTACCCCGAGGACCTGGCCGCAAATATTACCGTATCAACCTTGCGTAACCTGATTGCCGCTGAGACTGCGTTGCCACAAATTTACCTTTGTTGTTTTTCAGCATCTTCCCGCGATTTTCTCCAAAGCGCCCTGAGATCAATACGTAATGTATCCGGGATTTAGAGTTTCGAACCGATGCAAAGTAACCTGCTACTCACTACCCCGTTCGAACCTGTCGAAATGATTGTCTCGACAGATGGATTGCTGCACTTTGAAGACAGGGAATTTTGCTGTGCGCTTGGGAAAAACGGCATGGTATCTTCCCATGCCAAGACTGAAGGAGACGGCAAAACTCCAGCAGGAATCTGGCGGTTGCATTATGTCATGTATCGTTCGGATCGTCGGCCCTGCCCACACACCGATCTTCCGGTAACGACGATTTCCTTTTCAGACGGCTGGTGCGATGATCCAGCCCATCCCGATTACAACCGACCTGTAAAGCTGCCGTTTGATGCCAGCCACGAAAAGCTGTTTCGTAAAGACGGGCTTTACAACATCATTGTCGTGCTTGGACACAATGACAATCCACCTGTCCCCGGCAAGGGTTCGGCAATCTTCATGCATATTGCCCGACCGGACTACAGCGGTACCGAGGGCTGCATCGCCCTATCAGAACGCGATCTTGAGACCGTGTTGTCAATGTGCACCGCAGAAAGCTATATCCGGATCGATATGTAAAATCATGGACTTGCCGTCACGGCAATGACAACCTAGTTTCATGCGGTAAGACATTGACCGGGACGGATCATGATTGAAGACGATTATCTCTACAAAAAAGACGGCATTTCCGGCTTCGGAGCACGCATGAGAAGTGTTTTCGGATCGCGCAAGCTCTGGCTGCGTGGCCTTGCTGTTATTGTATTGGTTGCTGTCGTTTATTATCCGGTCGGCATGGCCATCGTGCACAAGGTCGATGATAATCCTGATTTCACAGGTAACTATCAAGGTGGCAGTCATTCGGTCAGCACCGCGTCCGCCCTGATTAACCGGGAAATCAATCAGAACCGCTGGACGGCAAACGATCCCTTCTTCCTACCAAGTGCCGCATTGGACAACATGCCGAACTTTCAGACCGGTATTGTCTATGCCCTGTCGCGCTTTGCCATTGAACTGTCCGATCAGATCGGTCGTACTCGCGGATCCAGTCAGGTCGATCCGGATCTGGATGATGCCGCTGGGCTCCTGAAATTCCGCGGCGACAAATGGGTTTTTGATCCCAGCATATCCCTATTGCCCGGGGTTACCTCCGAACAGCAATACCGTCAGGCAATTGCCGCACTTGACCGTTACAACCAGCGCCTGGCAGACGGTCAGGCCGTTTTTGAACGCCGTGCCGACAATCTGCAGGAAACCCTGAATCGTTTTGCCAATGACCTTGGGTCCGCCTCGGCCCTGATTGATGACAAGGTCGAAGACCCGTCATTGTTTGATCGCACGGCAGATGACGTATTCTACGCCACCAAGGGGCGTCTTTACGCTTACAGCCTGATCCTGCGTGATCTGGGTACGGATTTCGAACAGGTCATCAATGAACGTCAGGTTGCGCCAGCTTGGGCAGAAATGATCGGATCGCTTCAGGCTGCTGCCGCACTTGATCCGATGGTAGTCGTCAACGGTTCGGCTGATGGCATTATTTTTCCCAATCATCTGGCCGGGCTTGGCTTTTACCTGCTTCGCGCCCGCACCCAGATGCGTGAAATCAGCTCTATCCTGCAGCGATAAAACTGGCTCCCTAACATCGGGTATCAGATCACGAATACCTGAGTTGCGCGCTCAGACTTGATCTTTTCCTGTTTTTGCCCCATTTAGGGCCTAACCAGATGAAATAGGGAACGCCGTGCGGGCAGGTTTTGCCCCGGCACCCAGAGTGAGAGGACAAGCCGACATGTTCATTCAAACCGAACCGACACCGAACCCGGCGACACTGAAATTCCTACCCGGCGAGGATGTCATGGGCCGTCAGGGCACCGCCAACTTCACGGTAACCGATGCTGATGTGAAATCACCGCTGGCCCGAAAGCTGTTTGAAGTTGAAGGCATCACCGGGGTGTTTCTGGGTGGTGATTTCATCACCATTACCAAGGATGATGCCAAGGACTGGCAGACGCTGAAGCCACAAATCCTTGGCGGTATCATGGAGCATTACACCTCGGGACAGCCAGTTCTGGATCAGAATTCCGGGGCGGCCACAGGTGCAAGCACTGCGTCCGATGGCGACGATGAACTGGTCAGTCAGATCAAGGAACTGCTTGATACCCGTGTGCGCCCGGCCGTGGCACAGGATGGTGGCGATATCGTCTTCCACAAGTTCGAAGATGGCGTTGTCTTCCTTGAAATGCATGGCGCATGTGCCGGTTGCCCCAGCAGCACCGCGACGCTGAAAATGGGTATCGAAAACATGCTACGTTATTACGTGCCTGAAGTTCAGGCCGTTGAACCAGTCATGGCTGACTGATTTCCCGATTCGCAAAATTTTTTTCCGCCCGGCGCGCACAAAACGCGATGCCGGGCGTTGTCATTCCGCGCCCAACGCAAACGTGGTTAAGGGAAAATTAACCTTTGTGATATTGCAGGTTGCGATTAAACCTGCGGACGGGCATAGATAACGGCTCTTTTGAACCGACAGTTTTACTGATCTGGAGAAACATAATGAATAGCGCAAAAGAAGGCAGTTACCGTAAAATTGCGCTTGCTTCAGTGTTTGGAGCAGTAGGATTACTGTATGTTGGTATTATTGGCGGATGGGATGTGACCCCTCCCCCAAAAGGAATGAGCTTTGATGAAGTGGCTGCAACCACCGTTGCGCCGGAAAAGAAAAACGTCAAATCGCTCTACCGCCGCGATCCGGAAGTGATCGCGCTTAACCAGTATTATCAAAGCATCGGTTACAGCCTGTCGGGTGTACAGGAAATTCCGCGCGTCTATATTAAACGCGTCCCGAAAGGCCTGCGAGATCTGGCATCGGTTGACGAACGCAAACAGATTTTCCTGCGTATCATGTTGCCTCTTTCTCTGCGCGTGAACGAGGAAATCATGGCACGTCGCGAACGCCTGATGGCCATCCAGAGCAAGAAATATTCCGGTGACCCGATCAGCTCGGCTGAAAAAGAATGGGTCGACCAGATGCTCAAACGCTATCGCGTAACCGACGGTGGTGTGACTGCACTGCTTGAGCGCATCGATATCATTCCGCCATCGCTGATGCTTGCACAATCAGCGGAAGAAAGCGGCTGGGGCACCTCCCGGTTCGTGCGTAAGGGTAATGCCCTGTTCGGTCAGTGGGCCTGGGATGAAGAAGGCATCGTTCCCGAGGACCGTGCCGAAGGCAAAACCCATGTGATCAAGTCGTTCAACAGCCTGATCGATAGTGTTCGTGCCTATGCACGCAACATCAACTCGCATCCGGCATATGCCGAATTGCGGGCCGAGCGCGCCAAGCTTCGCGAAGGTGGTGAAGTGGTGCTTGGTTGGGACCTCGCGGATACCCTGACTAAATATTCCGAGCGCGGTGCAGAATATGTCGACTCGCTGCATGCGATCATGCGCGTAAACGGTCTGGAGGCATTTGACGGGATCGGATTTGCATCCGGTGACATTCCGCCACCGCCAAATCTCTTGGCTCTGCTGTCAGACTGATTGCACAGACCATGTATAAAAGAAGGGGCCGCGCATAAGCGGGTCCCTTTTTTATTTGACGAAGGATATTGCGGATTTAAGGCCTGTAAATCCAGCCCTTCTCGGATTTGACCAGCCTGATTTCACTTTCAACGATACGTCGGTCACCGGCTTTGAAATAGCCTTCCTTCAGGGCCAGCATCTTGGTCTTCACGAGGTCGATCGCCTCGCTGACCGTATTGCCAACCGTATCAAGATCACCGGCCGACTTACCCTTTTCCGTCACATCATCTGCGAAATCGGCAATCGAACGATCAAATACCAGCTCGTAACGCACCATGACGGTCGTTTCATCATTTGCTTCTTTGATGCTGTTGGTCTTGGTCACATTTTCAACGTGGCCGACTTTGGCATACGGATCATCACGAAACCGTTCGATCACTGCTGTGGTGATTTCATCCCCGGTTGGCCCTTCCGTCGTCGCATCATCACAGGCAGACAATATCGCCAGCGACGGCAAAATCAGGAAAAATGCAAAAAAACGGCTGATGCGCTGCATCTATAAGTTCCTTGTACCTGAATGCGGTCTATGGCGCTGACCTATTACAGTCCGATGTGGCAGAAATCGGGTCGATATGCCGGTAACGAACCAGTATCAATCGTCAGGGTTGCCCAACCCATTTCCCTTTTATCTTAACGAAATCGATCTCGCGGATCACGTTAAAGCGCTGACCTTTTTCAAATTCACCATAAAAACTGGTTAGCCCTGTCAATTCGACAGTTCCAATAATACCAAGATGATCCCGAAACCGTTCACGTTCACCCCCGGAAACCGAACCCGGATCGGCCAATATGCGGATGGCTCGGGAGAAATCCATGTCAAACACAAGTTCATACCGAACCGATACCCGACTGCGATCACTGGCAATCGGTTCGATCCCCGAAATCGTGACATCTTCAAGATGCGATACTAACCCGATCAGGGTTTCTTCATGAGACTCTTTCAAGCTGGCTGTAACGATCTCCGGCAATGGCCCGGATTCATTGCAAGCAACCAGCATCAATAGAACGGCACAAAATCCGATGCGCCATTTGTGTATAAATTCCAACGTCTCGTTCCCACGATTAACGGTTGTTTTTTGTTATATAACAGCCTCTTAAAGTAAAATGGCGGAGATTGCATCCGCAATTCCGCCATTTCAAAAATATTGTTTTGCTGAGGTTTAGCCGTGTTCGGCCTCGTGTGCGGCCAATGCAGCCAGATTGACAAGGTCGTTGACCGTACTGCCCATCTGGGTGATCTGTGCCGGCTTCTCGAGCCCGATCATCACCGGACCAACAACCGTACCACCGCCGAGCTTATCCAGAAGCTTTGATGCTGTTGTCGCCGCATGAAGGGCCGGCATTACAAGCACGTTGGCCGGGCCGGAAAGGCGGCAGAATGGATAAAGCTTCAACAGTTCGGTATCAAGCGCCACATCCACCGCAATATCACCATCGAACTCAAAGTCGACATTGCTGCGTTCAAGGATGCCAACCGCCTCGCGGATACGGTCCGTATCAGCACTCCAGGGGTTGCCAAACGTCGAATGCGACACCATCGCCACGCGTGGCTCATGACCAAGCTGACGGGCTTTCTCGGCCGCCTGGATCGCAATCTCGGCAAGCTGCTCGGCATCAGGCATGTTATGCACGCGCGTATCCGCAATAAACACGGTGCGGCCTTTGGCAATTGCAATCGAAAGACCCATCGGGATTTCACCCGGCTTGGCATCAATTACCGAACTGATATCGGTAAAGCTGCGATGGAAGTTGCGCGTCAATCCGGTAATCAGGCCGTCCGCATCACCTTTTGCCACCATAACAGCGGCAAAGACGTTGCGCTTCTGGTTGACCATGCGCTGGCAATCACGCCACAGGAAACCTTTACGTTGCAGGCGGCCATACAGGAACTCGGCATATTCCTTGTTCTTGTGCGAAAGTGCCGCGTTGCTGATTTCAACGCCCTCAAGGCTTTCAATACCAAGCGATTTGGCCGATTCCGCGATCCGGTCCTCACGCCCGATCAGGATCGGGGTACCATAACCGGAATTGCGATACGCCACAGCTGCCCGAATAACCGTTTCTTCTTCGCCCTCGGCAAAGGCGATACGTTTCGGATGCGCCCGTACATAGTCGGAAATCAGCTGCAGATGTGCCGCCGTCGGGTCAAGACGCCCGCGCAGCTGATTTTCATATTCGGCCATATCGATGATCGGGCGACGTGCCACACCGCTATCCATCGCGGCTTGCGCAACGGCCTTGGGCACCGCAATGATCAGACGCGGGTCAAACGGTGCAGGAATGATATATTCCGGACCATATTGCAGGCGACGACCGGAATAAGCCGCCGCAACCTCGTCAGGAACATCTTCACGCGCCAGCGACGCCACCGCGTGGGCCGCGGCAATTTTCATGTCTTCGTTGATTGTCGATGCCTGCACATCAAGTGCACCGCGGAAGATATAGGGGAAACCAAGCACGTTATTGATCTGGTTGGCATAGTCCGAACGCCCGGTGGCACAGATCGCGTCATTGCGGATCGCAGCGACTTCTTCCGGGCTGATTTCCGGGTCCGGGTTTGCCATGGCAAAGATGATCGGCTGTTTGGCCATGCTTTTGACCATGGCTGCGGTAACCGCGCCCTTGACCGACAGGCCAAAGAACGCATCCGCCCCGTCCATTGCTTCTTCCAACGTGCGGGCATCTGTTTCGGCCGCGTGCGCCGATTTCCACTGGTTCATGCCGTCTTCACGGCCCTTGTAAATCACCCCGCGCGAATCGCACATGATGACGTTATCGGGGGTCACCCCCATGCTTTTGACCAGTTCGCAACATGCGATGGCCGCAGCACCCGCACCGTTGATGACCAACTTGATGTCTTTAAGCTTGCGCCCTGTCAGGTCACAGGCATTGATCAGGCCGGATGCGGCAATAATTGCTGTACCATGCTGGTCATCATGGAAGACCGGAATATCCATCAGTTCGCGCAGACGTTGCTCGATGATGAAGCATTCCGGGGCCTTGATGTCTTCAAGGTTGATCCCGCCAAACGACGCGCCAAGGAAGCGCACGCAATTGACGAACTCGTCGACGTCTTCGGTAGATACCTCTAGGTCAAAACCGTCAACATCGGCAAAACGCTTGAACAGGACCGCCTTGCCTTCCATTACCGGCTTGGATGCCAGCGCACCCAGATTGCCAAGTCCCAGAACGGCCGTACCGTTCGAGATTACGGCGACAATATTGCCCTTGGACGTATAGTCATAGGCCGTCGCCGGGTTCTTGGCAATTTCGAGGCATGGCACCGCCACACCTGGTGAATAGGCAAGTGAAAGATCGCGCTGTGTGGTCAGCGGCTTCGACGGAGTGATTTCGATTTTTCCGGGGCGGCCACTTGAATGAAACAGCAGCGCTTCACGGTCACGAACCTTGATTTCTGAATCTGACATGTATTTTCACTGACGCTTGCGTGGTGGGTTGGAAAGCGGTGAGGACCTGTATTCTGTGTTCCGGCAATCAGGTGTGGAGCCATCCCGCCGGACCGCCCAATAAATCAGGCTTCGCGCCCCGGGTCAAAGGTGACGTTAACGGTAACCGAAAAATTACGTAGCGTTTTCCGTATGTTGCAGCGCAAAAAAGCCCCTGACAGTGGTCAGGGGCTTAATCAGTTGTCAGTTTCAAGGGCAAGTAGGCAAACTCAGAAGATTGTTAGGTTGGTCGCCGTCTGCCTCAGTCTTAAGGTATTTGTTACCATATCGACTTGTCGCGATGACTACGTTCACTGATCGACCAGATTGGTGAACATAAAAACGGTATTTCCCGCTTTCGATGCCAGAAATTGCATCAACTTGTGTCAACTTCCATCGCGTACCATTTGGGTTAATGCCACCCACATGTGTGATCCTCTCATGAGGATCATACCGATCTGTTTTCACGATGCACTGTACTTGAGCTGTTATTGTACTAGCCTTACTCATAGTCATGACAAAACTCCTGTTGCCTAAAACCAGAGACAGCCTTGACCAAGGTAAATAAGATTCCTAGTATGAACCTTGTTAGTACATACCTTGCCGTGCGGCAGTCTCAGCTGTTGCACGGATTATGTCAAAGAGCCGAGATGCCGCCAGCATTTCGGCTCTTTTCATTTACAGGATTCCACTGCAAACCATCTACATCAAGTTATTTTTGATTCAAGTCGATACTACATGTTGTATGCAACGAAAATCGTTGCTTTTTTGTGCATTAACAGGAATAAGATCCTTTATTTTAGAACAAAACATGATCAACATGCATGGTGGAATCAGCTATCCTTCCTGTGCGCTCTGACATAAATCGAGCCGACTCGAAATCTTCATGATTGGTGCAGGTGGATATTTTCCGCACCATGTTTTTTCAGGATTGCGGTCGCCTTGGCTTCTGCATCGTCCTTGTCGGGATCAATCCGCACCCAAAGGATTACAGAACCGGCATTGATCGCACGTGCGAAATCCTCGGTATGCGGAGTGGATGTCACTTCTTCGATAAATTCTCGCAGTGCTACTGCGCCCACACCGGCACCAATCGCAAGTGCCACCGGCGCGGTTGCCGCCCCGCCAAACAGCGCAATGGCTCCCGATGCCACCAGCGGCACCTCATATTTCGCTTCACCGACCAGTGCGGTCAGCACATCGGACCAGGACCGACCATCCGCCCCGGCAACATCGATCGATTCATGGGAACTTAAAACCGACAGATCCGTGCGCGAAAATCCGCTGTCGCGCAATTCCCGAACCGCGGCATCAAAGCTGTCTTTTGTTTCGAACAATCCAACCAGTTCCGGTGCCTGACGGGTCGCTTGGTCTGCTGCCATCTTCTTAGTCTCCTTGGTCACTGGTCAAAGGACGGCAAATCAGCGATGATCGCGCTGCTTTGCTGCCTGCGTATCTTAACATATTTTACAGAAAATCAGGCATTGCAATGGCATAGGTCAAAAACGGCTACCGGGCCGTTTCATCCCCTCGTCAATGCCTTCAGGGTTTGCTATCACACTCGTCATGAACAATATTGCCGATCCTTCCGATACCAAAACCGTCCCACTTTCGTTCGATACCGAAGGTGCGACCCCGATGATGATGCAGTTCCTTGAAATAAAGGAACAGTATCAGGACTGCCTTCTGTTTTACCGGATGGGCGACTTTTACGAGCTGTTCTTCGACGATGCCGTGAAAGCGGCCGAGGCGCTCGATATCGCACTGACAAAACGCGGCAAGCACCAGGGTAACGAAATTCCCATGGCCGGTGTTCCGGTCCACAGTCACGAAACCTATTTGCAGCGTCTGATCCGCAAAGGTTTCCGTGTGGCTGTTTGCGAACAGATGGAAGACCCGGCCGAAGCTAAAAAACGCGGTGCCAAATCCGTTGTCAAACGCGGTGTCGTTCGTTTGATCACGCCTGGTACCCTTACCGAAGACAGTCTTCTGGATGCGCGACGCCATAACTATCTGGCCGCTGTATCTGAGGTCCGCGGTAAAGTCGGTCTGGCGTGGCTTGATATGTCGACTGGCGATTTTTACGTTCAACCCTGCGATATGGGGGGGCTTCCGGCTGCACTGGCACGTCTTGACGCGGGTGAACTTCTGATATCGGACAAACTTCTGAACCGTTCGGAAATGTTCGATATCTATGCTGAATATAAAAACATTATTACCCCGCAGCCCGCATCGCGCTTTGATGCCGAAAATGCCCAGTTGCGCCTGAAGAAACTTTATGAAGTCGCCGCACTTGATGCATTTGGCGGCTTTGAAGTTGCCGAACTTTCCGCTGCCGGTGCCCTGATCGATTATGTCGATCTGACCCAGAAGGGCCAGATGCCGCGCCTTTCCCCGCCGCAACGCATGGCTGCGGGTGCCGCGATGGAAATCGATGCCGCCACCCGGCGGTCGCTGGAACTGACCCAGACCCAATCAGGCGAACGCAAGGGATCGCTTCTTTCGGTCATCGACCGTACCCGGACTGGCGCCGGGGCTCGCTTGCTGGCTGCCCGCCTGTCCGCACCGCTGACCGATGCGAGCACGATCAATAAACGTCTTGATCTGGTTTCATATTTCCATGATCGCGATGCCCTGCGGTCCGATTTGCGGTCCGCCCTCGGCGAATGCCCCGATATTGAACGTGCGCTGTCGCGTCTTTCGGTAGGCCGTGGCGGCCCGCGCGACCTTGCTGCGATGCGCGATGGCCTGGCCTGTGCCTTTGCAATTGGCAACCTTCTGCACAAGCCCGATGGCGGCAATGACGGGCTAACGACCCAGCCTGCTGCACTTGTCGATCATCTGACCGATATGGGCCATCACGGCGATCTGGTTGATTTGCTGCGCCGGTCGCTCAGCGAGAATCTGCCGCTGCTGGCACGTGACGGCGGCTTTATAGCGGGCGGCTATCACCCACCGCTTGATGAACTGCGCATGCTTTCAAGCGAAAGCAAAAAGCTGATCGCCAATCTTCAAGCCCGCTATACCGAACAAACGGCCATCACCAGCCTTAAGGTCAAGCACAACAACGTCCTTGGCTACTTCATCGAAGTACCGGCCAAGCAGGCCGACCGGATGATGGAAATCGATGAATTTATTCATCGCCAGACCATGGCTAATGCGGTCCGTTTTACCACAGTCGAGTTATCCGAACTCGAAAGCAAGGTTTCCAAGGCCGGGGATCAGGCGCTTGCGCTTGAACTTGAACTGTTTGACACACTGGTCTCAAATGTACTTGAACATGCCGATGCCATTGCCCTCTGCGCGCAGGCGCTGGCCGGACTTGATGTGTCGGCCGCCTTGGCCGAACTGGCGCGTGATCAGGGATGCATCCGCCCGACCATTGATGACAGCCTTGCCTTTGATATTCGTGGTGGTCGCCATCCGGTGGTGGAAGCCGCCCTGCGCGAAAATGGCGACAGCCCCTTTGTCGCCAATGACTGCCGCCTTGAAGGCGAACAAAGCCTGTGGCTGATTACTGGCCCTAACATGGCCGGTAAATCGACTTTCCTGCGGCAGAATGCCCTGATCGCGGTTCTGGCCCAAATCGGTGCCTTTGTGCCCGCTGAAACCGCCCATATCGGTGTGATTGACCGGCTGTTTTCGCGCGTCGGGGCAGCGGATGATCTGGCGCGTGGCCGGTCGACCTTCATGGTTGAAATGGTCGAAACCGCCGCCATCCTTAATCAGGCATCCGATCGTTCACTGGTGATCCTTGATGAAATCGGGCGCGGCACGGCAACATTTGATGGTTTGTCGATTGCCTGGGCGGTTGTCGAAAATCTGCATGAGGTCAATAAATGTCGCGGCCTTTTCGCAACTCACTATCATGAACTGACAGCCCTTGCCGCCAAGCTCGCCCATCTGTCCTGTCACACAATGCTGATCAAGGAATGGCAGGGCGAAGTCGTCTTCCTCCACGAAGTTGGCGCGGGCAGTGCGGATCGGTCTTATGGCATTCATGTCGCCCAGCTTGCTGGCCTGCCCAAACCGGTAATCAAACGCGCCGAACAGGTGCTTAAGACCCTTGAAAAGGGCGAACAGGGCGGTGCCGTTTCAAAACTGGCTGACGATCTGCCGCTTTTTGCTGCCGCGATTGAGCAGGTTAAACAGGAAGAAAAAGTCAAAACCCCGGCATTATCGCCGGTACAGAAGGCTCTTCTGGACGCGGTGGGTGAAATCGATCCCGACAACATGACCCCACGCGAAGCCCTTGACGCGCTATATCGTTTGCGTGCCATGCGCGATTGATTCCGGGTCGCCCGAAAATAACGGTCGGTCATCGCATTAAAAGCAGGCACTTTGCCCTTATATCAGGCAAGTGCCTGTTTGCTTTTTGATGCTACACTCTCTGGAGGGCCGCTTGCGACTGGCATTGGCAATACGGCATGCCATATGCATTGGGACATGCCCAAAGGGCAACCTGCCTATTAAGATCTAACTGGCCAAACCAGACCCGACCCAAGGAAACCGCTTCAAGTGACGTATAGAATCAAGAAACAGCGCGAAATCATCGACCGCCGCAAAATCTTTGCCGAGCTTGAGTCCATCGCTGCCAATGCAGAGCTGACATCCTTCAAACAGCGTGCAGAAATCCTCAAACGCCTCAAAACCGTTCTTGAAGAAGGCCGTAAGGTCATTCGTGCCCGCTTCGAAGAAACCAATTCCGGGCAGGACGCGGTATTCTCCAACAGCTTCCTGATCGATCAGATCGTGCGTTTGATCCACGATTTCGCCCTGAAATTCGTCTATCCTCTGCACAATCCAACCAATGAACAACGCATGGCGGTTGTCGCAGTTGGCGGTTACGGTCGCGGCGATATGGCGCCGCAATCCGATGTCGATATCTTGTTTCTGTTTCCCTACAAACAAACCGCGCATGGCGAACAGGTTGTCGAATACATCCTTTATATGCTTTGGGATCTGGGGCTTAAGGTCGGTCATGCCACCCGTTCGATCGATGATTGCCTGCGCATGGGCAAACAGGACATCACCATCCGCACAAACCTGCTTGAAAGCCGGTTCGTGTGGGCGGATGAGGATGTCTATAAAACCTTCCGCACCCGATTCATGGAAGAACTGGTCAAGGGCACCGGGCTTGAATTCATCGAAGGCAAACTGAACGAGCGCGATGAACGCCATATCCGCATGGGTGACTCACGTTATGTCGTTGAACCCAATGTCAAGGATGGGAAGGGTGGCCTTCGCGATCTTCATACACTGTTCTGGATTGGCAAATACCTTTACCGCGTCAGCAACCCGCTTGAACTGGTCGACCTCAAGGTGCTGACCCGCAAGGAAGCACAAGGATTTCTGAAAGCACAAAACTTCCTGTGGTCGGTGCGCTGCTGGCTGCACTACCTGACCGGGCGTGAAGAAGACCGCCTGACATTTGATATGCAGCGCGATATTGCCGATAAGCTTGGCTATACCGATCATGCCGGCGCGTCAGGCGTCGAACGCTTCATGAAACACTATTATCTGATGGTGAAGCATGTCGGCAACCTAACCCGCATCTTCTGTGCTGCCCTTGAAGAACGTCATCAACGCAAACCCCTGATTCGCTTTCCGGCCCGCTTCTTTGGCAGCAAGGAAGTCGACGGTTTTCAGCTACGCAATGATCGCCTGACGGTCGATAGCCTCGAAACCCTTCAAAATGATCCGATCCAGATTTTGCGCCTGTTTCTTGTCGCCCATCAGAACGGGGTTGGCATTCACCCCGAAACACTGCGATGGGTGACGCAAAGTCTGAAACTAGTTGATCACAAGCTGCAAAAAGATCCGGCCGCAAACGAGGTCTTCCTTGAAATCCTCACCCACCGCGATACCCCGGATATCCCGCTTCGCAAAATGAACGAGGCTGGATTGCTGGGCCGCTTCATCCCGGATTTCGGTCGTGTCGTTGCCCAGATGCAATATGACATGTACCACACCTATACGGTGGACGAGCATACCATCCGTGCGATTGGCATATTGAACCAGATCGAACGTGGCGAGCTGGCCGAAGAAGCCCCGGTTGCAACCCGCATCATGGAAAAGGTGATTTCACGTCGCGTACTTTATGTCGCGGTATTACTCCATGATATAGCCAAAGGCCGGGGCGGTGATCATTCCGAACTCGGTGCCGAAGTCGCCGAAAAGCTTTGCCCGCGTCTTGGTCTGTCGCCTGCTGATACCGAAACCGTCGCATGGCTGGTTAAGGCCCATCTGTGGATGAGCCTGACCGCATTCAAGCGCGATCTGAACGATCCGACTACCATTCGCGCCTTTGCCGATCTGGTCCAGTCACAGGAACGGTTGCGTTTGTTGCTGTGCCTCACGGTTGCCGATATCCGAGCAGTAGGTCCGAATGTCTGGAATGGGTGGAAAGCGACGCTCCTACGCGAACTTTTCTATGCCACCGATGATCTGCTTTCGGGTGGCCTGAATGCCGACAGTCGCGATTCGCGCGTCGCGCGCGCCCAGCAGGAATTGCGTGATGCCCTTACCGCACCCGGTTCTGACTGGTCAGAACAGGATGTCGAGGATTTCATTGATCGCGGCTATCCTTCCTACTGGCTCAGTTTTGATACCGAAACCCATGTGCGTCATGCCCATCTGACCCGTGATGCCAAAGCAAGCGGGGCGGACATCACCGTCGATATGCGTATCGAAACCGACATCGACGCCACCGAAATTATTGTTCACACCACCGACCATCCTGGCCTGTTTTCCCAGATTGCCGGGTCGATGGCGCTTTGCGGGGCCAACGTTGTCGATGCCAAAATCCTGACCCTTGCCGATGGCATGGCACTTGATACCTTCTTTATTCAGGATACCAATGGCGAGGCATTTAACGACAAAGCCAAGCTCGAAAAACTGCGCGAAACGCTTGAACAGGTGATTTCGGGTCGTCTGCGTCCCAGTCAGGAAATCGAACGCCGCCAGATCAAGGATAACAAGCACCGCACGGCAGTCTTCAAGGTCGAGCCAAATGTCATCATCGATAACAAGGCCAGCCGCACCCACACCGTGATCGAAATCACCGCGCGTGACCGGCAAGGTCTGCTTTACGATGTCACCCGCACATTGCGCGATTTGTCGCTGCAAATCGCTTCAGCCCGTATTTCAACCTTTGGCGAACGCGCGGTTGACGTTTTCTACGTCAAGGATGTGTTTGGTTTGAAAATTGACAGCCGCACCAAGTTTCTGCAGGTCAAGGAAACCCTGACACAGACATTGGAAAACGGCTGAACACGATCCCGAAAACACAAAACCCCCGCCCCTGCGATTGGCCAAACGCCAAATCGCCCCGGCGGGGATCCGTGTTCAATGGCGCAAGCGCCATGATCGAATTCTGTTTTGTATCGGAAGTTTGAACGGACGAGGGCTGGTCGGTCCTGAAACCTGATGTTATGGCCTGTTGTCCCGTAACATCATATTCCTCGGAGTGCAGCAGGTTGAGGTGGAGCGCCTTTATCCCTCGTCCGGTCAGAATAGCGAGGCTCGCGTCCCAACGAATCCTCAGCGAGATGCAATGTATGAGGAATGCGACATGTTTTCTGTGACGGCTATCACAACCAGCTGAATTTTTTTACAAAAACACGCGCCATTTCACAAAAGTTCAACGTTCGGACGTCACTGTGCATAGAAATGATCCCGCTTTAACCACCGCCAATCCGCCGTCATTACGAGTTATTCACTTTCGACTGGCAGATTTCATACCTGCCGAGCTGGCTGCATCTTTGCTGCCATAAAAACATACTCTGGTTCATAATCTAATTCGGATTTGATCGCGAATGTCGCTTGTACGTTCCATTGCCACGGTCAGTGGTTTTACCCTGATCTCGCGTCTTCTGGGCTTTGCCCGTGACATCATGATTGCCGCGATGCTCGGTGCCGGCGGCATGGCCGATGCCTTTTTCGTGGCGTTCAAATTCCCCAACCTGTTTCGCCGCCTGTTTGGCGAAGGCGCGTTTAACGCTGCCTTTGTGCCCATGCTGGCCGGTGATATCGAAAAACGCGG
This sequence comes from Thalassospira lucentensis, assembly GCF_032921865.1. Taxonomy (NCBI): domain Bacteria; kingdom Pseudomonadati; phylum Pseudomonadota; class Alphaproteobacteria; order Rhodospirillales; family Thalassospiraceae; genus Thalassospira; species Thalassospira lucentensis. The sequence goes on from NZ_CP136684.1 coordinate 1,507,970, forward strand.
CATTGATGTGGCGCGCGAATTTGCCGCACGCGCCATGTCGATGCTAGTCCTGATTACCGGCTTTCTGGTCGCGATCATCGAAATCACCATGCCCTGGGCAATGCATGTCTTTGCACCAGGCTTTGCCGAAGACCCGGAAAAATTCTCCCTTGCTGTCGAACTGTCACGCATTACCTTCCCCTATCTCGCGTTCATTTCGGCTGTTGCCCTGATGTCAGGGGTTCTGAACACCCTGCACCGCTACGCCGCTGCCGCTGGTGCCCCGATCATCCTTAATATCTGTCTGATTGGTGCCCTTCTGGGGCTGACACCCATGACCGAAACCCCGGCCCATGCCCTGTCATGGGGGGTTGCGATTGCCGGTGTCGCTCAGTTCATCTGTCTGGTGATTGCCTGCAAGCGCGCCGGCTTTGCCATCAAATGGCAATTGCCCAAAATTGATGACCGCGTGAAACTGCTGGGCAAACGAATGATCCCGGGCATGATCGGTGCAGGCGTCTATCAGTTGAACCTTCTGATTGATACCATGCTGGCATCTCTTGTTTCGGATGGTGCGGTATCCTGGCTTTACTACGCTGACCGCGTCCATCAATTACCGCTTGGCGTCATAGGCATTGCAATTGGCACTGCACTGCTGCCTACCCTGTCGCGCCAGCTTCAGGGTTCAGACCCGAAAATCGCAATGTATAGCCAGAATCGCGGTATCGAAATCGCCTTGCTGCTGACGCTGCCTTCTGCCGTCGCACTTGGTGTGATGGGGATTCCGATTATCAATGTCCTGTTTGAGCGCGGCGCCTTTGGCACCAGTGAAACACTGATGACCGGAATGGCCCTGACCATTTTTGCCTTTGGCCTGCCGGCGTCGGTTCTGGTCAAAGTTCTGGCCCCCGGCTTTTTCGCACGCGAAGACACCAAAACCCCGATCCGCATCGGCATTACCGCCATGGTGATCAATATCGTGCTGATTGTCGCCCTGATGCCGGCATTTGGCCATCTTGGCATCGCAGCCGCGACCTCGACTTCGGTCTGGATCAATGCCCTGTCACTGGGATGGATTTTGCACAAACGCGGCGATCTTGTTTTTGACGACCGACTCAAACGCCGCGTTCCGCGCATCCTGCTATCATCGGTATTGATGGGGGTGGCGCTATGGTTTGCCATCACCTGGCTTTGGCAGAATGATGCTCTGTCGATCACGCGCATCATCACCATGGCCGGTCTGGTCTGTGGCGGATTACTGGTTTACGCCATTACCGCCCAGCTTTGCGGTGCCACCAGTTTTTCCGAACTCAAGACCACGCTGAAACGCGGCAAAACCGTCTGAGTACGGATATTGCATGTTATTTCGGTCATTTCGGGACAAGCCGCTTGACCAAATCCGGTCCGGCGGCTTAACTCCCGCCCGAAGATTTGCAGGCTCGTCCGCCGGCGGGTGTCCAAAACCTGGCGGAGCATGCAGGTCACTCAACATATTTTTTGGAAATGGACGACATCGTTATGGAACGTGTTTTTTCAGGTGCTCAGCCCACCGGTAATCTTCATCTTGGCAACTATCTTGGCGCGATCCGCAACTGGGTCACCCTTCAGAAGGATTTCGAATGCATCTTCTGCGTCGTTGACCTTCATGCCATCACCGTCTGGCAAGAGCCCAATGAACTGCGTTCCAATATCCGCGAACTTGCTGCCAGTATGATTGCATCTGGCATCGATCCGGAAAAACATGTCCTGTTCAATCAAAGCCAGGTTTCGGCCCATGCTGAACTGGCTTGGATTTTCAACTGTGTCGCGCGCATCGGCTGGCTCAATCGCATGACCCAGTTCAAGGAAAAGGCTGGCAAGAATCGTGAAAACGCATCACTTGGTCTTTATGCCTATCCGAGTCTGATGGCAGCCGACATTCTGGCTTACAAGGCCACCCATGTGCCAGTTGGCGAAGACCAGAAGCAGCATCTTGAACTGACCCGCGACATCGCGATCAAATTCAACAACGATTTCGGTGTCGAGTTTTTCCCCCAGCCGGATCCGCTAATCCTTGGTCCGGCAACACGTGTGATGTCACTGCGTGACGGTTCGAAAAAGATGTCGAAATCCGATGCATCGGACATGTCGCGCATCAACATGACGGATGATGCCGATACGCTGGCCAAAAAAATCCGCAAGGCCAAAACCGATCCGGAACCGCTACCAAGCGAAGCCGCCGGTCTTGAGGGCCGCCCCGAAGCCAAGAATCTGATCACCATCTATGCGGCCTTGACCGATGCAAATGTCGCTGACGTTTTGGCCGAACATGGTGGAACCCAATTCTCGGGCTTCAAGCAGGCTCTGACCGATGTCGTTGTCGAAAAACTGGCCCCGATCACCGAAGAAATGGCACGTCTCAAGGCCGATAACACCTATATCGACGCAATTCTGGCAAAGGGTGCAGAACGTGCCAATGCAATTGCCCAGCCGATCCTCAAAGAGGTCAAGGAAATCGTTGGTTTCCTGAACAGCTAGAATTTTATTGCCAAATCAAAACAAAAACCGGCAATCATATGACTGCCGGTTTTTTTATGCCTCGAGATCTGATGATCAGATCGAATTGCCCACAGGCTGCTGGCGGCTTTGCTGCATTGCCTGATATTTTTTCAATCCGTCCATCATGGTCTGGCTGAACCAGACACCGACCGGCTCGTCATTCTGCACATGGGTTTGCGCCTGCTCCATCAGGGGATGGACGGTTTCGACCTCGGCTGCACTATCGTTGCGCGCAACTTGCCGGGTATTGATAGCGCCATCATTGCGGTTGGCCTGATTGCTAACCGTGGGTTTATCCTGCGCAACTGCATTGGTCGACGCAACAGCATCATTTGCCATCGTCTGCGCGCGGTCACGGCCAAGGGCCGCATTAAAGCGTGCCGCCATTTCCGCAGCACTCAACGGGCCTTGTTGCCCCTGCTGTGCTGATAGTCCTGTATTGGGCTTCTGCGATGCCGCCTGTTTGGTCACGTCATCCTGATTAAGCTTGGCATATTTTGCGTCGCGCGCGGCGATTTCCGGGGACACACCAAATTGCGAAGGACCACGGCTCAGACGGCCGGAACTTTGTGCACGTGCCCAGACCGTATCGCCATTATCGCTGTTAAAGGAGGCGCGCTGGATCATGCCCTGATGACCATTCCGGCTGGCTTCTGCAGCGCGCATGGTCATGTTTGATGCAATATCGGTCTGTCCAGCACGGGCTATCGCCACGGCCAGTTCGGCCGGATCGGCATCCTGTGCATTGATATTCGTGCCAGCAACATCATCGCCTGCCTGCGCCAAAAGGCGCTGGGCAGCCTGGATTGCCGGATCATCGGAAGGTGCTGCTGGTTGCGGGGCAACCGACTGCGCCACGGTTTGCGCTGTGGTCGGGCTGGTTACCAGTTTGGTACCGGTATTACTTTCTACACCACCCCACGGCGTCACCAGATCAGCCGCATTGTATGCGTTCGTACCGGATTTGGCTGCCGCGGCTGACGCGCCGTTCATTGCCAGCGTTTCAACACCGGCCACTGGGGCGACATTGGTAATAGTTGCCTGTTCGGCCGGATCGACCGGCACGCCATTGATACCCGCCATTGATGTATCACCAGCCGCCCATGGCAGAACAAGATCGCCTGCACCACCGGTGGCGACACCGGCACCGGATGCATCAGCCATCACAGGCAGGTCTGCCGGGGCTTGGTCGTCCTCGAACATTGCCATGATGTGCGAACCGGTATCCTCTCCGGTCGTCAGATCGACAACCGCATCAACGGCTGCACCGGCCAGACCGAAAATACCGCCAAACAAACCACCGCCGACAACCCGCGCACCATTCCCCAGCTCGTCACCGGTGATGCTGCGGTAAATCATGCCCACGCCGGGGATATGCTGCAAAGGATTGATCACGTCGAGGAAATCGGTGAATTCAAAGCCGTCATCGCCGAATACATATTCGGAAAAGCTTCGTTCTTCCGGCTCACCATCGACAAGCTGCTTGGCCGCACTTGATCCGGCAGAAGCGCTACCAGCCGTTCCGCTTGCAATGCTTGCCCCGTTGCCGGGCGATATTTGCCGCCAATCTGCACCAATCGACATGTCTGTCCTCCTCTTGCCGACTATTTTGCAAAAGGAGTGCCAGTTTTGGAATTTATCAATTCGTTGATTTTAAAAGGATTTTTATAATTCAGACATGACGTAAAACTGCCCGTCGGAATCTTCTGCCGGGTGGCAATCAGGAAGGTCATGATAATGCCTCCCTGCTGTTAACCCACGCGAGCCGTCATGCAAGGATTAAAACAGGTGACCGGCCCGATCCTTCTTGGTCTGAAGGTAAAATTCGTTATGACCGTTGGAAGGAAATTTGTGCGGTACGCGTTCAACCACGGTCACGCCCCAGCTTTCAAGTCCGGTAAGCTTTTCGGGGTTGTTGGTCAAAAGCCGAACGGTTTCAAAGCCCATCTGGCGCAGCATTTCAGCCGCCGGACGATAAACACGTTCATCGGCATCAAAGCCAAGTTCCTCGTTGGCATCAAGCGTATCAAATCCGCGGTCCTGCAACGCATAGGCACGCAGCTTGTTCACAAGCCCGATACCGCGCCCTTCCTGTCGCAGATAAAGGATAATCCCGCCCTGCCCGCTTTTGGCAATTTCGGCAATTGCCCCGCGCAATTGCGGCCCACAATCGCACCTGAGCGATCCGATCAAATCCCCGGTAAAGCATTCCGAATGCAAGCGGATCAAAACCGGCTGATCATGTGCCGGTTCATCGATCACAATCGCCAGATGTTCCTGGCCGCCATCTTCGGGACGAAACGCAATCACCGTGGCATTTTCGGCATTTTCCAGCGGCACGCGCGCTTCACTGACCTGACGCAGGGTCGCAGCGGATGCGTCTTCGTATCCGTTGATGCTCTCAGACTGCAGCACCAGAAGGTTCTGCGCCTTCGACAACATTTCAAGCTGCTCAGGTTCAACCGGCGCGATCACGACAGCTGGCAACAACCTTGCCAGCTTGGCAAGCCGTATGGCTGCACTTTCGGCCATAGTAACCGGGCGCCATGCACCAGCAGGCATGCTTTCAAGGTCCAGCAACGGATTGGCGATCTCGGCCAGGGTCTGTGCATCAACGCCGGACTTTTTTGCACTTACAAAAGCAATGAAATGATCGTTCTTGCAGGCCTGTCCCAGTGACTTGGCCCGCACGCGCGGCAAAACAATCGCGGTATTTCCGCTTTTACCGGCAATGTCATGAAGCCTTGCAAGCCCTTGATCCGAAAGCGGTTCGGCGGCAATAACTGCAACACAATGGGCAATGCCGTTTGCCTGTCCCTGAACCAGAACGATTTCACCGCGCCGCAAATCGGCAACAGCACGCGATACGGTCACCAGATCGGTCGCGGAAACATTGGCTTTCGATGGCACGGCAGCAGATTGGGTCATTGCAGTCTTTGTTTCTTCAGGGTCTGTCACGGATGATCACAACATCGCGATCCGGTCGGTATGGGGCTGGATAAGATGCACGTCAATGGGCTAAAGCGAAAACAGTTTGTTCTTGAAAACGCAGTATGAGACTCTAATCCTAAGTATATGGCGGGCCTACGAGAACAATGCCACAAAAAGAACCGTCGGCAGGCTCAGAATATAGACGGGATTTAGCAAGCAGCAAGGGATGGCGAATGTCGACAGGTAAACAGGTTCTGGTGGTTGAAGATGACGCGGCACTGAGCCAGTCTCTCACCGAACAACTCCGGCTTCATGAGGAATTCGAATGTGTCGTTGCCAATAGCGGCCAAAACGCCCTCGAAGTCGCCAAAGAAAATTACTACGACATTATCCTTCTTGATGTCGGTCTGCCCGATATGGATGGCCGCGATGTCTGCAAGCTGATGCGGCGCGCCGGGGTCAAATCCCCGATCATCATGCTGACCGGTGCCGATAGCGATTCCGACACGATCCTAGGCCTTGAATCGGGTGCCAACGACTATGTTACCAAACCGTTCCGCCTGAACGTGCTGCTGGCACGCATTCGTGCCCATATCCGCCAGCACGAACAAAGCGAAGACGCTGTTTTCGTGATCGGCCCCTACAGCTTTCAGCCCAGCGCCAAACTTCTGATCGAAACAGCGACCGAGAAAAAAGTTCGCCTGACGGAAAAGGAAACCTCGATCCTGAAATTCTTGTTCCGGGCTGGCGACAAGCCGGTCACACGCGAAACCCTGCTTGATGAGGTTTGGGGCTATAACGCAGGGGTGACGACCCACACGCTGGAAACCCACGTCTATCGCCTGCGCCAGAAAATTGAAAAGGATCCATCAAACGCGACGATTCTGGTGACCGAACCGGGTGGTTATAAACTGGTTCCCTGATCCGCACGCGTGCTCCCCCTTGAAATCATGCCGATTTGCAAGAAACCCGCCGGACCAAACCGTCCGGCGGGATTTTTTTTGATTTTTTTCGTCACAAAACGGCTTTGAATGCGTCCTATACTTCTGGCCAAGTTATCCACATTTTTTGCCAGATTCCGGATTTTGCTCAAAAACAACGCTTTAATGGTCTTAAACCGGCCTAAACAGCACTTTATTTGCAATAAGATCGGCTGAAATTGCATTTTTGGTGCCCCTGAATGGCACCTTCTGGCAATTTAATAGCCCCGCGACCCAAAAATGGCTGTCCCGACACGGATATGTGTCGCGCCAAGCCGGATTGCCGCCTCGTAATCACCACTCATTCCCATGCTGCGAATGGTCAGGCCATGACGGTCGGCGATTTTACCCAATAGCGCAAAATGCTGTGCCGGTTCCTCATCCACCGGCGGTATGCACATTAGTCCCTTGATCGGCAATTTCAGGCGTTCGATGCAATCGGTGATAAACGGGTCGGCATCCGCCGGGTCTATGCCTGCCTTTTGCGGTTCTTCACCGATATTGATCTGGATATAAAGGTCAGGGCATTCACCGGTATTGTCCCGGTGTTTTGCCAGCGCATTGGCAAGTTTTGGCCGGTCAACGGTCTCAATCACATCAAACAGGGCAACGGCATCCTTCAGCTTGTTGGTCTGAAGCGGCCCGATAAGGTGCAGCTCGATATCGGGGAACTGTTCGCGCAAGCCCGGCCACTTTCCTGCGGCTTCCTGCACCCGGTTTTCACCAAACACCCGACGCCCGGCGACAAGTGCAGGGCGCACATGATCTGCATCATGGTTCTTGCTGACGCAGATCAGGGTCACATCGCTGTTTTCGCGGCCAACCACCGCACAGGCTGTGTCGATATTTTGCTGAATTTTGGCAAGATTGGCCGCGATATCGGCATTGCCGGATGACAGAATATGATCGCTCATGGATGATGGCCTAAATCGGAACAGGAATCGGTTGAACAGAATCGGGATACTATCAATGGATGCCACACTGGCAAAGCAGGCACGCCAACTCAATTTACGCAATGGCGGCCCGAACTGCCCGATCCCGTCGATCGTGCTGATGACCGATGAAAAGCGCCTGCCCGATCCGATCCCAGCTATCATCGGCCTGCCATCCCGAAGTATGGTGATCTTTCGTCATTACGACCTCGCGCCTGCGGACCGCAGCAAACTAGCCTACCGGGTCCGACGCACCTGTCGCCAATACGGCCATCTCTGTCTGATCGCCGATGATCTGGCATTGGCATTGCACCTTGATGCCGACGGTATCCATTTGCCGGAATACCGCATTAGGAAAACACCGCATGCCTATCGGCAAATTCCACGCGACATGCTTGTGACGTCTGCCTGCCACAGATTGCAAACGCTGCACCTGCTGGCACTTCTTACCCCCGATCAACGCCCGGACGGGGTTCTGATCTCGCCGGTTTTTGCCACCGAAAGCCATCCTGACCAACCGGGTATGGCATTTTCGGCCTTTCTGCAACGAACCGCCCTTTGCCGGAGTCTTGGCCTCATCCCCATTGCCCTTGGCGGCATAAACCCTGACAATGTTGCCATGTTAAGGGGATCTGGCGTTGCATCTTTGGCCGGGATCGGGTTCTCTGCCACATAACACCGAGTAAAAGGTGACCGGAGATCGCCCGCCAATGCCTGCACATCACCATCCCGCCCGGAAAAAATTTACCCGGTTCGCGTCAAAACAGCCGTTCCGGTTCGGTCTGCCCAATGTCAGTGCGGAGCTCACACAAGCATCCGACAACAGCCCTGCATATCTGACGCGTACAACATCGCTTTTGCGGCAACAAGTTCTGGCCAATGCCCCGTCGGTAAAGATCATTTCAGACACTGTTCATCCTGATGTGTTGGCACGCGATGCATGGGCCGATACTGATTTTGATCGCAAACGGGTTCTGTTCCTGATCCCCGATGATGCGATTGGCGATTGTGTTGGCATGGCCCTGTTTTTGCGGGCTTTTGCGGTAAAATATCCTCGTGCAAAGATTGCCGTGCTTAACAGTGGTAGCGCATCGGACATATTTGCAACCCTTTCCGATGTCACGGTTTTTCAGCTTTTTATTTCGGTCAAACGACTGAAGACATTTGATTACCTGATCGACTTCAGCGAGATGGAAGGTTGGAAAGATATCGCGACCATGCCGGTAAACCCGGAAGAGGCACTTTGCGAGGCTTTCGACATTTCCCCAATCCCGCTTGCATCGAAGCGTTCGCCGAAGCTGGCACCGGGTGCCAGGATCGGCATTCTGCCAATGGCATCTTCGCCGCTTCGCACCCTGCCGCCTGCACTGGTACGCGAAATCGCAGAATTTCTTGCAAAAGCCGGATTTGACATCACCCTGATCCTTAACGCCTATCAGGGTGTGATGAAGAAGTACAAGGATACGATAGGACCGTTTGACCAGCCGAATATCCGGATTGTCGATGGCTTCAAAACCATCGGAAATCTTGTGTCTTTCATCAGCGAACAGGATTATGTCGTGCTGGCCGATAGCGGCCCGGCCCACATCACAAAACTGTTTCAGACACCGGGAATTGGTATTTATAGTTCAGCCTCTGCAGCCATCTTGCAAGGCCGTCACCAGAACCTTCTGCCTTGGCAAAGTACTTACAGGGGAGATTTCTGCGAAGCACCCTGTGGACTTGCCAAATTACGCGCAACAGTGTCCGGTACAATCGGCTGCATGGGCAGCCTTGGAGTCCCTGTGTCGGAACTGATTAACCTGCCCGTCAATTCGGACAAGTCACTGGCAGAACGGCTCGTCACTGAAAAACCGGTGCCCTGTGTCGCCGATCTTATCGCGAAAAAAGAACCCTTGTTCACCTTCCTGCGCAAGGATCTCGGGATTTAAACCGGAATTCGACAGAACAATAATAAGTAAGGGGGCGGAAATCCGCCCCCTTTAATCCTATGTTTCACCTGATCAGATCAGAAATCAAGGCGAATACCGGTTACAGCGCCATAACCGTCATTATCCGGATCGGTGTCATTTTTTTCGTCAAACCAGAAGACGGATGACTGCCAAGCCACCCCGGCACCCAGTTCATAGGCCAAGCCAAGATCGACAGCCTGAACGTCACCAGTCCCAAAATCTTCATAGCCATAACTCAGCGAGACAGATGCTGCATCGATGGCATAGGAAACACCGACATCAAACGCGTCGAGGTCCTGACCATCTTCATTCAGACCGTAATCGTCTTCGGTATGACCATAGGAACCACCAACGGTAAAGTTGCCAACCCCGACATTGGCACCAAAGCCGTACCAGGCACCGTCCCCCGATTCTTCACCGGTTGCCGATAGGCCAAGCGACCAGCCATCAAAATCGCTCAGATATTCAAGACCGGCGGAAGCAATATTGTCGCCTGCACCATTGATACCGTTATAGGTTTCATCGTTTGCCTGACTATCGTCGGCAAAAGATACACCTGCACGGAAACCGCTCAGTATAGGAGTATAGTAGGTTACACGATTCTGGGTCCCGCTCGAACGAACGGTGTCAATCAGATATACATCAACCCAGTTCGACATATCACCATCGTTGACACCGACCGGACCTACAGCCGGTGCAATGATTCCCATTGCGTCGGCAGCACTGTCGTTTTTACCCATCTCGAAACGGCCAAATCCGCCATTCACATACAGATATTGCGCATCAATCTGGTCGTCAGAGGTTTCACCTTCAAGCTGAACAGTTGCACCGATTTCGATGCCGTTATCAAGGGTGGTCGAACCGTCAAAGTGAACTTCTGTATCTGACTGGAAGGCATTCGGGCGACCTTCGCTGTCAATACCTGCACCATCTTCGTCAGAAAAGCCAGCCCATTGTTCCATGAAGCCGCCGACCGATAGCTTAATCGGTTCGGATGCAGAAGCCTGACCCGCAAAAGCAACAGCAGCAAGCGCAGTAGACGCAACAAGAATCTTCTTCATTTTACCCCCGCACAAAAATGACTGATTGAGATCAAGATCGGGTCATCTCGTTTTCGTTGATGAGCCCTCCACTATGATGGAGCCACTTTCCCGATTACGGGGCAATTACAATTGTGTGTAAATGTTACTTATTCGCAACCATGTTGCACTGCAGCAACACTTGTGCCTATGTTATTCAATAAAACTGCTGGCAAGACCTGAAATGCAGTTCCAGAACGCTTTCTGATATGACGCTCCACCGCACATTTTAACTCAATAATAAAAGGGGACGAAAAATCCGCCCCCTTTTGAATCATGCCAATTCAGAAGAGCTAGAAGGTCAGTGCAAAACCGGTCACAACACCGTAACCGTCGTTGTCTTCCGCGCCGTCAACTTCGTCGTCGAACCAAAAGATTGACGATTTCCATTCAACACCGGCACCAAGGGTGTAGGCCAGACCGAGATCAGCTGTACTGATTTCGCCGGTACCATCACCACGGCTGCCGTTACCATATTCTGCATAGCCATAGGTCAGGGAAACAGCGGCTGCATCCATTTCATAGGAAACGCCGATGTCGAACTGATCGGTGTCATCCGGGTCGCTGTCACCTTCGCTGAAGCCATAATCATCATCGGTATGGGAATAGGAACCACCGACGGTGAAGTTGCCAAAGCCGACATTCAAGCCACCGCCAACGAGGTTGCCTTCACCCCAGTTTTCGCCAATCGCAGAAACACCAAGGGAAATGCCGTTCAGATCAGCTTCGTATTCCAAACCGCCAGAGACAATATTGTCGCCCGAACCATCTTGGTTGTTATAACCGTTTGCACCGTTGCGATTGCTGTCATCAGCAAAGGACACACCGGCACGGAAACCACCAAAGCTTGGCGTGTAATAGGTCACGCGGTTCTGGTCACCGGTCGGGATTGTCGTGTCGATCAGGTAGGAATCGACCCAGATATCCAGATCCCCATCGTTGATGCCAACCGGACCAACCGCAGGAGCAACAAGTTGCATTGAATCGGCAGCACTATCGTTTTTGCCCATTTCAATACGACCAAAGCCGCCGTTAACGAACAGGTATTGCTCGTCGATCTGGTCGCCAGAGGTTTCACCCTCAAGCTCGACAACCGCACCAACCTCAATCCCGTTGTCAAGGGTGGTTGAACCCTTGAAGTGGATTTCAGTATCGGATTGGAAGGCATTGTTGCGATCACCGACTTCCTGATCGGCAAAACCAGCCCACTGGTTCATGTAACCGCCAACCGATAGTTTGATCGGTTCGGAGGCCTGCGCCTGGCCTGTGAAAGCAACAGCTACGAGCGCGCTCGTAGCAATCAGAATCTTTTTCATCTTACCCTCTTGGATTCATGTGTGAATCGAACATACCCAACCCCGATATGTCCGAACTCTCCAAAGCAAGAGAACAATTAAAATGACCGATGGTCAACTAACTTAACGCGGAGGATGTCTTTTCCTGATACGAGTGTTGCATATTGATCACTTTCATGTCGGAATATGCTGGTTATTCTGTTATACAGAACGTTCAAAAAGGACCTTGCAAAACTTCGACACATAAAATATATGACCATTGGTCATTTAACTTCCAAGCCTGAAGCAACAGTATCAAAAACGCGGCTGCCACACACAGCCAAAGGTGGCAATCGCGCAGACATACCCTCATGCCTGCGCGAACTTTTATCCGAACACAAATTTCTAGCCGCCCAAAGAAATCCCAGAATGTTATTTGAAATCAGGCAAGAAAGCCAAAAAATCCAGCACTTTCAATAAGATAACGGGATCTCCAGAACAAAAAAAGAAGGGGACGGTAAACCGCCCCCTTCCAGTTGTACCAATCCAAATGGATTAGAAGTCGAGACGAATACCAGTAACTACACCGTAGCCGTCATTGTCGCCGTCGAGGTCGGTTACACCGGTATTGGTGCTATCCGCACTCTGGTCGAACCAGTAAACAGAAGATTTCCAAGTCACGCCTGCGCCAAGAGCATAGGCAAGACCGAGATCAACAGCACTGATGTCGCCTTCGCCGTCAACTTCTTCGTAACCATAGGTCAGGGAGACAGTTGCCGCATCCAGAGCATAAGAAACACCGATGTCATACGCATCAAGTTCGCGACCATCAGACAGACCGTAATCGTCTTCGGTGTGACCATAGGAACCACCAACCGTGAAGTTGCCGAAACCAACATTCACACCGGCACCGTACCATGCGCCATCACCAGACTCTTCACCGGTTGCCGACAGACCAAGCGACCAGCCATCGAAGTCATTCAGATATTCAAGACCACCCGAAACGATGTTGTCACCCGAACCAGACTGGTTGTCATAGCCGTTTGCACCATTACGGTTGCTATCGTCAGCAAAGGACACACCCGCGCGGAAACCGCTGATCGACGGGGTGTAGTAGGTCAGACGGTTCTGATCGCCGCTCGAACGAACGGTGTCGATCAGATACGCATTGACCCAGTTGGACATGTCGCCATCGTTGACGCCAACCGGACCAACGGACGGTGCGGTGATGCCCATATCGTCTGCTGCACTGTCGTCTTTACCAAGTTTGACCTGACCGAAGCCACCATTGATATACAGGTACTGTTCATCAACCTGGTCACCAGAGGTCTCGCCTTCGAGTTCTACAGTCGCACCAACTTCGATGCCGTTATCAAGGGTGGTCGAACCTTTGAAGTGGATTTCGGTGTCGGACTGGAATGCGTTTGTGCGACCGCCAGCAGCAGTATTGTCTTCGTCAGCGAAGCCAGCCCACTGCTCCATGTAACCGCCGACCGACAGTTTGATTTTTTCGGAAGCATTTGCCTGACCGGCAAAAGCGACAGCGACGAGCGCGGTAGAAGCAACAAGAATCTTTTTCATCTTACCCTCTTGATGATTTGTAGCCGATCGGTAACACCGCAGACCACACATCGCGGCGACCGATCACTGAAAGAGAGTAAAACGGATATAATGACTTATGGTCAATTGATTTAAATGACCATAAACCAGTTATACGGTTAAGTGTGATAATTAAGTCACTAATTTTGGCATATTTTTGCCATTATTCCTGACCGAACGTCGGTAATATAAATAAGTCAGCCGAACATCTGATAAAAATTTAAAATTAATAATATACATGACCAAAATTCATTAAAATGGCCTGCTCCTGTCGAGGAGCTTGATTGATTGTCTAAGGGCTCGTGTTCGATGACGCCGCCAACAAACGCCCACCGAAAAAACCACACATATCCGCAGACAAAAAAGAAGGGGATGGAAAACCATCCCCTTCTCGCTTTAGCTAATCCTGAATGGATTAGAAGTCGAGGCGAATACCGGTAACAACGCCGTAACCGTCGTTGTCTACGGTATCTTCTTCGTCGAACCAGAAGACCGACGATTTCCAAGCAACGCCAGCACCAAGGGTGTATGCAAAGCCAAGGTCAACAGCCTGAACTTCATTGTCGCCGGTTTCTTCATAACCATAGGTCAAGGAAACAGCAGCAGCATCCATTGCGTAGGAAACACCGATGTCGAAGGCTTCGGTATCATCAGCATTCGGAGCAGCATTGTTGGCAAGGTTATAGTCGTCTTCGGTGAGACCGTAAGAACCACCAACGGTGAAGTTGCCGAAGCCAACATTTACGCCTGCGCCATACCAGTTGCCTTCGTTGTTGTTTTCGCCTTCAGCCGAGAGGCCGAGCGAGAAACCATCGAAGTCACCTTTGTATTCGAGGCCAACAGAAACAACGTTTTCACCGTTATTGGCTTTTTCGTTGTCGTTGGTTGAAGTATCCTGATCGGCATAGGAAATGCCTGCACGGAAACCACCAAGAACCGGTGAATAGTAGGTAACGCGTTTCTGGTCACTGCTCGACGGAACAGTATCGATCAGCTCGACATTTGCCCAGTTAGACATGTCGCCATCGTTAACACCAACCGGGCCAACTGCTGGTGCGGTAACGCCCATCGCGTCAGCTGCACTGTCGTTTTTGCCCATTTCAACGCGACCGAAGCCGCCATTAACGAACATATACTGTTCATCAATCTGATCGGTTGAGGTCTCACCTTCAAGCTCGATTACGGCACCGATTTCAATGCCGTTATCAAGGGTGGTCGAACCACGGAAATAAACTTCGGTATCGGACTGGAATGCGTTGTAACGACCACCAGAAACGGTGTTGTCTTCATCAGCAAAGCCAGCCCACTGTTCCATGTAACCGCCAACGGCGAGTTTGATTTTCTCGGAAGCCGAAGCCTGGCCTGCGAAAGCAACAGCGACGATTGCGCTGGAAGCAAACAGAATCTTTTTCATCTTTTCCCTCAACGTCTTTGCAAGTGCGGAAAACCGCCTAACAAAAATAGGTGAACGACTTTTCCGCCGTTCGGTTCGTGGTGAATGGAGCCAGCAAAAGAGCGTCCCGTCAACAACACTGTGATCCAAAAGCGACATTTACGCAGGAAAGTTGCAAATTTAGCACACATGTTTTTGTTTGCTGAAAGCCATGTCGGCCCTATAGTGCGGGCACGTATATATGTCGTCTTCTATTCAAGGAACGGACCGTGCGATTGTCTCTCGTAAAACTATTAGCCTCAACGATGATCTGTATGTTCGTGGCAGCCTGTGCTGGCTCCCAATCAGATTATGACAGTTATCCCGGATCTGCCCCCGGCGACAAACGTGTAGGGACAACAGGACGCTCACAAACACTTGCCGACCAGAAAAGAGAAGGTACGCTTTTTGGACCGGACGGCTTCAGCTTCCTCGGCGAGGACAATAATCAACAGCAAGGCGGCGGCACTGGTATTGGCGTCAACAGCTTCCTTTGGCGCGCGTCGCTTGATACACTGTCCTTTATGCCACTCAACTCGGCCGATCCATTTGGCGGTGTAATCATTACCGACTGGTACAGCCCGCCGGAAACACCAAACGAGCGTTTCAAGATTACAGGCTATATCCTTGGTACTGCCCTTCGCTCTGACGCAATCAAGGTATCTGTCTTCAGGCAGGTCCGTGTTGGGACAGATCAGTGGGCCGATGCAGTGGTTGAACCTGGCACCGTGACCGCAATGGAAGATTCGATACTGACTCGTGCACGTCAACTGCGCATCGACAGCGCAACGGCACAGTCTCAGTAAGAATCATCTTCTGATAATGCCCGGCAAAAGCATGACGGACACAACTGTGTATGTGTCACAAAATTACAACCCCCATTCGCTTACTCGTGAATGGGGGTTTGTGTTGGCTGATATTCGTCCGGTATTCACTTTTCAAAATGGCGATTTGCGCACCGCTCGCCTAGATATTGCGAAGGATATACAGGCCCGTCTGCCGAAACCTGTAACGAATCTTCCGCTCCATGCTGGCATAGTATCAACAGACTCCATCGAGAATGATCCGGCATCCCTGCACCGACAGGTGGGCAGCGATATTCTCTGCCTAACGCTGCTCGCCGATGTACCGCTTGATCACCCGCTTCATATTACCCAAAGCAGCCTGATTGGCCATTGGCGCTGGCTACGTCAGGTATGGACGCATTTGAGCACCCAAAAGGTATCTAAGGCATCAAGGTTAGAATCACCTGAATTGCAGAGAAGCCCGAAGAACGACGTGATCGATGAAATATGCAGAGGCCGCTTTAATACTGCGATTGCAGCCTTGCGCTCCGAGTTCAAAAGCTTACGGCTTTCGCAAGATGCATCTTGGGATCTCGATTCCAGACTTTCTTTCATCCGGAACCTAACTCTGTTTTGCCCTTTGATCGGAACGGAACTATTGTACCGTCTTGGTTATGAACCTTACGGCACAAACCATCACGCAAAAGACAGCGAGGAATGACGTTGCGCTCTCTGATATCGATTATTGCCCTGCTTGCCCTCACCGGCCTCACAGCCTGTGGTTTCCGCCCGCTATATGCCGAGGATAAGGGTGGTGACAGCACGGCCGCCGATATGGCCAAGGTTAAAATATCGATGATGGAAGACCGAATTGGTCAACTGACACGCAGCGTTTTGGTCGAAACATTAACTCCGCGCGGTCAGACGTCCCGCCCTGAATATTCCCTCGATATTGGCTTAAGTGAAGCAGTCTCCGAGTTGGGCTATACCAAGGACAACGAAGCGACCATCGCGGACTATATCCTGAGTGCCAATTATCGGCTTTCTCGTATTTCTGATTCCAAAGTCCTCCGTACGGGTACGCTGCGCGCACGCACCACTTACAACCTCGTCGAGTCCGACTTTGCCTCTCTGGAAGCCGAATCCGCCGCGCGGTCTGACGCCGCCCGCAACCTTGCCCGTCAACTAGCCAACCAAGTCGCAGTCGGCCTGCGCAGCGGGCGTTAGGTAACATTTCGTTATGAAGCTCAAGGCAGCACAGGTTGAAAATTTCCTTCGCGCTCCTGATGCCAAGGCGCAACTCATCATGATCTATGGTGAGGATGAAGGGCTTGTACGCGAACGTGCAGTCAGGCTTGCCAAAACCGTGGTCGAGGACCTTAAGGACCCGTTTCGCGTTGTTGAGCTTGGCACATCCCAGCTTAAGGAAGACGCTAGCCGTCTGCGCGATGAAGCAGCCGCCATCAGTTTCGGCGGTGGGCGTCGTGTCATTCGCATCCGCGACATTGGCGAGGCACAGGCCCCAGTGATTGCCGATTTCCTTGCCGATCCGGCTGGTGATGCGCTGATCGTGATAGAAGCTGGAATCCTTCCGTCCAAATCAAAGTTGCGTCAGGCGGTTGAAAAAGCCGGCAATGGCATGGCACTGCCCTGCTACGCGGATAGCGGTAGGGATATCGAGACCCTCATCAATTCCGTGATGGAAGATCACAAGCTGCGTATTGACCGCGATGCTATTCGGTATCTGGTCGGAAATCTCGGCTCCGACCGTATGATTTCCCGAAGCGAGCTTGAAAAGCTGGCTCTTTACGCCCTGAAAGAAGGTCAGATCACATTGGCTGATGCCATGGCCTGTGTGGGCGATAGTTCTGCCCGCCACTATGATGAAGTTGTCCAGGCCGTATCACAGGGCAATGTCACAAACCTTGATAGCGCCCTGACCCGGCTGGTAGAAGAAGGCCTAAATCCGGTTGGCGCGCTTCGCATGATGATCGGCTATTTCCAGAAACTGCATCTGGTCAAAGGCCAGATGGCACAGGGCACCAATGCCGAACAGGCAATGAAATCGCTACGCCCACCCCTGTTTTTCAAAGCTGCAGATCAGTTTCGCGCCAATTTGAACAATTGGGCTCTTAACAATCTGCAACGCGCCCTGCAAATCCTGCTCGAAGCAGAAAAGGACTGCAAAAGCGGTCTTGCCATCCCGGAAACCATCGCACACCGCGCCATGATCAAGGTCGCCGTCGCCCGTCAAAAACAGGGCAGACGTTAACAAACCCGAATATTTTGCAAAGAAAAACAGCCCCGGCAATCGAGTCGCACAGGGCCATTTAACGTGAACGAAATATCGATAAAACCTAGTCAGCTTCCTCGCGTTTGCGCTTTCTTTTCTGCTAGGCGATTGTTTTGCACAATTTCCGCATCCGACAATGTCTCAAGCGCCTCTTCACCGACTTCGTCTTGCTCGATTGGCATGTCACCTTCCGGCTCATCGGAAAACGCACTTTCGGCATCCTCATCCACGTCAAACACTATGTCGGTTGCATCGGCAATCGATTCGAGCTCGTCGGTAAGAAGATCACCATCGCTATCATCTTCATCATCGATGAACATCGAGTCGAATTCATTGTCACCTTCATTCTGTGGAACGAGCGGATCATCATCATCGGAGCTTTGCGCCGTTTCGCCTAACCGTCCCTGACTAAGCCGTTTCAGAATATCGTCAAGCTGCTCCAGCGTTTCATACCGGACAGAGATTTTCCCCCCGCCCCGTCAAAATCGATATTTACCGCTAACCCCAACATATTGCTAAGATCGCGTTCCAAAGCCACTGTATCTGGATCTTTTTCGATCCCACGTGTCGATGAAGACTTCTTCTGGCGTGCAGTTTTACCACCATCAGTCTTCACCAGTTTTTCGGTCTGGCGAACGTTCAGGCCCTTCCTGACGATATGGGTCGCTAGCTCGACCGCATTGTCCGCCCCCAAAAGCGCACGTGCATGACCTGGGCTTAACACCCGATCCGACAACATCTGTTTGATCGGTGCCGGCAGGGTCAACAAACGCAGGCTGTTGGCAATATGACTACGGCTTTTGCCAAGCGCCTGAGCCAGTGCTTCCTGAGTATGCGAGAAATCGCTCATCAGACGGCTGTAACCTTCGGACTCCTCAAGCGGCGACAGATCCTGCCGTTGCAGGTTTTCGATCAGGGCAATCTCGGCGGTCTCCCGGTCGTCAAAATCACGCACCAGAACCGGTACTTCGTGCAATTGTGCCCGCTGTGCCGCGCGCCAGCGCCGTTCGCCAGCAATGATTTCGTATGTTGTTTCGCCAGTAGAGGATGCACGCACCAAAATGGGCTGAATAATGCCTTTCTGGCGGATTGATGCCGCCAGATCGTCAATCGCCTCATCATCGAAATTGCTACGAGGCTGGAATGGTGACGGTTTCAGGTCGGTGATAGCAATGAGCTGTGTAGTACCACCCGGGCCGGGATGAGCTGCATTCTCGTTGCCACCGGCAACCACTGCGCCGACATCCTCGTCTTCCTCGCCCAGCAGGGCCGAAAGTCCACGTCCCAAACCGCGCTTCTTTGCCTCGCTCATGCCTTCACCCCTTCGCGTTTCAGAACTTCGCTTGCCAGATTAAGATATGCCCGTGACCCTGGACATTTCATGTCATAAACCAGCACCGGCGTTCCATGGCTCGGCGCCTCGGACACACGAACATTGCGTGGGATCACCGTGCGGTAAACGACATCACCAAAATAATCGCGCACGTCATTGGCAACCTGTGCCGACAGATTATTGCGTTTGTCATACATCGTCAAAACGATGCCCTGGATTTCGAGCGCAGGATTAAACGCCTTTTTCACCCGCTTGATGGTGCGCACGAGGTGGCTGATTCCTTCAAGGGCAAAGAATTCGCACTGCAACGGCACCAATACCGCGTCACTCGCCACCAGCGCATTCAACGTCAGCAACCCAAGCGATGGCGGACAATCAATCAGCACGTAATCAACATCATGCGGTAAGCGACCCAGCGATTCCTTAAGCTGCATTTCGCGGCGGTCAAAATCGACAAGCTCAATCTCCGCGCCCGACAGATCCATACCCGAAGGCACGATACTCAACCGCGGAATGGCGGTCGGCTTGCGCGCCTCTTCAAGAGTATTGCCATTGATCAATACGTCATAGGAACTGATCTGCCGTTCCGATGGACGTAGGCCCAAACCGGTACTTGCATTGCCCTGCGGATCAAGATCGACGATCAGAACCCGCTGGTTTACAGCCGCCAGCGCGGTCGCCAAATTGATCGTGGTCGTGGTCTTGCCGACTCCGCCCTTCTGATTGGCAACGGCAATGATCCGCGGCCGGTGACCGGCCTCGGAAGAGATTGAAAGCGGCAGATCAATAACGTCGGTCACCGGTCAACTCCTTGCAAAATCATCACCACGCCTTCGGGATCAACCAGACTGGCATGGGTGGTTACAGTGAATGTCCAACCGGCCGCACGTGCTTCAGCCAGTTCATCCTCAAAGGCACGTCCCTTAAGCAGTACATAATACCCGTCCGGTTTCAGATGACGCTGACCAAGTTCCAGAAGCCTTGGCAGTGGCGCAAACGCACGGGCCGTAATAACGTCCGCTTCACGCGGTGCAGCGGTTTCGATCCGTTCGCGGGCAATCTTTGTCTGCTCCAGCACACCACAAACCCGCGCAGCTTCCAGCAAAAACACGGTTTTTTTGGTGTTTGATTCCATTAAAGTCACGTCATTTGCGCCCAAGATAGCCAAAACGATGCCCGGGAACCCTGCCCCGGAGCCGAAATCAACGACCTTCCCGCTACCGACTACTTCATTCAGATATGGCCAAAGCTGCGCTGAGTCCTGCAAATGGCGCGCCCAAACGTCTTCCGCTGTGCTGGCACCAACGATATTGATCCTCGGCTGCCATTTGACAACGAGATCAGCATAAAGGCTGAGTCGATCCAATGTTTCACGTGAAACATTCAAATCGGTCTCAAACCATGTTTTTACGGGTTCTGAAATGGATTGCATGTTCGAGTTATAATCCGCGTTAACGAATCGCACCAGACTTGATTTTTCTAACAAACACTTTTTCCTGCGTCGAAAACGGAAAACTTTGGCAAAAGAAAGAAAATGTTTCACGTGAAACATTTCACCGGCTTCAACAGACAATAAAAAAGCAGCACACATATATGTGTGCTGCCCTAACCTTATGACTAACCCAATTGTCTGATAGAGTCTCAGGCGCTACGAACAATCTTGTGTTTGTGGCTTTTGATATGACCAAGCAAAGCGGTCACTGCCGCCGGAGTCACACCCGGAATACGTGATGCCGCACCGATGGTTTCAGGCTGAATTTCTTTGAGCTTCAACCGGATTTCCGCTGACAGGCTACCAACGCTGTCGAAGTCAAGATCGCGCGGCAGGCGCAATTCCTCGTCCCGACGGAAGGCCGCAACATCGGCCGACTGTCGTTCGAGGTAACCTTTATACTGAGCATCAATTGACACCTGGTCGCGGATTTCCGGAGTAATTTCCGAAAGCTGCGGCCAGACACGAGTCAGCGTATCGAAATCAATGTCCGGATACGCCAGCAGATCATAGGCAGAGCGCCGCACCCCATCCTGATTGATCTTGATATCGTGCTTGGCGAGACCATTCGGCGTCTCCGTCAGATCAGAAACCGTCCGCTTGGCCGCCTCAAGGGCAAGCTTCTTGTCACCCCAAACTTGCGCGCGGTGCGAGGCAACACAACCGATTTCAAGACCGCGACCAGTCAGACGCTGATCAGCATTATCAGCACGCAGCATCAGGCGATACTCAGCGCGCGACGTAAACATGCGATAGGGTTCACGCGTACCGAGCGTCACCAGATCGTCGATCATCACACCGATATAGGCATCGGCACGATCCAGAACAAACTCACGATCAACCGCCCCTGCAGTACTGCCCGCAACCAACGCCGCGTTGACACCGGCAACAAGTCCCTGCCCGGCAGCTTCTTCATAACCTGTCGTGCCATTGATCTGCCCGGCAAAGAACAGCGCACCGACTTTCTTGGTTTCCAGCGTATGGCGCAGCTCGCGCGGATCAACGAAATCATATTCGACGGCATAGCCAGGGCGGAAAATCTCGACCTTCTCAAGCCCCGGAATAGTGGCGAGCATCGCAAGCTGAACTTCCTCAGGCAATGAGGTCGAAATACCGTTCGGATAAACCGTCGGATCATCAAGCCCTTCCGGCTCCAGGAAAATCTGGTGCTGATTCTTTTCGGCGAAACGCACGACCTTGTCTTCAATGGACGGGCAATAACGCGGGCCGCTGCTCTTGATCTGGCCGCTATACATCGGTGCGCGATGCAGGTTCGCGCGAATAATTTCGTGCGTCGCCTCGGTCGTCCAGGTCATGTGACACGGGATTTGCGGCACGGTGATTTCGCTGTTCAGGAATGAAAACGGATCTGGCGGATTATCCCCCGGCTGTTCCTGCAGGCTCGCCCAATCAATGGTGCGGCCATCAAGCCGTGCCGGAGTGCCGGTTTTCAGGCGCCCCAAACGGAAGCCGAATTTTTCCAGCGTCTCCGAAAGACCAAGAGCCGGCGCATCGCCGATGCGGCCCGCCGGTGTGGTTTTTTCGCCAATATGAATAAGACCGCGCAGGAACGTGCCCGTTGTCAGAACCACCGCCCCGGCGTCATATTCGCGTCCATTTTCGGTGATGACACCGGTCACACGGTTGTCCTCGCCTTCGACAATTTTAAGGTCGTGAACCGCACCTTCGATGATCGTCAGGTTTTCCTGATGAGCCAGAATGTCCTGCACGGCTTCGCGATATAGCTTGCGATCTGCCTGTGCCCGCGGGCCACGCACAGCCGGCCCCTTGGACCGGTTAAGCATCCGGAACTGGATACCGGCCCGGTCAATCGCCCGCCCCATCACACCGTCAAGCGCGTCGACCTCCCGGACCATATGGCCCTTGCCCAACCCGCCAATTGCCGGGTTGCACGACATTTCGCCAATGCGATCGGCGCGATGTGTGATCAGTGCCGTTTTAGCCCCCATGCGCGCAGCCGCAGCCGCGGCCTCGCACCCGGCATGGCCACCACCAACAACAATCACATCAAAACGGTTATCCGACATCGAATTCCTCGTTGAATTCCTTGATCGCGCAAAAGCTGTAATATCAGGCCAAAGCCACACAGCTTGCGCGTCTTGTTCAGGTCTTAATTCACAATCACGCGCCATCGACAGTGCCAATGTTTCACGTGAAACAATTTTTGATAATCTTATTTGCCAATACAGAAGTCGCCGAAGATAATATCAAGCAGGTCTTCCACATCGACGCGTCCGGTGATCTTGCCGATTTCACGCACGGCGAGGCGAATATCCTCGGCCGCCAGTTCGGCAATATCAGTCTGCAATCCGCGATCCAGATGATCACTGGCACGTTCAAGTGCCTGTCGGTGCCGCAGCCGTGTCAGGGGTACCGGTCCCGCAAAATCGAGCCCCTCTTTTACGCGAGTCTCCAGCAGTTGCAAGAGGCTTTCCATCCCCTGCCCGGTCATGGCCGATATGGGCAAAACGGGAAGCTCAAGCTGATCACCACCTAGCGATTGCCCGGACCAGACCGTCGGAACATCCCCCGCATCCGCCCCGTCAACCTTGTTGACCAACAGGATCGTATTCCCATCAATTAGGCGCGCGGCCTCTGCATCAATGCGCGGCCAATCGCCCCGATCCACGACAACAAGACGCAGATCGGCATCCTCTGCCCGCGCCGTTGCACGCCGAACCCCTTCGGTTTCGATAACATCGCCGCTTTCTCGAAGGCCAGCGGTATCCACCATGGTGACCGGGAAACCACCAAGGTCAAGATGGACCTCGATCATATCGCGGGTGGTTCCGGCAATCTCGGATACGATCGCCGCTTCGCGCCGTGCCAGCCGGTTCAGAAGGCTCGATTTCCCTGCATTGGGCGCGCCGAGAATGACGATCTGGAACCCTTCACGCAGCCGTTCACCGCGGCGATTATCAGCCAGATGCTTGGTCATTTCGCCATAAACAGATGCAAGATCACCGCGCACCACCGGTACAATACCACCGGGTAAATCCTCGTCAGGGAAATCGATATCGGCCTCAATATAGGCCAATGACTTCATCAAACGCGCGCGCCAGTCTTCGTAAAGCGCGCCCAACTCGCCCGCCATCTGCCGCACGGCCTGCCTACGCTGGGCGGCGGTTTCGGCGTCAATCAGATCAGCAATGCCTTCGGCCGCAGTCAAATCCATCTTGCCGTTTTCAAAGGCACGTCTGGTATATTCGCCCGGCTCGGCAATGCGCAGACCGGGCTGTACGGCCAGACATTCCAGAACACCATCAATTACCGCACGCCCACCATGGGTATGAAGCTCGACAACATCCTCCCCGGTAAAGCTAGCCGGTCCAGCGAAATAGATCGCCACCGCATCGTCAAGCCGTTCGTCCGTTTTCGGATCACAGATCGGCGCATAGATCGCATGGCGCGCCTTTGGCAGGTTATCGCGCCCCAGAAGCGCACAGAGCGTCGGCCCCGCCATTGGCCCGGATAACCGGATTACCGCCACCCCGGCCCGCCCCGCGCCGCTGGAAAGGGCAAAGATGGTATCTGTCTGGCCCCCTTGGATCGGGGTTCCAATGTGGGTCACGTTAATCGTCATCCGTCCTGCCTAATCCGTCCGCCATCCAAAGGAAAATGCTGTTGGCTGTCCATATCGGTCAGCATCCCGCACAGGTCAACATATAGCTGCAATTGCAAACAGTGCTTTAAGGCCACAAAAGAATATCAAAGCGGTATATCCGCCCCTTCCGGCCCCGGTTTCCGAAAAACACAAAACGGCCCCTGCTGGAGCCGTTTGGAGTCATCATTCTATTGAAGAGGTAGTGAGTAATTACGCCCATCTGCCAGAGTTATTGATCCGGGCTTAGCCGCAGCCGTTCAACCACCTTCCCACCGACGAGATGATCGTTGAGGATGGCATCGACATCCTCCATTGTCTCGTAACGATACCAGGTCCCTTCAGGATAGATCACCATCACCGGGCCCAATTCGCAGCGATCAAGGCACCCGGCGGTATTAATCCGGGTCATCGGCAAACCAAGTTCTTTGGCGCGGATTTTCATGTAATTGCGAAGCTTTGTCGCGCCTTTGGTATTGCAGCATCCGCGTTCGTGTCCCACGGGACGCTCGTTCTGGCACACGAAAACATGCGCCTGATAAAAATGTGCCTCGGTGGTCAAGCTGATCAGTCCTTGGTGTTCTTGCCAGTGCTGTTGCCGGCAGCGTTAAACTGGCTCCAGAAGGCTTTCTGGAGCTGTTCCCAGTTCTGCATGCCTTGCGGCAGCCACGTATTGAGCATGGTTTCGGGATCCATCGCCGCAAGATTGGCTTTCATACGGTCCTCGATATCTTTCATTAAGGCCTGCTGCATGGGTTGCACATCAGGCAGACCAAAAAAGGTGCGCAGTTCTTCCGGTGTGCAATCGATATCCACGGAAACTTTCATCGCCCTGATCTCCTCGGTTTGATTTTATGGTTTTTGTTACGCCCATTATGGACGCCCCTGCGTTGCTTTCTCAATCACTATCGCCCCCCATTCCGCTCCAATCGGTTAAAATCCGATAAAATCGTAATATTTTGCCATTCCCATCCATTTGGCCCCCTTGCCTTTCCATTCAGGGTCTTTACCCTTACATCCATAAAAGATGAGAAATGGGAACGCCACCCCTCCCGCAACCCATAAAAAGCTCGCCACCCACATAGTAAAACCGGACGGGCACAGGACACGATGCCATGAAACTCGCACAGAACAATCTCGGTTCGGAAACCAGCCCCTATCTTTTGCAGCACCGCGACAATCCGGTGCATTGGCAGCCCTGGAGTTCCGAAGTTCTGGCCGCCGCCAAGGCAGCAAACAAACCGGTTCTTCTGTCGGTCGGTTATGCGGCATGTCACTGGTGCCACGTCATGGCGCATGAAAGTTTCGAGGATGATGGCATCGCAGCCCTGATGAATGAGCTGTTCGTCAATATCAAGCTCGACCGCGAAGAACGCCCCGACCTTGATAGCGTCTATCAAAATGCGCTGGCCTTGCTAGGCCAGCAGGGCGGATGGCCATTGACCATGTTCCTGACGCCGGACGCCGAGCCCTTCTGGGGGGGGACCTATTTCCCCAAGGAAGCACGCTATGGCCGCCCGGGATTTGGCGATGTTTTGAAATCGGTAGCAGAAATCTATGCCGAACAGCCCGAAAATATCCGCCATAACGTCACGCAAATCGGTCAGGCCCTGCTTAAAATGAATAGCGGTGCCACCGGCTCGGTGCCATCGCTTGCAATGATCGATCAGTGCGGGCATGGCTGTTTGCAGATTATGGACGGGGAAAATGGCGGCACCAATGGCGCACCGAAATTCCCACAACCAAGCCTTCTGGCCTTTATTTGGCGTACGGGTGTTCGCACCAACAATACGGAGCTTAAACGCATTGTCCGCCATAGTCTTGATCGCATGTGTCAGGGCGGTATCTATGACCATGTCGGCGGCGGTTTTGCGCGTTATGCCGTCGATGACCAATGGCTGGTGCCGCATTTTGAAAAGATGCTGTATGACAATGCGCAGCTGATTGATCTTCTGTGCGATGTCTGGCGTGAAACCGGCAACCCGCTTTATGAAGCCCGCATTTCCGAAACCATCGACTGGATCCTGCGCGATATGAGGATCCCCGGCGGAGCCTTTGCCGCCAGCCTTGATGCCGACAGCGAGGGTATAGAAGGCAAGTTCTATGTCTGGGACGAAGCCGAAATTAACGCCATTCTTGGTAATGATGCCGCCCTGTTCAAGGATATCTATGACATCAGTCCCACGGGAAACTGGGAACATAAAAATATCCTGAATCGCACGCAATCGGGCCTTGGCCTTGCGGACCGGACGACGGAAAAGAAACTTTCGGAAATACGAACAAAGCTTTTGGCAGTGCGCAACAAACGCATCTGGCCGGGATGGGATGACAAGGCTCTGACCGACTGGAACGCAATGACCATCGCAGCTTTGGCTGAAGCCGCAATGGTGTTCAAGAGCGCAGACTGGCTTGATTATGCAAAGCTTGCCTATAATTTTGTGATCAACAGCCTGATGACTGGCGAAAGCAATGACCGGCGCTTTCTGCACAGTTATCGCAATGGCAAGGCACAACATGCCGGGATGCTTGAAGATTACGCCCATATGATCCGGGCAGCGCTTCGGCTGTACGAATGCTTTGGCGAGGATGCATATCTTCGCGAAGCCATCGAGTGGTGCGAAACGGTCGAAACCCTGTTTGCCGATGCCAAGGGGGGTTATTTCCAATCGGCCTCGGATGCCGACGATCTGGTGGTTCGGCAGAAACCACATATGGATAATGCGGTTCCGGCTGGCAATTCGGTGATGGCGCAAAATCTGGCGCGGCTTTATGCGCTGACCGGCGAGACCAGATATCGCGACCGAGCGGAAGTCACCATTTCCGCCTTTTCGGGGCGATTAAACGAACAATTCCCCAATATGCCGGGACTGCTTCTGGCAGCCGAAATGCTGCAAAACCCACTTCAAATCGTACTGGTTGCGAAGGAACGCAGCCAGATTTACCTGGAAATGCGCCACGCAATCTTTGCCGCCTATTTGCCGAACCGGGCGATTACCATCCTTGCCGATACCGATGCCCTGCCCGATCTTCACCCGGCCAAGGGCAAAACGGCGATCGATGGCCATGAAACCGCCTATGTCTGTCAGGGACCTGTCTGTTCTGCGCCAGTAACCAATGCCCCGGACCTTGCCAAACTGCTTGCCGATCTGCCGACCAGCGCGGCATAAAGAACCGGTGATGTGGCGCCTGTCCATTTCCGATGTTTCACGTGAAACATCGGATGGATGAGGCCTACCCCGCCCGCCTTACGCCCCGCTATCTCTATTTTACCTTTTGCCCCGCACGAACCGCAGGATTTCGCCAATGCCCCAGATTTCGATGAACAGCCCGGTCGGGGCGATTACGGTTTTCGAGTTTGACGACAAAATTGTCGCGGTCGACTGGGGCTTTGTCGAGGATATGGAACCAAGTCCCGTCCTGAACGAAGCGAAGGCGCAGCTTAACGCCTATTTCACCGGCAAGCTCGATACCTTTGACCTGCCGCTGGCCCCTGATGGCACCGATTTCCACAAGGCTGTATGGGAGGCGATGTGCAAAATCCCGCTGGGCAAAACCGCGACCTATAAGGATCTGGCGATTGCAGCCGGGGCACCAACGGCCTATCAGGCTGTTGGTACGGCCTGCGGGCTTAATCCAATCCCCATAATCATTCCATGCCACCGTGTTCTGGCGAGCGGCGGCAAACCGGGCGGCTATTCCGGCGATGGCGGACTTGAAACCAAACGCGCGCTTTTGAAAATCGAAGGCGTCGATCTGGTTATCCCAAGCGATCAGGGCAACCTGTTCTGAACAAAGCAGCACCTGCCGGATAGCAAAATGCCGTTTTCTGACATAGACTTGGTCCATTGATCAGACAAGCGCCAAAATGGCGCATTAACGGGAGGTCTCCATGACCAAAGCTTTCCGATTTTATGAAACCGGCGGCAGCGATGTCCTGCGTTTTGAAGATGTCGAGGTTGGTGCACCAGGTACCGGTGAAGTTCGCCTGCGACAGGAAGCCATCGGACTGAACTATATCGATATCTATTTCCGTTCCGGGGTTTATCCGGCCCCGTCCCTGCCATCGGGCCTAGGGCTTGAAGGGTCGGGCGTGATCGAGGCGGTTGGTGACGGCGTAACCGACCTTGCAGTTGGTGATCGGGTTGCCTATGCCGCACAGCCGCTTGGCGCCTATGCCGAGGCACGTGTAATGTCGGCCAAGGGTTTGGTTAAGATCCCCGACGGGATCACCTTTGATCTTGCAGCCGCCGCCATGTTGCAGGGTATGACGGCACAATATCTGCTGCGCCGAACCTATCACGTCAATAAAGGCGATACGATCCTCATCCATGCGGCAGCAGGCGGGGTTGGCCAGATTGTCTGCCAGTGGGCCAAACATCTGGGTGCCACCGTGATCGGCACCGTCGGATCGAAGGAAAAGGCCGAGATCGCCAAATCCAAGGGCTGCGATTATCCGATCCTCTATCGGGAGGAGAAGGTATCCGAGCGTGTCAAAGAGATCACAAACGGCCAAGGCGTTGAAGTTGTTTATGATTCCGTCGGTAAGGATACTTTTGACGACTCGCTGGATTGCCTGAAACGTCTTGGCATGATGGTCAGTTTCGGCCAGTCATCAGGCGCCGTCCCTCCCGTCCCGCTTAAAGCTCTTGCACCCGGAGCCTATTTCCTGACCCGTCCGAGCGTCTTTCAATATACCGCCACTCGCGAAGAGCTTCTGGCAACCGCGAACGAGCTATTTGACGTGCTGAAATCCGGTGTGGTGAAGATCGACATCGGTGCGACCTATGCCTTGGCGGACGCCAAACAGGCCCATGACGATCTTGAAGGCCGCAAAACCACCGGCTCGGTGATTTTGAAGCCGTAAGACAGAATGCCATTGAAAACATGGGTTCCTGCCCTCGCGGGAATGACCGTTTGCAGCCAGAGGTAGGGTTAAACCCCTGCCTCTTCTTCTTCGGTGTGCCAGGCGCGGACATCACGTGCGATGGCATCGAAACGATCCGACAGACTAGCACTAGCAATGCGGCAGGGTGCAATTACGGCCTCGGCCCAATCGACATAGCGCAGGATCTGCTCACGGTCCCAGCCGACCGGCGTATCGGTCAGCATCGCGCCGACATTGGCGACCTTATCCGCCAGACGCACCAGTTTTGCGCCGTCGCTGAGATGCGGAGCGGTTTCGATCTGGCGGGCTTTACGGTCATCGCGTGGCAGGGCTTTGTCGTCACTGACCTCAAGCACGATATCGGCAATCATTTCGTTGAAACAGGCGGCAATTTCATCACGCGTCGCACCGCAATCCTCAATCACGTCATGCAGAACCGCGGCACACAGCACATATTCGTCCGTGCCCGGTTCGCATTCGACGATCAGGCGCGAAACCTCGATCGGATGATTGATATAGGGTTCATTAGCCGGGCCCTTGCGGCGCTGGTCACGATGCGCTCGGGCGGCAAAATCGACGGATTTCAGTAAAAGCTGCATCAGCCTTGAAAACGTAGTGGAAGAACAGCACCAGAGTCACATGTGATTGCGGCCACTGCAAGCATTGATGGCTATCGACATCGAAAATCTGCGCCTTACATACAGGAAAGAGCCAAAATCAAGGAGGTGAGCGAGACATGCCCGGGGAAATGAACCTTAAGCTGATCCTGCAAAATACCGGCACCGAACCCCTGCATCTGACCAGTCTGGCACCGCAAACCGGCTGGAAATCCGCCCCACCCCATCATCTGGCTGCCAACAGCCAATCCGATTGCGAAATCGTTGCGGCTGACGAACTCACCATCACCCTGCGATACGGGATACATCATATCGGGCTTCATCTTGGCAATGGAAAGCTTCAGGTCGAACCAGGTGACAGCAAACTGATCCGGCAGAAGCTTGACGGTCACATTGCCGAATTGACATTGGCTTTAGCTTAGGGAAAGCAATCAGCTTAACTACGCAGATCGCGCATGCCATCAATCAAAATCTTGCTGCCGATTACGCCGAATACTGCGCCAAAAATCCCGTCAACAACGCGGAAAAACCGCTGGTAGGCCCGAACGGCAACACCAGTGGAAAACAGCAGAGCATAGATGCCGTAAATAACCATTGCCGAACACGACGCAAGTACCCCGATAACGATCAATGCAGGATGCGTGCCCTGGGCAGAGGCCAGAAACATCGAAACCGCCACCCACATCAATGCAGCCTTGGGATTGGTCAGAACAACGAGTAAGCCGGTGCGATAGGCAGTGAAACCAATCTTTGACGCAGGGCTATACAGATTATCGCGCGCGCTACCAACCGAACCAGAACCTTTCAAGCAAGACCACAACGATTTCAGCGCGAGATAAAGGAAATATCCCCCGCCCACCAGCTTCATCGCCGTCAGGCTCTGGGGGAAAGCATCAATGACCGCGCCAATGCCAAAGGAAAACAGCACCGACCATATGAAAACGCCGGTGGCAACTCCCACAGCACTCAGCAATCCGGGCTGCCGCCCGCCGGAAAGTGCGGCTGATGATACTGCCATCATGTTTGGCCCCGGCGATATCTGTGCCAAGGCAATCCCGACCATCACCGTCCCGAGTTCCATCATATACATGACGCCAAAGTCCTTTGCTGTTGATAGGAAACCCTATCACCGCGCAAAAGGAATTTTCAAACGCCAATGTTTGACATGAAACATTCCACGAAGAAGTAGCCGATCAAGCCCGGTTGCGGCTGCGTGACTGCCATTCGGCGGCCAGAACCGCATAGATATATTCATCACCCCAGACACCGTTGAAGCGATCATTTTCGATCAGATGCGCCTCGCATCGCAGGCCAAGCCGTTCAACAATGCCGACCGATCCGATATTTTCGGTGTCAAGGCGAGCAAAAATTCGGTGAAAACCGAAATGATTGAAACCAAGATCAATCATCGCCGATACGGCCTCGGTCGCATAGCCGTGGCCTGAAAAATCCGGATTGAAGATATAACCGACTTCAGCCTGAAGGGCTGCAATGCTGGCAAGTTTCAAAAGAACCTCTCCTAGGAGGGTATCATCGTCCCGGTTAATTACCGCCAAACGAAATACATCGCCTTCAGCATCAAAGGGCGCGGTCAGCACAACGGAAAACTGTTCTGTCAGCACATTTGCCGCTGGAGGTGCAGCGTAAAGATAGCGATAGACCGATGGCTGGGAATGATAGGCAGCATATTGGTCAAAATCGCACGCCATGAAGGGGCGAAGCGACAGGCGATTTGTCTGAATCGGTGTAGAGGGAAACGTAATTTTCATTGCAAAACAATATGTTATTTATGCTTTGCGCTATGTAGGCAGGTACTAGTCCCGCTTCAAGCGAAGTAAATCACAGTGGTTTGGCACGCCTACACAATGGACCCGCTTGTAGCAGACGCAGACTGCTTTACCGAGGCGAGCCAGAACCAAACAAAAACCCCCGGCAGATTGCCGGGGGTTTTCAATGATAGTTCGATTACAGGATCGAACTACGATTAACCATTCATTGAATCGAAGAAATCGTCATTGTTCTTCGTCGATTTGAGTTTGCCAAGCAGGAATTCCATCGCGTCCTGCGGACCCATCGGGTTGAGAATACGGCGCAGAACCCACATTTTGGAAAGCGCGCTTTTCTCGACCAGCAATTCCTCCTTACGGGTACCCGATTTAAGGATATCGATCGCCGGGAAGATACGCTTGTCAGACAGTTTACGATCCAGAATAAGCTCAGAGTTACCGGTCCCTTTGAATTCTTCAAAGATGACCTCGTCCATGCGCGAGCCGGTATCGATCAGCGCGGTTGCGATAATGGTCAGCGAGCCGCCTTCTTCAATGTTACGCGCGGCACCGAAGAAGCGTTTCGGGCGCTGCAGGGCGTTGGCATCGACACCACCGGTCAGAACCTTGCCTGAGCTCGGAACAACGGTGTTGTAAGCGCGTGCAAGGCGGGTGATCGAGTCCAGCAGGATGACGACATCATGCTTGTGCTCGACCAAGCGTTTTGCCTTTTCCAGAACCATTTCAGTAACCTGGACGTGACGCTGTGCCGGTTCGTCAAAGGTCGAACTGATGACCTCACCTTTCACCGAACGATCCATGTCGGTCACTTCTTCCGGACGTTCATCGATCAGAAGAACGATCAGATAGGCTTCCGGATGGTTTTCCTCAATCGCATGCGCAATGTTTTGCAGCATCACGGTTTTACCGGTGCGCGGCGGCGCGACGATCAGGGCACGCTGACCTTTGCCCAAAGGCGATACAAGTTCGATCACACGGTTGGTGATGTCCTTGTTGCCTTCCTGATCGAGGTGACGCTCCATCTTGAGCGGCTCGTCCGGGTAAAGCGGGGTCAGGTTATCGAAATTGATGCGATGGCGGACTTTTTCGGGCGCATCAAAGTTGACTTTGTCGACCTTGAGCAGCGCGAAATAACGCTCACCTTCCTTGGGCGAACGAATCTGGCCTTCAACCGTGTCACCCGTGCGCAGACCAAAGCGGCGCACCTGGCTTGGCGAGACATAGATATCGTCCGGACCGGCAAGGTAGTTTGCCTCGGGACTGCGCAGGAAGCCGAAGCCGTCCGGCAGAACCTCCAACACGCCTTCGCCGAAAATAGCATGATCGTTTTCAGCCAGCTGTTTGAGAATTGCAAACATCAATTCCTGTTTACGGAGCGTGCTGGCGTTTTCGATTTCGAGTTCCTCGGACAGGGCAAGAAGCTCCGTCGGGGATTTCTTTTTGAGTTCCTGAAGATGCATATGTGCGTTTAATGATCTTGTGATTGCCGGGAAGGGCGATGATTGAAGGAGGAGGTGTAAAGAAAGGAATGCGGTTGACGGTCAGGCAGATCATAGTTTCTGCGGACCGGTCGTAACCTTGTAGTTGTGAAGCAGGCAGGACTGTTTCATGTTTCAGGTGTGAAACACCACAGATTGATAACTCCGATTGAACCAATAGTCAAACCGTGTTTCACGCCATTAAGGCAATATCACCTGTACCTGTTGCAGAACTGCCATCCCTACGCCGTCTGCCCGGCTCGAAGCGGCGAAAGATATCCTTCAACCAACCGGCGAACCGATTATGTGCATTCTGCTTAACCGACCCGTTCGCTGATGATAGCCAGCATTCGGGCAAGCTGATCATCGCTTAAACCGGCAATCCGTTCCGACAAAAGATTGGCCAGTTCGGTTGCCTCCGGTTCAAGCCCCGCTGTATCGACTGTTACCTTCGGATGGGAAAGCTGTGCCAGACGTTTGATTTCGTCAACTTCATCCCAGACGAGATTGAAATAACCGCAGATTTGCTGCACCAGACCAGGGCTTGGCCGACCGCGATGCCCGTGTTCAAGGGCAGAAAGATAAGCCGGCGAAAGCTGCAAGGCGTTTGCCATATCTGTCAGGGTGACATTGTGCCGCGCCCGTAATTCGCGAATACGATTGCCAAAGGGTGTCACGGGCGTCTCCGTTTCAGCAGAACATAAAAAGCGCCCGATCCGCCGTGCTGGATACGGGCTTCGCTGATGGCAAGAATGCGGGTACGCAGGCGTGGCGCGCTAAGCCATTGCGGGGTGCGTTGTCGTAAAAGACCGGTGCGGCCATATTCATCGGCACGCGATCCCTTACCGGTGATCACCAGAACGCAACGTTTCCCGGCCCGCCAGCTATCTTCAATAAACGCGTTCAGCGCATGATGGGCTACATCCTGGGTCATACCGTGCAGATCAATACGACCATCAATTGACATCTGGCCTTTCTGGAATTTTTTGGCCGTCGATTTATCGATATTGTCGGTAACACCCGGTTCAAGTTCGACCAAGGCGCGGTTTTTGATCTGCGGTCCGCGATCAGCATTACGCGCGGACGGCAGGTTTCGCACGGCCCGGACTTCTTCAGCCTTGTTGATTTCACCCTGCAGATCGTCAGGAAGCGGCATCGCCGTATCGCTTTTGGGATGATCGTTGTCCAGCTCGAACACGGTGTCACTGCCCTTTCGCTGTTTGGAACGCAGGGGTTTGACATCACGCGTGAAGATTTCCCAAAGGGCTTTTTCTTCGTCGCTAACGGAGCGCCGTCTTTTATGGGTTTTCTTTTGTGTCATCCACCAGAACGATATGCAAACGGCGCGGTCCGTGCGCACCCAGCTGTATCGTCTGTTCGATATCGCCTGTTCGCGACGGGCCTGTCACCCAAAGGAATGTTCGCGGCATATTGCCGTTTCCTTCCCGTTCGCGCAACCGCGGCCATACTTCTTCATAAGTTCCAACGATATCGCTGGCTTTCAAAACCGCAATATGGGTATCGGGAAGCGTATAAGGCATATCCGCCCCCCTTCGCAGCATCAGGCTGCCGGTTTCAGAAACCCCGCCAGAGCTTGGTGTGGCGGAAACCGTTTTGCCCGCCATATTCATAAGGGTTCTGCTTAGCACACAGGGTCCAGAACTTGATGATTGCAGGATGTCCGCGTCTTCACAAACTGTGTCAGTCATCCCGCCCGAAAAGATCAAGACAGGCGACACCGTTATTATCGAGATTCAACATTGCCCTCAAAAAGGCGCTGTCGATATCCGAAGATAGGCCATGTTTTTCGCGTAATTCGATGAATTGACCACTTTTCTTATTCTTATCAAGGGAATTTTGTAGGGTTTCTACTTCATCAATCGGAGCAGCGTTGCTGATCGCCATATAGAGGAAACAGCTGCGATACGGCAAAATGCCGTCAATGTCGCGTTGCTGTGCGCTAGGATCAACAATGTCGCGATAGTGTCGCAATACAGAACCACCAATCGCAATCAGATCAACTCGGTCGGCCTGCAGCATCGGCAGTAGAAGGTCTTCACGCGGCACCAGAACAAGCTGCTGTGCGCCACGTCTGCGCAAATAGGGTTCACGGGCCGATCCCAGCAAAACCCCGATACGAGCCGAAGCAAGGATTTCCTCGAGCGGCATGTTTTGCCATTTCGCATCCGCGTAACCATACAGGTTCCAGATCGTGCGGCTTATCGGGCCAACCCATTTAAAGCTGTCCTCACGGTCAGCCGTGCGAGTTGTCGGATAGATAACATGCCGGGCTCCCTGCATTGCCTGTTCCATGACGCGTTTCCAAGGCGCTTGCTCGGCAATGACATAAGGCAGACAGGCATCCTGAAAGACTGAGACGACAAGATCATCGAAATAACCAGGTTCGGGGCGAATGGGATCACCACCACCTTCTGACCGGTGGATGGTATAAGCAAGTTTTCCATTGATAAAACTGTCTGTTGTCTGCTGCTGAACCGGAATTTCGGGTTCGGGCAGGTATTGCGCTCGAACATCCTGTACCGCAAATGCCAACACCAGCAGAGCAATCACCGAACAGCCGATAATGTCCGACCCTTTAAAAACCGACCGGCCCAAGAATAGACGTTGAAAAAGTGGAGAGAGGATTTGGCGAAGAGAGCTAAATTTCAAAAAAGCGGCATATCGGAAAAACATGCCGGTCACATCAAACTTCTTCGCGCTTGAGCCAGATGGCAGCAGAGAACTTTTTCTCAATATAGGTCTGGTGCGCCGCAAGCTCATCTTCACTGAGAATATGTGGTCTTGGTTCCAGGTAGTTTTCTTTTGGCCCCACAATACGCGGCGTATCAATGACAACCTTTTTAGTAACCTTGGAATCAAGCGAAAGGCCGTGCTGCCGACCACCCAGCAGTTCAAGATAAACCAATGCAAGAAGGTCGGAATCGAGTAGCGCCCCGTGCAAAGTACGGTTCGAGTTATCAATTTTGAAGCGGCGGCATAGCGCATCAAGACTGACCGGGGATCCGGGGAATTTTTTGCGCGCCATCTGCACGGTATCAATCGCGCGGTCCATCGCTATTTTCGGCTTGCTCAGCCATTCAAGTTCCGCATTCAAGAATTTCATATCGAACGCGGCATTATGGATCACGAGTTGTGAGTCATCGCCGATAAATTCGAGAAAATCGTCTACCACCTCCGCGAAGACCGGCTGGTCTTTGAGGAAATCGTCGCCAAGGCCGTGGACATCGAATGCCTCTTTGGGCATTGGACGCTGCGGATTGATATATTGATGATATTGCCGCCCGGTCGGCATGTGATTGAAAAGCTCGATACACCCGATTTCCACAAGGCGATGGTCAGCATAGGGATCAAGGCCTGTGGTTTCCGTATCAAGGACAATTTCACGCATATCAGGTCCGATTTTCCAGTTGGTCAACGATGGTTCGTATCGTAGCGAAAGTTACAGCCCGACCCAAGCCTGTCGGAATAATAAAATCAGCTTTGCGACGTTTTTCGCGATCCGGCATCTGTTTGGCAAGAATGGCGGAAAATTTGGCGTCCGTCATCCCTGATCGCGCCATAACACGTTGGCGTTGAATGAATTTCGGTGCCGATACTACCGCAACGTCGTCACAGCGTTTTTCACCTGCTGTTTCAAACAAAAGTGGAATATCCAGCACAACCAGTGATCTTTGCGCCAGACGGTTAAGTTTGAGAAATCTGTTTTCTTCAGCCCGAACCAGCGGGTGCAGGACGGCTTCAAGACGTTTCAGCGCATCGGAATCGGCAAAAACGATTGCCCCCAGTATCTGGCGATCAATCCGGCCGTCTTTCAGAACATCGGGGAATACGGAGATGATAGGATCAAACGCCGCCCCGCCCGGTACCATCAAACGATGAACGCTCTCGTCGGCATCATGGACCGGCACGCCAAGATAACGAAACATCCCCGCCGCGGTCGATTTACCCATGCCGATGGACCCGGTCAGTCCCAAAATAACCATAATAAATAGTGCCTTGTGATCTTAATTCGGATTAATCCGGCGAAAGAACAAATTCGCGAAGCTCTGGCGTGACTTCCGGATCAATCCCGAACCAGCGATGGAATCCCGGACGTGCCTGATGCAACAGCATGCCCAGCCCATCAACCACCGGATTGCCACGTTTTTTGGCCTGTGCCAGCAGATCAGTGATCAGCGGCACGTAAACGATATCGGTCACAAGGGCGGTTTTTGGCAAACCTTCAAGATCGATTTCAAGTTTCGGCTGCCCGACCATACCAAGGCTTGTGGTATTAACCACAAGCGACGCATCGGCCAAATCCGCCGGATCAAGCGGCCAGTTCACCACTTTGATGCGCGGATCGTTAATCTCGGCCGCCAGATCATCGGCACGTTTGCGTGTCCGGTTGGCGATGCGGATTTCAAGGATTCCTTCGTCAAGCAAGGCAACCAAAACCGCCCGTGACGCCCCGCCCGCCCCCAACACCACCGCAGGACCTGGTGCAAAATCGATATCCGGAGCTTCCTGGCGAAGGTTTTCGATAAAGCCGAACCCATCGGTGTTATCGCCCAATACGCGGCCGTCCTTGGCAAAGGTCACGGTATTGACTGCCCCAATGCGACGGGCACGGTCGGACAGTTCATCACATTCGGGCATCGCCATTTCCTTTTGCGGAATGGTGACATTGACCCCGGAAAAACCCAGATTACGCAAGGATTTCAGGGCATCCTGAAAATTCTTCGGTTCGACTGGAAGCGGCATATAGGAACCGTCGATCCCGTATTTTGCCAGCCAGTAGCCATGCAATCGCGGCGATTTGGAATGTGACACCGGCCAGCCCATCACACCGGCAAGGCGCGAGGTACCCGACAGCGTTCGATAAGGAATCCGCGAAGTCATGATGAAAATTTCCTGCCTTAATGTCGTTTATTATGCTTTGAGAATACCGTGATCGCGCAAGAAGCCAATCAGCGGCAAAAGCGGCAAACCAAGCACAGTGAAATAATCACCGCGGACTTCGGTAAAAAGCTGTGCGCCGATACCTTCAAGCTGATAACCGCCAACACAGTTATAAATCTCTTCCCCGGCAGCATCGAGATAGTCTTCGAGCCATTCATCAGTGAAGTTGCGGACAGTCAGATGGGCGGTATCGATGGTACCCCAGATGCGCGAACCTTCCTTGTAAATCACCGCTGCTGAAACCAGCTGATGGGTTTTACCACGAAGGGCGTGCAGCTGGGCGCGGGTATTATCGCGGTCGCGCGGCTTGTCAAACCAGATCCCGTTGCATTCCAGCATCTGATCGGCGGCAATAACGATGCCATCGGGTTGCTGCCGATACATGCGCAACGCCTTCATTTCGGCAAGCGTTTCGGCAGCTTCGGCAGCACTGGCACCTTCGGCCTTCATCGATTGCTTGTAACCGTCTTCGTCGATCATCGAGGCAATTGCCTCACAATCCACACCGGCATTTGTCAACATGGAATGTCGGGCTTTGCTGCTAGACGCCAGAATCAGTCTGGTCATGTATTGGTACCCTGTAATTACGTGATGTCTTAATTAATGACCGCGCCGGTCATACATGGTCGACAGAATGATAGCAGCCGTTTCTTCGATCGAACGCCTTGTGACATTGATAATCTTCCAGCTGCGATCAGTAAAATAACGGCGTGCCTGATGGACTTCGTTTCGCACGGCAACCGGGTCGACATAATCCCCGCCCTCACCCCGTTCGATCTGGCGCAAGCGGTTTTTGCGGATCGATACCAGTTGATCTACATCCTTGATCAGGCCAACCACCAGCGGATTTTTGAGTTTGTCGAGTTCCGGTGGTAACGGGCAACCCGGAACAAACGGCACATTCGCGGTTTTGATACCGCGATTGGCCAGATAGACCGAGGTCGGGGTTTTTGACGTGCGCGATACACCGACAATCACGACATCGGCTTCTTCAAGATCCCAGGTCGATTGCCCATCATCATGGGACAAGGTGTAATCAATGGCTTCGATCCGGTTGAAGTAATCCTCGTCCATTTTATGGAGAGCCCCGGTACGGCCGCGCGATTGCTGCCCCAGATAACCCGCCATCATGGTGATGGTGTTATCAAGCACATGGCTGTGCGGAACCTGCAGACGGCGACAGCCTTCTTCGAGCTTGCGACGAATATCCATATCGAAAACCGTATAAAGCACAATGCCCGGGTTGCGTTCAATATCGGCCAGAACACGGGCAAGCTGTGCATCAGTGCGGATCAGTGACCAGACATGTTCATGTGCGCGTACATCGGGAAATTGCGCGATGCAGGCACGCGCAACCCCGTCAACGGTTTCACCGGTGGAATCCGATACCAGATGAAGGTGAAAGATATTGTCGTCGTCAATCATCGCAGTCCTGCAATCTGCCAGCGTTTCACATCACTTAACCGAAATCCGGTGTTCGATATTTCGATCATCTGTCATCTGACAGGGCACTGCAATCCCAACCACAAATTAAACCGATGGAGTCGGGCCTGTGGATAATTGTGGATAACGGGGGCGACTCCGGCCAAATTTTTTCCACAGATTTTATCCTGCACGTCATACAAAATTTCTCAAAGCAACCATCCCACGGGGGATAGTCGGAAAATTTTTTCCCTAATAGCAGGGATAACAAGGCAAAAACCAGATTAATCCCCGTTATCCCCATTATTCAAAAACGGCTTTTCCCAAGCTTACCTTTGGGAGTTGTTCGGAGTCGTCCCCAGTTTTCCCCAAGATAGTTTGAGATGAATCATTTTTCCCGAGTCGCAATGTGGATAAACTGTGCACCAAATTTGATCCCCGTTATCCACAGGTAACCACTAACAAACAACATCCTTTTTTATTAAAGAAGGTTTTGTTAGAGACACGGTGGAAAAACGGCCTGGACAGGCTTCAGGACACAATTCATGGGTCAGGAATAGGAAACCGGACATAAACGTCAGGCTATCGTGCCTGACAAAAAGGATCGGGACTAGCATACCCGGAAACGCCCCTTGAAAGGCAGTTCCGGGCAGTCAAACAGGAAACGTCATGCCCAAACCAACCAAGACCTTTTTGCGTGCCCTTGCCGGTGAAACATTGCCGGTACCGCCGATCTGGCTGATGCGCCAGGCGGGTCGCTATCTTCCGGAATATCGCGCAACACGGTCCGAGGCAGGTTCATTCCTCGATCTTTGCTATAATCCTGATCTTGCCTGCGAAGTTACCTTGCAGCCGCTCAGGCGCTATGACTTCGATGCGGCAATTCTGTTTTCCGATATCCTCGTCATACCACAGGCACTTGGACAGCATTTGGCCTTCAAGCAGGGAGAAGGACCGCAGCTTGACGCCATTCGCGATGCATCTGGCCTTGGTATACTAAATGTTGATCGCATTCACGATACGCTGGGCCCCGTTTACGAGACAGTGGCAAAGCTTTCGACATCCATTCCGTCACATATTTCCCTGATCGGCTTTGCCGGGGCGCCATGGACCGTGGCAACCTATATGGTTGAGGGCAAAGGCAGTAAGGATTTTGCCAATATCAGGCGATTTGCCTATGGCGATCCGGACGGATTTTCACGTTTGATCGACATTCTTGTAGAAGCCACGACGCAATATCTGCTGAAACAGGTCGAAGCTGGTGCAGAGTGCATCCAGCTGTTTGAAACTTGGGGCGGAGTACTCTCGGAAAACGGGTTCAGACGCTGGGTGATCGAACCGACTAAAAAAATCGTCACAAATCTCAAGGCAGTACATCCGGATTTGCCGGTGATTGGCTTCCCAAGGGGTGCTGGTTTGCATCTGATCGACTTCAAACAGCATACCGGTGTGGATGCGGTTGGTCTTGATAGTGGCGTTCCATTGAAATGGGTGGCGGAAAACCTTCAGCCGCTGGGACCGGTACAGGGAAATCTTGATCCGATGTATCTGATTACCGGCGGGGACGAGATGATTGAAGAGACCCGCCGTATTCTTGATACGCTGCGCAATGGTCCGTTCATTTTCAATCTGGGCCATGGCATCACGCCGGAAACATCGCCTGAAAATGTCGGCAAACTGGTCGAATTTATTCGAAATTATCGGTGATAATTGAAATCGATCAAATCGATTGAAAAATTCAATGCGTAAAATGGCTTAAACCCGTTGCGCTTATATCCTGTTTGGCCATTATGACCGCGGGATCAAAGGAAGCGGGACGGGTTTATCCAAAAACGAGGCTTCCGGAATGAACCGGACAGTTTCAAAACGCCATGAAGGATATGCCGATGTCCGAGACGAAGCGTAAAAAACGCGCGATAATTCTTTTCAATCTGGGCGGGCCGGATGGGCCGGATGCGGTAAAACCGTTCCTCTTCAATCTGTTTAATGATCCGGCGATTATCAGTTTGCCCAATCCGTTCCGGTATTTTCTGGCAAAGCTTATTTCCAGCCGCCGCGCGCCTATTGCGCGCGAGATTTATGATCATATCGGCGGAAAATCGCCGTTGTTGGAACTCACCCAGGATCAGGCAGATGCGCTTGAAACAGCGCTTAACGGGCTTGAT
The DNA here is from genome assembly GCF_032921865.1 of Thalassospira lucentensis. Classification (NCBI taxonomy): domain Bacteria; kingdom Pseudomonadati; phylum Pseudomonadota; class Alphaproteobacteria; order Rhodospirillales; family Thalassospiraceae; genus Thalassospira; species Thalassospira lucentensis. The sequence goes on from NZ_CP136684.1 coordinate 1,549,507, forward strand.
GACGGTTATGAAAACCGCTGTTTCATTGCGATGCGTTACTGGAAACCGTTTGCCGATGACAGTGCGGCTGCGGTAAAGGCATGGGGTGCGGATGAACAGATTTTGCTGCCGCTTTATCCGCAATTTTCAACGACCACCAGCGGCTCATCGGTCAAGGACTGGAAACGGGCTTGCCATAAGGTTGGTTTGAATACGCCGATAAAAACCGCATGCTGTTATCCGACCAATCCGGGTTTTGTTGAAGCATCTGCCGAAATGGTCAAGGACGGATATGAAAATGCCCTGAAAAAGTCGGTCGAGCTTGGCGTTGGTAAGCCGCGCCTGCTGTTTTCCGCCCACGGGGTACCAAAGGCCGTGATTACCAAACGCGGCGATCCCTATCAGTTGCAGATTGAAAAATCGGCCCAGGCCGTGGTCGACAAGATGGCGATTGCGGATTTGGACTGGCTGGTCTGCTATCAAAGCCGGGTTGGTCCGATGGAATGGATTGGCCCCTCGACCGAGCACGAGATTGAACGTGCCGGCAAGGATGGTGTACCGCTCGTGATCGTTCCGATTGCCTTTGTCACCGAGCATTCCGAAACGCTGGTCGAGCTCGATATCGAATATCGCGAGATTGCCGACGAGCTGAAAATCCCGGTTTATGAACGGGTTCGTACCGTGTGTTCGCATCCGCGCTTTATCAGCGGACTGGTTGAAGTGGTCAACGAGACGCAGCAGACACTTGATCAGAACGGACCCGATGATTACGCGGTGGAAACGCGTGGTTGGTGGTGCCCGGACGAACATAGCTGTGCCGTTGCCAAGCAGCCGCTGGGTGCTGGCAAAGCGTGATAGAATCCTGATCCCAGGCGCGATGCGGCAGGCGGTTATGTGTTTGGGCATTTCCGCATGCCGTTCAAGAGGTTATTCTGTTTGAAATCGCCTGATATCGATGATCCCGGATCGACCAGAAGAGAGAGACATGGATACCTATAGCGTCATAAAATCCCTGCATGTCATCAGCATCATTGCTTGGATGGCAGGAATTTTGTATTTGCCGCGGCTTTTTGTTTATCACTGCGAAGTAGCGCCAGGTTCGGAAGCGGCCGAGAAGTTCAAGATCATGGAACGCCGATTGCTGCGTGCGATCATGAATCCCGCGATGATTGCGGCCTGGATTTTCGGGGGCTACCTGATTCATGCCAGCGGTGCGATGACCGAAGGATGGTTCCACGTAAAGCTTTTGTGCGTTGTGATCATGACCGGCATCCACATGATGCTGGCGCGATGCCGTCGCCAGTTTGAAGCGGACAATAATACGAAACCGCAAAAATTTTATCGTATTATCAATGAAGTACCGGCAGTTTTAATGGTGATCATTGTCTTTATGGTGATCGCGCGGCCGTTCTGAGCCAGAATCATCCAAGCTTGATCACGAATATCATTTCGTTATTAAAATAAAAAGGCCGCCCGTTTGGCGGCCTTTGTTTTGATATCGTACCAAAACGCTCAAAGCAGGAAATCAGGCGTTGCCTGCAGGCTGGCCTTCCATCTGTTTGGCGAATTTCTTGCGGAAAAGATCAGCAAAATCAATCTGCTGCATCATCAACGGTGGGAATCCGCCATCGGCCGTCAGGTCAGAGATGATTTTGCGGACATAGGGGAACAGCATACGCGGAACTTCGATCAGAAGAACCGGAAGGCGGTGTTCGTCGGCAACATTAAGCGTTACGACCGCGCCATATTGAAGTTCGGCAATGAAGGCGACCTTGTCGGCAACATCGGCCTTGACGTTGATCTTGACGGTAACTTCGTGAAGTTTCTGGTCCTGCGTGGTGCGCGCCTCAACATCGACGTCGATGTTGATTTTCGGCTGCTGCTGCAGGGCTACGCTTTCCGGTGCATTCGGATTTTCAAAGGAAAGATCCTTTATGTACTGGGTATGGATCGTGATCGGGTTGCCAGCCGGCTTCTGTTCTTCGCCGCCCTGTGCTGCACCGGTGGTGTTTTCGGCCATTAAAGTCTAACTCCCTTAAATCTTGGTCTTGATCAGAAACAAGCCGTTCAGAATGTATCTGCCAAGGCATTGGCTACATGGTCAGATAATCTGAAACTGGCTGATATGCTTGTTTCTGACGCCGCAACCCTGCGGCATGTCTTCTCATGGCCTAGCATGTCTTCCGGGTACGGGCAAGAAAATCGCCGTAACATCCCGCAACGTCATAAATGGCGCAACATGGGCATTTCGTATGTGATTTCCTGTGGTCTGTTTGGTCAGGTTTAAAGAACGTCTTGCAAGGCATTGAACATGCCACCAAAACGAAAACAGGACCCGGCGTATGGCCAAAGGTCCTGTCGATATCGATCAATGCAAACGGTTACGCCAAACGAGGCGGAAGATCGATATTACAAATTTTTGGGTGGCAGATTGCGGGGATCATCATCATTGGTGTCGTGACCCGTTCCATCTCGGCCCTCGCCATTTCCGTTGGCTGGACTGACATTTTCGAAATCACCATCAATGATCGGACCACTGCCTGGACGTCGCCCGGGGCGAGCAGAAGCACCGCCTGATGACGAGCCCGGATTGCCATAGGTTCGGCGCGAGAAATTGGTGCGGATATTACCTGACTGAACCAGTTTCATAATGACGCCGGCACCAACCGCCCTGCGTAGTGGTGGGACCAACAACAGGAAGCCCATGGTGTCGGTGACAAAACCCGGAGTCAGAAGCAGCACACCGGCAACCAGAATGCAGATGCCGTCAAACAGCTCGCCAATCGGCATTTCGCCCTGATCCATCTGGGCCTGTGCACGTGCAAGGGTTTGCAAACCCTGGGCGCGCATCAGCGAGGTTCCGACCACGGCGGTCAGGATGACGATGCCAATCGTCGGCCACAGGCCAATCAGTTCGCCCGCCTGAATGAAGACGGCAATTTCGATGATCGGCATGGCCACGAAGATGGCCAGAAAATAAAAGCCCATTTTTGCTCCGCTCGGCTTTGCATTTGGTCGATATGATCAGGTTTGATCACAGCCTGTCAGGCAAACATACTTTGACAGGACCGGTCCGCAAAGCGCAGTATTGCATAAACATGTTGGTTTTCAGGTATTTCGCTTTAATCTTGCCTGAAATACTTTCTGAATTTGGCGGCAAACTACCGGTATAACTGGACGAAAATGCGGCAGTTTACCACCGTGTTCGCGACAATATGATGATTGTGCGAATGAACATGGTGAAACCGATCACATTTTAAATGCGATCGGGAGTTGCCCTTGCATTCGCTTCGGTCCATACCATTTCTCGACCACGGCAGTTTTGCTGTTTTTGGCGTTTTTCGAAACCTTACAGATCAAGAGTCCGGGCTTGCAGTATTTCGACATCATTCTTTTCGCATTGATCGCTGTTTTTCTGGTTTTGCGCCTGCGCAGTACCCTTGGGCGCCGCAATGGCGAGGAAAAGCAGGGGCCAACGGATGTTTTTGGCCGTCGTTCACACGAGGATGACAGCAAAGGTGCCAAAAATGGCGCACCGCAACCGACGGATAATGTATATCGCCTGCCCGATGCCGATAAGGCAGCCGGAAAGGCTGACGGAACGGTCGCAGCCGACAGCAGCACCTTTGGCGTATTGCAGCAAATCCAGAAAGCCGATCCCGACTTTACCCAGCAGGATTTCCTGAACGGGGCGCGAATGGCATTCGAAATGATTGTCGAATATTTTGCCAAGGGCGACAAGGATGGTTTGAGCCCGCTTCTTTCAGCCGAGGTTTACAAGAATTTTGCCGCAGCCATTGATGCCCGCGCCGAAAAGGGCGAGCGCGAGGAAACCACCCTGGTCGGTATCAAGAGTGCTACCATCCACGACGCCACGCTTGAAGGCCGAACCGCCTATATTACGATCAAGTTCGTGTCCGAGGAAGTATCGGTCATTCGCAACAATGACGGCGATGTGGTTTCGGGCGATCCGAATCAGGTGATCGAGGCCGAAGACCTTTGGACATTTGCGCGCAATATCGAAAGCCGCGATCCCAACTGGCAGCTGGTTGCGACCGAAACGCCGGAAGAAGAAACCACGCAGTAGGTTTCACTAGGATTTTGCAATGGCTTGGCGCATTGCGGGACAAAAAGACAAAGGCGATCCATACGGATCGCCTTTTTTATTGCCTGATTTTACCGGTTTGATGGCCTCCGGCAGGTTTCGATTATCGGCTTGTTAAACATGTTTTTGGACAATCGCGGCAAATAATCGAAATATTCGAGTATTGATCAAACAATCATGCCGATTTTGATCCGAATTTGCAGATAACGGGTTTTGCCTTGAAAAGACGTCTGGTTTTGTCGCGCCTTCTTTCATTTTTTGCGGTTTTTATCGGGGCGGCTGGTGCCCTTGTCTGGCTGTTTTGGACCGATATCGCCGGTCTTCTCGGACTGGGCGACGTGGTTGAAAAACCTGCTGATACGCTGACGCTTAACGCAACTGATTTCAGCCAGCTTGATGGTTGGCAGACAGACGATATGCGTGGCAGCCTGAAAGCGTTTCAGCGGTCCTGTGCGGCAATGATCAAACGAGGCGATGAACGCGATATCGGCCCGGACCCGCGGATGGGAACGGTTGGCGACTGGCGCAGATTATGTGAAACCGCATTGGCGCTGGAGCCCGATACTATCCGCAAGGAAGATGCACGAACTTTTTTCCAAAGTGGGTTCAAGCCATATCTGGTCGGAAATAACAATGATCCCGAAGGATTGTTTACCGGTTATTTCGAACCGGAACTGCGTGGTAACCTGACGCGCGAAGGACCATTTCAGACGGCGATCTACCTGAAACCCGAAGATATGGTTTCCATTGATCTTGGTGCGTTTCGCGAGGACCTTAAGGGCACAACGCTGGTTGGCCGGATCGAGGGTAAAAGCGTTAAGCCGTATTATGACCGAGAAGCGATTGAAAATGGTGCTCTTGCCGGGCGTGATCTTGAACTTGTCTGGGTTGATGACGCGGTGGATGCATTTTTCCTTCAAATCCAGGGATCAGGCCGGGTTGTGTTGCCAGATGGCAGTGTATTGCGCATCGGATATGCCGCCACCAACGGCCATCCCTATTTCGCCATTGGTCGGGAATTGATTGAACGGGGTGAACTGACGCGCGAAACCGTATCGCTGCAAACCATTCGGCAATGGTTATCCACCCATCCGGATCAGGCCGATGATGTGATGAATACCAACGCATCCTTTGTGTTTTTCAATCCGCTGAAAACCGATCCGGATGACCCTGATGCCGGGCCGCTTGGATCGCAGGGCGTACCGCTGGAACCAGGGCGGTCATTGGCCGTTGATCGGCGTTTCCATGCCATGGGAGTTCCGATCTGGCTTGAAACCGATGATGCGATGAATGCCGATGCCAGATTTCATCGTCTGATGGTTGCGCAAGATACGGGCGGCGCCATTCGTGGCCCGGTACGCGGGGATATCTTCTTTGGTCCAGGCGAAGATGCCGTCCTGCATGCCGGTCATATGAACCGCATGGGACGTAAATTTGTTTTGCTGCCGGCGTCTGTTGATCCGGCCAAACTGGCGGAGGCCAAACCCTGATGTTGCGTCACATCGTGCTGTTACAGATCGGAGACGGTGTTTTGGCAGCACAGATCACGGACCTTCTTGAAGAATTATCGCAAGTTGCCCTTGAAACGCCGGGAATTCTGGCCTTTGCTGCGGGTCCCAAAACATTGGGGAGCGGGCTTAGTCAGGGTTTCACCCATGTATTGACCATTGATTTCGTCGATGGGGCGGCCCGTGATGCGTATCTTTCCGGTCTGGACAAGGACGGGGTCGGTCGCCGTATTTCAGAAATGACGGTCGGTGGGCTAGGCGGAGTCCTGGCAATCAATCTCGATATTTCGGATATGAAAACGCCCGACGACTTACCTCCGAAGAAACTTCAGGCGAAATGGATATAATTATCAATCAGATATAAATGATTGATTTTATTTTTATAAAAGATGTTTCTTCTTGGCAGTAACAAAGGTGGATATTTTCCACCAAAAAAGAAAACGGGCAGGATGAACCTGCCCGTTTGTAATTCCAGATGTTTACCGTGTTCTGCGCGGTAGTTACTGTGCGGCAACCACATTGGTACTATCGTCGCCGGAAGCATTGCCACAGCCGCCGACACGCGATTTACGCTGGCGCTGGCTTTCGGATTTCAACTGGCCACAGGCGGCCAGAATATCGCGGCCACGCGGCCAGCGGATCGGTGCTTCGTAGCCAAGTTCAAGCAGCGTATGGGCGAATTTCTTGATATCGTTGGTCGGCGTGCACTCATAGTCCGAACCCGGCCATTTATTGAACGGGATCAGGTTGAATTTGCAATGGACGCCCTTGACCAGCTTTGCCAGCGCACGCGCATGTTCCGGTTTGTCATTCACGCCTTTAAGCATCACATATTCCATGGTGATCGGGCGCGAATTGGACATGCCGGGATAATGACGGCAGGCAGCCATCAGTTCCTTGAGAGGATATTTCTTGTTGATCGGCATGATTTCGTTGCGCAGATCATCATCGGGCGCATGCAGAGAAATCGCCAGACCAACACCAAGTTCCTCGCCGCAACGTACGATTTCCGGCACCACACCCGATGTGGACAGGGTGACGCGACGGCGCGAGATTGAAATACCTTCGCCATCCATGGCGATTTTCAGCGCTTCGCGGACATTTTCATAGTTAAACAGCGGCTCACCCATGCCCATCATAACGATGTTCGACAGGCGACGGATGCCGTTTGCCGGGGTTGGCCATTCGCCGTAACTGTCACGAGCAACCATGAACTGGCTGATGATTTCACCGGGTGTCAGGTTACGAACCAGAAGCTGGGTACCGGTATGGCAAAACTTGCATGTTAGTGTACAGCCGACCTGCGAGGAAATGCAGACAGCCCCGCGATCTTCGTTGCGATCCGGGATATAGACGGTTTCGGCTTCGTTGCCGTCGTGGAACTTCATCAGCCATTTATGAGTATCGTCCGAGCTTTTCTGATCGGCTGTCAGAGCCGGGCGGCCGATATAGAAGTCCTGTGACAGGCGATCGCGCAGCTTTTTGGAAATGTTGGTCATATCCTCGATATCTTTGACACCGCGGTTGTAGATCCAGTTCCACATCTGTTTGACGCGAAACTTGCTTTCGCCCATTTCGCCAAGCAGTTCGGTCAGCTGATCACGCGACAGTCCCACGAGATCACGACGTCCGTCGGCAGCCTGCCCGTTTGCGGCGCGCGTTACGAAGTCGGTCAACGTCGGGCCGCTCTGGCTGGTGGCGGCTGCGGCATTTGTGGTCGCGTTCTCGGTCAGGACGTCGGTCATCCCGGGCTCTCTCTTTGGTTCTGGCAGTTTTATCGGCGTTTGTTCTTGGTCATCAGGCGGCATCAGCACCGTTTCCGGCTTTGTGCATCCGATGCGCGCCGGATTTGCAACGGTGCGGGACTATAACAGATTTTCCCGCGAAATGCTTTTGGCGCACAAACCATGGCCCCGCATATAGCGGGGCCGGGGCAATTTACAAACGATAAAATTCACATTGCAGCTATTTGCCGGACGCGATGCAGGTTTACAAGCGCCTCAAACCGCAGGGATTTATCGGTTCGTCGTTCGCTCAGCTAACCGGTTTGGCGTCGCAAGCCTTTGAAATCGCGTTATAGGCTGCGGTAAACCCGGAAAGTGAATAAGTATCGGTAGTTTTCGTCCCTCGCGATGAATTGCCGACGACAACCATATTGCTGCCGGCCTTCATGGCGCTAACCAGTTTGCGATCTTCCTCGCCATTCACGGCCCAGGCTGAGTCCTCGTAGGTAAACAGCTTGAAGCTTTTGGAATCGATTCGAAGGTCAACATCGCTATCTTTTTCATAGGTATAGCCGGTAATGAAGCTGACTTCGTTGAACAGTTTTAGCGCCGGGCGGTGCGTAACCATGACATAGATTTTGCCGCGCTGGGTATAATCGCCTTTGGCGGAGGTCGGCTGGCTACCGATATAGCAAACTTTTTTGCCTTTTTCGGAATAGCTATAAGCTTCCCATTTTCCATATACATCAATCAGTTGCGGCGCATTTTGCGCAATCGCAGCCTGAGAGACCAAAGCGACGAGGGCGGCAGCTGCACCTGCCAGCGAATTTCTGACAAGACGATGGGCGTGTTTTTTCATGGGCTCGCGTATCGTGTCTGAAGTTTCGGAACGATGACTTTAAACCCGCCCGATGTGGCGGATTTATGAGGAACTTTCACCCGAGAGTGCCGGTAAAAGGTAAATATTCGACCAAGGAAATCCCGCCATATCGCGAAACTTGAAAAAATCGACAGCGATATGGGAAAATGGTGCAAATAGCTGTTCCTTCTGGGGTTTTAACCTTTGTTGTCCGCGGCAATTCGGGCCTTGACCACCTGATCAAGGCAATCCTGGACAGAGATTTTATCGGCACTTTTGCGTTTGCGGGCCAGCATATGGGTCATCTTGCGTGTTTCCCCTTCTGCTGCCGGGAAAAAGAACGCATCAAAAGAACATTCCTCGGAACGGTATTGCCAGACCCGTGCAGGACCCTCGCCGCGGGTCATTTCGGGTTCGCCGATTTTTTGCTCTACCGCATCCTCCGAGAGACCCATCAGGGTTTCAGCCCTGATCGACTTAAAGGGAACGGGCGGAATGGCAACCGTTATGCGGGGGGATTGCGATTTGGCAGTGCCGGTCGGGTTTACAGCAGATTTAGTTGAAGTGTTGGTCGGTTTCGTTGTTGCGGTCCCTGTACCGCCAGAAAGAGAATTCCCGGATTTTTTCGGGATATCTTGGGTCACGCGTGGTGAACTGGTTGACTTGGCCTTGCCATAGTTCTGATTTGTGCTGCCAGGCGGGACAGCATTCCCACCACATGCCACCAGCGACGTCGCGATCAGTATCATCGCGCAGAGAAGCCCGGCGGGGTGTTTACCGCGCCGGGGCTGTATCGGGGTTGTTTGGGTCAGTGAGCGGTTTATGCCGGTCACGGATCAGATATCGTCGCTTTTGCGTGGAATGGTGATTGCAGCAGAATGGCCGGTACGGCTGGTACCGTCGTCGCTGCCTTCAACATATTCCAGCGAGCCCTTGATGCGGGCACCGTTTTCAATCTGAAGCGCACCATAGGTGATCTTGCCATTGATATCTGCCGAGCCGATGACAATGACACGACGTGCCGTCAGGTCGCCTTCGAAAGTGCCGCTGATTTCGGCTTCGTCGACCTGCGCGGTACCAACGAAGGTGCCGCCTTGGGAAACTTCAAGACGGGTGCATTCCTTGATCTGGGCTTCGACATGGCCCTCAACGACGAGGACGTCGCAGGAACCGATTTCACCAGCCAGACGAATATCGCGGCCAACCGTCAGTTTTTTGCCCTCGGTGTGGCTTGGGGTGGCACTTGGACGACCAGCACTGCCGCGGGTCGGAATTTCAAGCGGGCGCTTCGGGATTTCCGGACGGAAGCTGGTGGAATGCGGTTTGCTGGACATTTTCGGTTCTTCCTTTGTGCGCGGCTGAGTAAACAGCTGCGGCTCACTACGTTTTTCTGTTTTTGTGGCGGTATCGTTGCTGGCACTCGCACTTTCGCTCGAAGCCGGTTTGATCGGCGAGGAAGCTGCGCTGTCGGAAAGACCGCCGGAATTCAATCTGGAAGAAGATGTATCTGACGAAGCCGGGCTGCTGTCGACTGTTTTGTTGGCTTTTTTCTTTCCGAACATGGGGATGACCAAATCCTTGTCTTGCAGTTTCGTTTCAGGTTTCCGCCATTCTATCCGATGCCCACCGGAATGGCGTCAGACGGTGATCCGGTTTTCGAATGCACCCAGACGGACGGAGTAATGCACCATAAAGGCAGTCGCGATAATCGGCGCCACAAGGTTGACCAGCGGCACGGTCATCAGGAATGTCAGGCCGATTCCGGCAAACCAAAGTTTCGTCTGGCAACTTTTGCGAATGGCATTCACCGTGCGAACATCATAACGACGTGCGGCGACCAGTTCAAAATATTCGCGCGACAGCAGATAGCCATTCATCGCATAAAACGCGATAACATATACTGGACCTGCTAAAAGAAGCGGCAGGATCAGGATGTTAAGGGCCAGCGCCGTCAGCGCAAATTTAAGGCCACTGATCAGGGCCTCGGAAATCGGTTGCGGGCGTGTTTCAGGCAGGGTCGGGTAATATTTGTCTTCGACCGCATCGGCGATCTGATCAAGCAGCAGGCTCGAGATCAGGACAGTGGTAGCCGGAAACATTAGCAGCACCAGAAACGCAAGACCCACGCCAAGCAGCCAGTCAGCCGCCGTTTCCATCCAGCCACCATCGGCAAAGAAGGTGATCGAGTTCAACCCGAATCCGATCAGCATCCAAAGCCCGACTATTATCGCCAGGGCGCCGGCAACACCGATCAACACAACCTTGCGAAATCGCGGGTCGGAAAACTGGGAAACGGATTTCAGAAAATCATTGATCATTGGCGGTTTTATCCTGCTGGCACGGTCACGATTGCGCACAAGGGAATCATGTCAAACATTACTAGGCAATCAAAATTAACAGGCCGTGAAATCAGAGGAGAATTTGACAAATTTTTAGCCCGAAGCGTCGGATAACCTACGCTTTAGGCAGAAAAAAGGCGTCCGGCCAGGGGGGAGAACCGGACGCCAGCGCTCCGATGATCTGGAGCGTGAGGAAAGGTAGGGGAGACCTGTTCCTCACACTTGGCTCCCACATCAAAATTCGGGAACCTTGTGACAGATTTTTATATAGGGACTGAAAGCCGCGTCTGCCATAGATCAGAGCCGCATATCGGCCATAAATTTCATGCATGCAGGTGAAAAATTACAATCTGATTGATCGTTGCGAAACGACAATATTTGCAAGAGCTTGAATCGGAATGCTTAACCGTTCTGTCAGACGGTTTTGACAATTTCGTGAAGTCGATGGGAAATCTTGAAATCAGCCGCGCTGGTTGGGCCAGATACGTTCGAACTTGAATAATTCCGGGTCGAGCGTGACACCTTCTTCTGTATTGAACAGGGTCACTGTCGTTTCGATCCCGGCGGGGTCGGTGACAATCCACTGGCGCAACTGCATCGGGTTTTCCTGGAATACAAGCGTGACACTGCCAGCACCCTGATCGGATTTGCGGACCATTTCGACGCGCATGGTTTCTGCAGTCCGTTTGAAATCGACAACCTTGACTTCGCGCGTTAGCGAGACGTCTTTTGCCAGAATGATTCCGGCTGGGGTTTCGTCGATGTCAAAATAGGTCGGAGCGTTGATTTCCTTGTCATAATAGATGAAATCGGATCCGGTCGAGACCAGCAGAATCTGGGCCGGCGGATTATACTCAAATCGCATCTTGCCGGGGCGCTCCATATAAAGCTTCCCCTCGGCAGCAGCACCATCCGACGAAATCTGGACAAAATCGGCTTTCAGCGTGGTGATGTCTTCGAGATAGTTTTCGATCTTGTCGGTGGTTGCCTGATCAATCGCTCCCGATTGTGCAAGTGCATTTGCCGGGGTCAGGCTAATTGAAGCCGGTGCGGCAATCGCAAAGGCGGTCGCAAAGACCGATGCCGCCGTCATGGTGCGGAAGCGCGCGCCCATCTGTTTGATGCGGAATTTGCCGAATTTGCTGAAGAACGCCATTTGACAGCCTGTTTACCCGTTTAAGAAATTATGTGATCGCGATTGCGAAACCCGAATGGCGAATGATAAAAATTCAGCCAAATTGTAACCAACCACAATATGTACAACATATCGCATCATTTGGCCGGGAAGGCCAGCCGGGTCAAGTCGCGCCCGCAAATGATCACAATTGGCCGGGTTTGGCCGCATTTGCAGCAGTGACCGGCTTTCCGGCAACAGGAGAAAGCGTTTCATGAGTCGCACCGTCGCTATTCAGATGGATCCGATCGCATCGATCGATATCAAAGGGGATTCAACCTTTGTCATGGGGCTCGAAGCCCAAGCACGCGGTTATGACCTTTTGCATTATCATCCTGATGACATGTTTTATGACCGTGGCCGGATCAAGGCCGAAGTCCGCCCGATGAAGCTTCGCTACGAAAAGGGCAACCATTACGATCTTGGTGATGCAAAGATCATCGACCTTGCGAAGGAAACCGATGTGATCCTGATGCGTCAGGACCCGCCGTTTGACATGAATTACATAACGGCAACCCATCTGCTTGAAGCTGTTCATCCGGAAAGTTTCGTGGTTAACCATCCTGGCCATGTGCGCAACGCACCGGAAAAGATTTTTGTCACCGAGTTCCCCGACCTGATGCCGCCGACCCTGATTACCCGCTCAGCTGCGCGCATTCGCGATTTCCGCGAGGAATTCAAGGATATCATTGTCAAGCCGCTGTTTGGCAACGGCGGGGCTGGCGTGTTTCACCTAAAACCGGGGGATGAGAACCTTAATTCGCTGTTGGAACTGTTTGCCGTCCAGTCGCGCGAACCGCTGATGGTCCAAGCCTATTTGCCGGACGTGCGCAAAGGCGACAAGCGCATCATACTGGTTGATGGCAAACCGGTCGGTGCGATCAATCGCGTTCCGGCAGAGGGCGAAGCACGGTCGAACATGCATGTCGGCGGGGTTGCCGAAAAATCCATGCTGACCCCGCGTGAGATTGAGATTTGTGAACGCATCGGGCCGGAACTGAAAAAGCGCGATCTGATCTTTGTCGGGATTGATGTGATTGGTGACTATATGACGGAAATCAACGTTACCTCTCCTACCGGACTCCAGGAAGTGAACCGGTTTGATGGATCGAAACTGGAATCCCTGATCTGGGATGCGATTGAAACCCGCCTATCCTGAACGGATTTCAGGACGGTACGATTTTGGGGCCAAGTGGTATAACCACTTGGCCTTTTTTCTGGTTTTTCGGTCTGGTTGAAACAGATGGCCGTGAAATGGCCGGATTTTATCATCAATTCTGCACCAGTTAGCTGCCCATATCGGTTGATGTGACCGAATTCATGCCCGCAGGCTGGAACCAAATGCCTGTTTCTGCGTATGATTTTGGGGATCAATTATCAACAAAGCGGAATCCGATTGCATGGCGGATAAGCAAAACAGCGCAATTTCAACGAATGGCACCTTTGGTCCGTTTCTGTTTGCGCGTGGCAGCGACGATAAAACAGCCCGTCTGGCCGCCCTTGTGGTGACGCAGGAAGGGGACGATCCGGCCGAGTTTCGCATCATGGATAAGGACATTGTGACCCCGGCAAAGCTCGCGACCCGGTTTGGACGCGATTACTGGCGCTATGATTTCGAGCTGCCGGTTGCATCGGATGCGCGTTACAGTTTCGATACCGAAACATATCATGTGAATACCGATATGACCCATGACCTTCGGATCGGGTTTGTTTCGTGCAACGGGCAGGAAGACGGCGATTTGGACCGGCCTTTGGCGGATCGCAACGCGCTTTGGATTGATCTTGGTCACGAGCATGAGAAACGGCCCTTTTCGCTGCTTTTGCATGGCGGGGACCAGATTTATGCCGATGGTGTTTGGGAATGCCATCCTGATATTGTCGCGTGGCAAAAGATGCAAAAGCGCCAGAAACTGGCGACAGATTTCACGCCAGACATGCATGACGGCGTTCTGAAGTTCTATCTTGAACATTATCTTGAAATTTATGGCCAGCCGCAGATCAGCCATATGCTGGCGCGCGTGCCGTCTTTAATGATGTGGGATGATCACGATATTTTCGATGGTTGGGGCAGCCACAAGAAATGGTTCCATGACAGTATGGTTGCCAAGGGCATATTTGACTGCGCGCGCGAGGCATTCTGTTTGATGCAGCTTTGCACGGCACCCGACGATCTGGCTGGCAAGATTATTGATCGCAGTGGGGAAAGCCTTGGCTGGCGGACGGATTTTCCCGAATTTTCGGTGATTGCGCCCGACCTCCGGTCGGAACGGACCCCGCATGCGATCATGGGCGAACATGGCTGGCGGGACATGATTGCGACACTCGATACTGTTCCGGAACATAATCGTATTTTGTTGATGTCGAGTGTGCCGGTAATTGGCCCGCGCCTGTCGCTGGTCGAGGCGATTTTGCACCTGATGCCCAGTGCCCAGAAATACGAAGATGACCTGCGCGATCAGTGGCAAAGCCGCTGGCATCGCAAGGAATGGTGCCGTCTTCTGGAAACGCTTGAAGAAGTTGCGAATGATCGCAATCACGATATCACCCTGCTGTCGGGGGAAATTCATGTGGCGACGCGAGGCACGTTTGAAACAGGTGGAAAAATCATCCATCAACTGGTGGCATCGGGGATTTCACATACTGCACCTCCGGTCGCATTCGCACGTGCACTTGGTCTTCTGGCGTGGATTGGTGACAATCCCCTGCCTGGTCGCCCGACGAAGCTTAAACCGCTTCCGGGGCGATTTGGCACCTACTGCGCGGCGCGCAATTACCTGACACTGGATCGCGAGGATGAAAACTGGCGGGCCAACTGGCATCTGGAAAATATCGGCTGGACGCCGGATTTAAAGATTTAGGGAGGATCGCATAGTACCCACCATGCAGCTTTATTACGCACCGACTTCGCCATTTTCGCGCAAGGTCCGGATTATTGCGCGTGAATTGGGGCTTGAAGGCAAGATCGCCGAAATCATGATCGATCCTTGGACCGATGCGGCGTTACGCGAACACAATCCGCTGGCCAAGGTACCGACTCTGGTACTTGAAAACGGGATGGCGGTGTTCGAGTCTGCGGTGATTTGTGATCACCTTGATGAAGTTGCCCGTGCGAATAGTGATGAGACCGGCATCATTCCGCAGGAAGGCTCCGAACGGCTTAATGCCCTGCAGTGGCAGGGATTATCTGACGGCATGATGGCGGCAACCGGTCGACTTTTTGCCGACAGCAAACGACCAGAAAATGAACGTTCCGATTTCGTAATGGATCGGCAGCATGCGGCAGTCCAAAGAAGCATTGACGCCATAGAAGGCGGCATCCTCAGTCTTGCAGCAGGCCGGCCCGATATCGGCACTCTGTCCGTCGCAGCCGCCCTTGAATATGTCGATTTTCGCTGGCCAGACGGGCGCTTTGCCCTTTCGGATGATCTGCGTCACTGGATGGCGGCACTAGCAGATCGTCCATCAATGATCGCCACGCGGTATCATCTTTTGCCGGCTTGACAGACCTGACCTGCATGGATGCGATATTGCCCGTGCAGTTTATACCGGCTATAGCGTGGTCGGGCTGCCAAATGTGCTATGATGCCGGGCAGCAACTTTTCAGATGAAACGGGTTTCATGACCGAAATTACCAAATCCATGCGTGAACGGGCCTGGGCCAGGGCCGGTAAAATCCAGGGCGAGGATTCCGCCGAAGTGCGCAAGCACCGTGCGAGCGGCATCACGATGAAAAAGGAAAGCTTTGGCAAGTTCCGCAATTTCGGCTGGACCGTGGTCAATGGCGTTGCCGTCCCGTGCCGCAAGGAATTCCTGCCACCACGCGATGAAAACGTGGGTGTTGGCGAAAATCCTGATGAAGATAAGGCAGCATCCGAAGATTAAGCTGTGATTGGCTTGACGCACTTTACCGGATTAGCCGGCATGTTCCCGTGACAAGCTGACCAGATCAGCCAGAAGCTGTGACGAATCCGGACCGGCAACCATGCTTTCAAGTTCAGCCTGGGTTTTTTGCCAGATCGGAAAGGCGCGCATCAGAAGCGCCATGCCCGGGTCGGTCAGGGTCAGAAGGCGACCGCGTTTGTCCTTCGGGTCGGGCTGAATATTAACCAGCCCGCGTCGTTCCAGCGGCTTGAGATTGGCCGTCAGTGTCGTTCGATCCATTGCCAGCAAATTGGCGACATCCTGCATATGCGGTGGTTCGGGCCGGTTAAGTGACATCAGCAGGGAAAATTGCCCGCTGGTCAGATCAAGTGAACGAAATGCATCGTCAAACCGTCGCGCAATCGTGCGCGCGGCCCGTCGGACATGCAGGCATAGACAACTGTCACGCACCATCAATGTCGATGAAAACGGGACTTTATCGTTCTGGTTGAAATCTTTCTTTGACATGAATTAATTATGTTGATATCAACGTATTTGTCAAACGGGAAAATAAGAAAAAACTGATCAACCCTTTGGTTCAAAAGCGCCACCACGCCTTTGATCTTTACGACAACCTTCTGAGAGGCAAGGAGGAAGCCCAATGCAGAAGATAAGCCCCTTTTTGTGGTTTGACGGCAACGCCGAAGAGGCCGTCAATTTTTATGCGTCCATTTTTCCAAATGCCAAGATCGGCGAAATCCTGCGCAGCAGCAAGGCAGGACCCGGACCGGAAGGCAATGTTTTAACCGTAAGTTTCGAGCTGGAAGGTCTGCAGTTCACGGCTCTTAATGGCGGGTCGCAGTTCAGGTTTACCGAAGCTGTTTCCTTCACCGTATCCTGCAATGACCAAGCAGAAGTTGATTATTACTGGGACTGCCTTTCCGAAGATGGGGAACCCAGACAGTGTGGATGGGTAAAAGACAGATTTGGCCTTTTCTGGCAGATCACTCCGGTCCGCCTTATCGAACTGATGAACGATCCGGACCCCGACATAGCCGCCCGGGTGGCAACAACCATGATGTCGATGGACAAATTCGACATCGCCGGGATTGAACGTGCCGCCAAAGGCATCTGAAAACTCCACACAAAACTTTAGCCAGTCCCTCGCACCACCAAGGCAAGGAAATTCCCCCATGACTGATAAACAAATTAAAGATCAAGCGGCCATTCGTGAGATTTTCACCCGTTGGTCAACGGCGGCACGCAACAAGGATCTCGACGGTATCATGGCGTTATATAGCGATGATATCTGCTCCTATGACGCAGTCGGTCCGCTGCAATTTAGTGGCCGGGAAGACTACCGTGCCCATTGGGAACGCTGTATGGCGTTTGATGATGAATTCATCATGGAACCGCAGGAACCGACTATTCGTGTTTCCGGTCATCTGGCGGTTGCACGGTTCCTTATCCGGTGCGGTATGCGCAAGGAAGACGGAACCGAGCAGGCAAGCTGGATGCGGTCAAGCTATCACCTTGAAAAGCAGGGTGGTGAATGGCGCATCGCGCATGAACATTTTTCCGTGCCCTTTGATTTTGAAAACGGTGCCGCCCAGTTCGGGCTGCAGCCGTAAATCTCCAAACCAACCAGATTTTTACACATAAAGGAACGCTCCGATGAAACTGATCACCTATCTGAATTTCGATGGGAACTGCCGCCAGGCATTTGAATTCTATCAATCCATCCTGGGTGGTGAACTGATTATGATGCCGTTCGGCGATACACCTATGGCTGCTAACTCGCCCGAGCATAATGACAAAATTGCCCATGCATGCCTGATGGGCGATGGCTGGCATTTAATGGCATCCGACTGCCCACCGGAATATTTCACCAAGATGCAGGGTATGACTGCATCCCTGCATCTTGAAAATGCGACTGATGCCAGAAAGATGTTCGATGCCCTTTCCAAAGACGGCCAGGTGACCATGCCGTTCGAAGAAACCTTCTGGTCGCCGGGCTATGGCATGTTTACCGATAAGTTCGGTACACCCTGGATGATCAATACTGATATGTCGCCGGAAGACAGCGCTGGTTGCGCCTGATCTGTCGCGGATAAACGACTTGTTGCCTTGATCCCCGTTTCCCGCCAAAGTGGTATATAGAACTTGGGGTTACGGGGATCAGCACCATATGACAGCACGGGTTACGACCGTCGCCTTTGCCGGGATTGATACAATTCCGGTCGATGTGCAGGTCCAGATGGCAAGCGGTTTACCGGCCTTTACCGTGGTTGGTCTGCCTGACAAGGCAGTTTCCGAGGCACGCGAACGTGTAAGGTCGGCACTTTCGGCGATGGGGCTGGCATTGCCGCCCAAACGCATAACGATTAATCTGGCCCCGGCTGATTTGCTGAAAGAAGGATCGCATTTCGATCTGCCGATTGCACTTGGCCTTTTGGCCGAAATGGATGTGATAGGGCACGAGGATATCGCCAGTTTTGTCGTGCTGGGTGAGCTGGGACTTGATGGCAGCGTTACAGGTGTTGGTGGGGTTTTGCCAGCAGCCATGCAGGCGAACAGCATGGAAAGGGGAATTATCTGCCCCGTTGACAATGGTGCGGAGGCCCTTTGGGCCGGGGAGCTTGAAATTCTCGCACCATCACGCCTGACCACCTTGATCAATCATTTCAAGGGCACACAAATCCTCCCGCGACCAAAGATGCCCAAGACTGAACCATCGCCCATCTCCCTGCCCGATCTTCGCGATATCAAAGGGCAGGAAAGCGCCAAACGCGCGCTTGAGATTGCCGCGGCCGGAGGGCATAATTTACTGATGAGCGGTCCTCCCGGTTCGGGGAAATCGATGCTGGCGGCAAGGTTGCCGGGGCTTTTGCCAGAACTGGATGCCAGACAGGCACTTGAAACCACAGTAATCCATTCGGTTTCCGGTATGTTGCCTGAAGGCGGGCTTATTCGTACCCGTCCCTTTCGTTCGCCGCACCATTCAGCATCCATGCCAGCACTTGTTGGTGGGGGACACAGGGTGCGACCGGGCGAGATTTCGCTGGCGCATAATGGTGTGCTGTTTTTGGATGAATTACCGGAATTTCAGCGCAATGTCCTTGATGCGTTACGCCAGCCGCTTGAAACTGGGCAGGTATCTGTGGCACGCGCCAATGCCCATGTGACTTACCCCGCGCGCGTCCAACTGGTCGCCGCGATGAACCCTTGCCGGTGCGGATACTTGGGCGACAATGACCTTGCCTGTACGCGGGCGCCGCGTTGCGGCGAGGATTATCAGGCCCGAATATCAGGGCCCCTGCTGGATCGTTTTGACATTCAGATCGACGTTCCGGCCGTCCGTCCTGAAGAGCTTGACCTTCCCTCAGGTGGCGAGACGACGCAAACCGTGCGGGACCGGGTTCTGGCCGCGCGTACCGTTCAGTCATTACGATATAAAAATGATCATATTTCAACCAATGCCGAGGCAGATGGTGAAGTGCTGCAGACTGCTGCGGCACTTGATACTGATGGCCGCGGTCTTTTGCAGGATGCCGCGCGTCAGATGAGGCTGTCGGCACGCGGGTATCATCGTGTTTTGCGCGTTGCGCGCACAATTGCCGACTTGGCAGGCATGGATGGCGTCAAGCGTAGCCATATTGCCGAAGCTCTTGGCTATCGGCATATGGTGTATCGGCGATAATCAGGACATGCGTGAAATACGATAAACCGACGATGGTGGAACATTGCGAACAATGGTGCCAATTCGTACGGATTTAAGACCCATTCGTTCCAGAATGGCGGAGGGTACCGGGCAGCGCGGGCCATAGGTAAACTGATAAAATGCCCCATCGGGTCCGAGATAACGGAATGCACCGTTCAATACTCCCATCACCTGACGCGGGCGCATTGACAACAAAGGAAGTCCGCTGATGGCGGCACCAAGGCCGTGCGCAGGATACAAATCACTACGGGCAAGCCGGGTGGCATCTGTGTGAAAAACACGGGCGCGCGGATAGCGATCTGCCAACAGGCGCGCGAATTCCGCCCCGGCTTCAATCAGGGTCAGATCACCTTCATCAAGACCGCGCGCAATCAGAGCCCGGGTAAAAACACCGGTTCCCGGTCCAAGCTCCAATACCGATCCGGTTGTGGGGGAAATTTCAGACGTAATCATTTCTGCCAGAGCCGGGCTGGAAGGCGATATGGCCGAAACGCGTCTGGGGTCGGCTACCCAGGCCCGGAAGAACGGCAAAAGATCTGACATGGCGGTTCCCTGTATTGACCACGAATGACGATATTTTCCCCGACTGGTGCACTATATGGGGATGGGAAGATGTGCAGTGCAACGTGTTGTCACGAAATATCGATCCTCATCATGTCGTTACAGGTGCGGGTTTGTGTTCTTTTTGTGTGGTTCAGTGGGTATTCTTGCGCAGCTCGTCGATCAGCTGTGCCTTGTCGGGGTCGGCATGGAAACTTGACGGAATGATCATCATACCCTTCGTGCCATCACGGGCCTCTATCATGTAAAGGGTGGCGTCATCCCCCGGATCGGTGCCGGCATCGACACTGTTGCTATGAACGATTTTTAGATCGGCAGCAGCATAAACCGGACCGCTGCCGTCGCAGCGTACCCCGCCTGCCTCGTAGACAAAATGATGTGAAAAGCCATGACGGATGGCATTTTCCTGAAGTTCGGCCAAAGTCATTGTCGTCTCTCCTGCTGGTTACGGGATACCTGTTCCTGAAACGCGGAAGCGATGCGACTGTTCCGATTCTATCGGGACTGACTGCGCAGATGATCGATCAGTTCCGCCTTGTCGTGCTCGGTGTAAAAGCTGCTGGGCACGATCAGGGTGCCACGTGTGCCGTCGCGGGCTTCAATCATATAAAGCGTGGCGTCATCCCCAGGATCGGTGCCGCTATCGACGGATCGACTATCGATAATGGTCAGATCATTGGCGGAATAGCTGACTTCCTTACCATCGCAGGTGACATGATTTCCGGTCGCACTGAAATGGTGGGTGAAGCCCTTTAGTGTGGCAATTTCCTGCAGTTCGGAGAGGTTCATGTCTTAAGCTCCGTTTGCTGGTGTTTCCGGGATCTCGATCATAGCACTATAAGGCTGGGAAATATTGCCATCACTATGGCAGAAAACCTCAGATTTCCTTTTTCATACCTTCGTGGCTGGCAACAAAACCAAGCCGTTCGTAGAAGCGATGGGCATCCTTGCGGGTTTTGTCGGTGGTGAACTGCACAAGCGATGCGCCTAGTGATTTCGAAATCGAAATGGATTCGATGATCAATTTTTCGCCTACTTTCTGACCTCGGCATTTCGACGGTACCCGTACACCTTCGATCTGTGCACGCAGACGGCCTTTGCGCGAAAGTCCGGCAATCAGGGTCAGTTGCAGACAACCGACAATGTCATTCCCCTGACATGCTAAAAGGTATTTGTTTGGAAGGGCTTCGGTGCTTTGACTTTGCATGGCATCAAACGCGGCATAACAGACATTGGGCAGCGGATTGCGCAGTTCTTCGCGGGTTTTACCCTTTTCGTCATCGGCGAGAAGGGTAACGATGGCAGGCAAATCTTCGCGGGTGGCATAGCGGAAGGTAATATCGGTCATAAAGGCATCCTTGTTCGGGACATGGTGCCATCATGATGGAAAATCCGGAACTTGCCAATTTACCCAGCGGAAATTTCGCAAAACTTCTGCCCCTGTTTCGGCAACAGGGTGGTCTTCAAACGGCAAGGGTGCCTTCCCATGCATTGGAAACGGCACCCTTGGTCAATTACCCTGTCGCACAGGATCTGGGGAAAGGCGGCAAGGCAATCAATTTAGTGATCCAGATCAGGCAAGCCCGCCATTGGCGCGTAGCGTCTGTCCGTTGACCCAGCCCGAATCCGGTCCGGCCAGGAAGGAAACGACACCGGCGATGTCTTCGGGTTGACCAAGACGTTCAATCGGCGGCATTTTCGAAAACTGTGCGATTTGTTCATCGGTTTTACCATTCAGGAACAGTTCGGTTGCAACCGGGCCGGGGGCGACGGCATTTACCGTAATGTTACGACCACGCAGTTCCTTGGCATAAACACCTGTCATCGCTTCAACCGCTGCCTTGGTTGCGTTGTAAACAGCATAACCCGGCAATTTCAGATGTAGGGCGGTGGTCGAAAAATTGATGACACGTCCGTCGTTACGCAGGCGCTTGGCCCCCTCGCGCAGCATGTTGAAGGTGCCGCGCACATTGGTATCCATCATCGCGTCATAGATCGCGTCACTCATTTCCGAGATTGGCTGTGTTGTCATGATACCGGCATTATTGACAATGACGTCAACCCCGCCAAAGCGGGTTTCGGCGTGATCAAACATCTGTTTGACGGCATCTGCATTGGTGATGTCGGCCTTGATTGCCATCGCCTGATGGCCGCTTGCTGTCAGTTCTTCGACAAGGGCGTCCGCGCTGGTAGCGCTGTTGGCATAGTTGATAACAACCGCAAAGCCATCCTGTGCCAGGCGTTTGGCAAGGGCGACACCAATGCCGCGTGCGGCACCGGTGATGATGGCGGTTCTGGTTTCATTTGCGTTTGTCATGTCGGGTTCTCCTGTTTGGTGATGAACCAATTTCGATAGGCGGAGTATGAACCGGATGACATTTGGGATAATTACGCCATAATCGACAATACTGTTCGATTATCTACAACAATTGGAAATATGATGGACCGGTTCGAGGAGATGCGGAACTTTGTTCGCATTGTCGAGCGCAGCAGCTTTACCAAGGCCGCGACGGATCTTCAGATCCCGCGTGCCACCATGACCAATACCATTCAGCGCCTTGAAGAACGGTTGGGCACGCGGCTTCTGAACCGGACCACCCGACAGGTCCGGCCAACCCTGGATGGTGAAGCCTATTACAAGCGCTGTATCCGGATACTGGGCGAACTGGAGGAAGCCGATGGCCTTTTTCGACCGTGTGCGCCCAAGGGGCTTTTGCGCGTCAATCTTCAGGGGACACTAGCCCGGATGTTTGTCATTCCGGCTCTGCCTAGCTTCATGGACGAATATCCCGATATCACGCTTGTGGTGGCGGATGGTGACCGCTATGTCGATCTGGTTCATGAAGGATATGATTGTGTGTTGCGCAGTGGGGAGTTGGTCGATTCATCCATGATCGGCCGTCGTTTGGCAACAATGCCCGAGGTGACGGTTGCAAGCCCCGGCTATCTTGAAAAATATAGCATGCCCGAACAGATCGAGGATTTTGAACGACAGGGGCACCGGGTTGTTTCCTTTCTTTCCGGGGCGGATGCCAAGCCGATGCCACTTGATTTCACAATTAACGGTCTTGTGCGGCAGGTGGAGATTCCGGCCAATATTTCCGTGACCGGTGCGGATCTGTATATGGCGGCAGCTATTGCAGGACTTGGGATCATTCAGGTCCCGCATTACCGTGCGGTGGCCGATCTGAAGGCCGGTCGGCTGGTCGAAATCCTGCCGCAATATCCACCGGAACCGATGCCTGTATCGGTGCTTTATCCACAGAACAGGCAACTTTCACCGCGCGTTCGTGTGTTTACCGACTGGTTGGGGCAGCTTTTTGCCAATGGGGTTGAAGGGCTAATGGCAGGCTGAATGAGATTTGCAGTGAATAACACTGGCCTCCAGGATGGCTAGCGATACCATCTCATCTCTTCCGTGTTGTCGTTACGGCTTAGTATCCGGTTTTACGATCAACAAGGCCGCGCGGGGTTTCGCCGCGGGTGATGCGATCAATATTTTCGGCGATCTGATCGACCGATTCCTCAATTCGGGTCGCGGCCGCGATATGCGGCGTGATGCGGATTTTTGGATGGTCCCAGAACGGATGGTTTTCGGGTAGCGGTTCGTTGACCGCAACATCAAGGAACGCGCCGCGCAGATGACCGGTGTCAAGCAGGCGTAGCAAATCAGCTTCGACAATCATCGCGCCACGTGCGGCATTGATGACAGCGGCATCCTTTGGCAGGTGTGACAGGGTCTTGCCATTCAAAACACCTTCGGTTTCGGCGGTGCGCGGCAACATGCAAATCAGGATGTCAGACTGTGACAGGAACTCGCGCAGGGTTTCGGACCCGGCATAGGTTGTAATGCCGTCAATCGCCTTCATCGTGCGGCTCCAGCCTGATACGGCAAAGCCAATCTGCGTCAATGCACTGGCAACCGCAGCACCAAGTGCCCCCAGCCCCATCACGCCAACCCGGCATTTGGAAATACGGGCAACATCATGCTGG
Source organism: Thalassospira lucentensis (assembly GCF_032921865.1). Classification (NCBI taxonomy): domain Bacteria; kingdom Pseudomonadati; phylum Pseudomonadota; class Alphaproteobacteria; order Rhodospirillales; family Thalassospiraceae; genus Thalassospira; species Thalassospira lucentensis. Next base: position 1,573,331 of record NZ_CP136684.1, read on the forward strand.
GCCCAGTCGGCCTTGGCTTGCTGGCGGGCGTAAATATCGAAATCACGCATAAAATGCAGGGCGGCATATAGATGATATTGCACCATCTGATCGGCCATACCGGCATCTTCAAGACGAATGACCGGCACATCCGCCGGAAGGCTGGGTGCTGAAAGCACATGATCAACCCCCGCGCCAAGCGAGAAGATCGCCTGAAGGTTGGTCAGGCTTTTAAGCAGCCCCTGTGGCTGTTTCCACAACAGGGTAAAGTCAATCGTTTCGGGATCGTAATTTTCATGTTGGGTGACGATATATGCATCCGGCAGTCGGGAAACCATCGCCTCTTTCCATTGTTCGTCCACGCCCGCCGCGGCAATCAGGATTTTCGGGTTGGCATTGGCGGTGGGGCTGGCGGCAGACATGGGCAATTCTCCTGACGGGCGGATGAAATGGGTTGATGATTTTGGAGTGTTGCGGATATCGGTCGGAACCGGTATCGCTAATAACACATGATCATATAACGCATTGCAGAGCAAAGCGTTCCGGCACTGTGATCAAAGTCGGTTGGCAGCTCGCCCAAAGGCGGCACGATAAGGCAAATCAGTGCGCAAAAATCATCGCCGGATCGCGGAATGTCTTGAATTCAAGGCCATTGCCAGCCGGATCTTCGACAAAGAAAGTTCCCTGTTCGCCCGGTTCATCTTTGAATCGGATTTTCGGTTCGAGCAGGAATTTGACCCCTGCAGCTTTCAGGCGATCCGCGAGATCATGCCATTTCTCCCATTCCAGAACCGCGCCGAAATGCGGGATGGGTACCGCATCGCCATCGACATTTCCGGCACCGGCATTTTGGCCTGCTTCGGGGCGAACATGGGCGGAAAGCTGATGACCAAAGAAATCGAAATCAATCCACGCCTCGGTTGAACGGCCTTCGTCACAACCAAGGATGTCGATGTAAAACGCGCGGGTATCGGCAATCGATTTAATCGGAAACGCCAGATGGAACGGGGGTAGCGACATGGGAACCTCATAACGTTAAAGAAAATTGCTGCGGCCTAGGCACTTGGTTTTCGATGATAAATACTGTGCAACAAATGATCTTTCTTTGGGCCTGTTATTTTTATTTTCGTTTCGAAATGATTTCTATCATACCAGATCATGCAATGATGATAAAAATCCTCCCCACAAGTGTGAATGTCGCGCGCGCTGTACCCTTCGTCAGCAGTATCCTCACCGAATTGCAGCAGCACATAGCGATTGCCAAAGCTTAATGGATCACGAAACAGCATCTCGATCGCGGGCGGTTTTTCATGCAGGACGAAGTCATATTCGCGGTAACCGTCAAAGCGTTTGCCATCGCCGCGTTCAAGAATCCCTTCCTCTCGATAGCGCAGAAAACCTGCCTTTTCCGGTTCTGCCATGTGGAAGGTCACATTGCCACTGAACTTTCCTGTAGGACCAAGGTCGCGCTCAAGCGTCCAGTGACCCGGGAGGTTTTGAAAAATCGTTGCGGTGGATGGCACAGGTTGGATCATGACATTCCAATAAAGCAAAAAGGCAGGGACGCCTTGGTTGCCCTGCCCTGAATTCTGGTTTCGCGGGCGTTAACCTTAGTCTTTTGGCAACATCAGGCCCAGCTTCTTGCCGCCAATGATATGAACATGCAGATGCGGGACGTCCTGACGGCCGTGATCGCGGGTATTGGCGATCAGACGGTAACCGTCCTCGACAACGCCTGCCGTGGCGGCAATTTTGCCGATTGCGCGGGTATAGGCGATGATTTCCGCGTCCGATGCGTTGGTCGCAAAGTCGTCATAGCTGGTATAGGTACCCTTTGGGATCACAAGGATATGGGTCGGGGCCTGCGGGGCGATGTCGTGAAATGCAAGGACGTGGTCGTCCTCAAAAACCTTGTTACACGGGATTTCACCACGAAGAATTTTGGCAAAGATGTTTTGTGGATCATAGGCAGAGACGGCCATGGGGATGCTCCTGATCTTGACGGGATATGACCCTACTTATCTGTGCGGGATGCCTTTTCGGCAATACCGGAAATACCCTGGCGTTCGGCCAGAATGTTCCATACGTCTTCCGGCTTTACCCCCTGATCGGCCCAAAGCACGGTCAGGTGATAGAGAAGATCGGCACTTTCCGATGCGACTTTTTCCGGGGTTTCGGCAAGGGCCGCGATCACGGTTTCAACGCCTTCCTCGCCAACCTTCTGGGCGATTTTTGCCGTGCCTTTGGCAAAAAGTCTGGCGGTATAGCTGGTTTCGGGATCGGCACCCTTGCGGGCGGCAACCACAGTGTAAAGCTGATCAAGAATATGTTTATTAGTCATAATCACCCCTCGCGGACCGGGATGCCGGCTGCTTTCATGTGGTCCTTGACCTCGCGGATACGATAGGTCCCGAAATGGAAGATCGAGGCAGCCAGAACCGCCGAGGCATGGCCTTCGGTCACACCTTCGACCATATGGTCCAGCGTCCCGACACCGCCCGATGCAATCACCGGCACATGTACGGCATCTGCAATTGATCGCGTCAGCGGCAGGTTAAAGCCCGACTTGGTGCCATCCCGATCCATCGAGGTGACCAGAAGTTCCCCGGCACCATATTCGGTCATTTGTTTTGCAAACGAAACAGCATCAATCCCGGTTGGTTTTCGGCCGCCATGGGTGAAGATTTCAAACTTGTCCGGGCCGGTCGATTTGGCGTCAATCGAAACCACAATGCACTGTGACCCGAACTTGCGTGCTGCTTCGCGCACGAAATCGGGGTTATTGACCGCAGCCGTGTTGATCGAAACCTTATCCGCACCGGCCAGAAGCAGCTTGCGAATGTCTTCAAGCGTGCGTACGCCACCGCCGACGGTGACGGGCATAAAGCAGGCTTCTGCCGTGCGAGCGACGACGTCGAAAATTGTATCGCGATTGTCGCTTGATGCGGTGATATCAAGGAAGCAAAGCTCGTCAGCGCCTTCGGCGTCATAGATGCGCGCCTGTTCTACCGGATCGCCAGCATCGATCAGATCAACGAAATTAACCCCTTTGACGACACGACCGTCCTTAACGTCGAGACAGGGAATGACACGGGTTTTCAACATGATCGGTTATCCTGTTTGGGTCCGTTCAGGACAATGCCCTGATGGCATCTGCCAGATCAATACGGCCGTCATAAAGCGCACGCCCGGAAATCGCGCCGTCAATCCCGGCATCGGTATGTTTGGCAACCGCTATCAGATCATCCAGCGATGAAACACCGCCTGATACGATGACCGGGGTCGAAATCGCACTGGCAAGGGCCACTGTGCTTTCGATATTGGGGCCGCCCATTGCACCATCGCGGTCAATATCGGTAAAGATGATTGCGGTGACACCGCAATCCTCGAATTTTTGTGCCAATTCAAGGGCGGTGACTTCGGATGTTTCGGCCCAGCCTTCGACCGCGACATAGCCACTGCGGGCATCAATACCAACCGCAATCCGGCCCGGCCATTTTACACAGGCTTCCTTGACGAAATCGGGATTACGCAGGGCCACAGTGCCAAGGATCACACGGGTAATACCCTTGTTAAGCCAGTAATCAACCGTTTCCATCGTGCGAATACCGCCGCCAAGTTGTGTTTTGGCCTTGCCAGAGACTGCGGCAAGGATGCTGTCGACAGCTGCGCCATTGACCGGTTCTCCGGCAAAGGCACCGTTCAGATCAACGATATGGACCCAATGGCAACCAGCAGCAACAAATTCACCAGCCTGCGCGCCTGGATCGTTGTTGAATACGGTGGCCTTGTCCATATCACCGCGCAGCAGGCGAACGCAGGCACCATCTTTAAGGTCGATTGCCGGATAGAGATTCACTGGTCAGTGTCCTGTATTTTCTTGGTGTAGTAGTAACCTTCGACCATTTTGCCGTCGACCATCGCATAATAAGGATTGATACCCCAACGGACATAACCCAGCCCATTATAAAGTGCGATGGCAGCAGTCTGGGTTTCACGAAGATCAAGTTTCAAAACCGAGTAACCGCGTTCACGTGCATAAAATTCGATGCTGCGCACGATGGCCTTTCCATTGCCGCGCCCGCGCGCCCACGGTGCCACGAAATGGCCGGTGATCTGGGCCGAATGGCGCTGTGCTTCAAGGTTGGAAGGTGTTTCAAGAAGCTGTGCGGCCCCGGAAATCACGCCGTCTACACGCGATACAAACAGATGACGTCCCGGCATCAGTAAAACGCCGCGCCAGTATTTTTCCATATCCGGACGATCCGGCGGTGTTAACCAGCCAAAACCACCGCCTTCGATGATTGCCTGGGTACAGGCATCAACGATGTCGGAAAGGTCGCCCGCACTAAGTTCCGTAACGCGTTCGGCGGTAACACCGGGTTCGATCGTATTGCTGGGTGCGGTCATGGTTTCCATCCCAGGAAGTTACCAATGATGGTAAGTCCGGTTTTCTGGCTTTTTTCCGGGTGGAATTGCGTGCCGATCATGTTGTCACGCCCCATCATTGCGGTCAGCGCCCCGCCATATTCGACCGATGCCAGACGCTCGTCCGGGTTTTGCACATGCATGTGATAGCTGTGTACAAAATAGGCGTGATCGCCATCCGAAATATCCGACAGCACGGCATGTTTCCTGCCCGACGGATCAAGCACCAGCTCGTTCCAGCCCATATGCGGGATTTTAAGCGACGGGTCGGCGGGTTCAATCGCAACCACCTCTCCCTTAATCCAGTCAAGACCCCGGGTATCGGCAAATTCACGCCCGACGGATGACATCAACTGCATGCCGACACAAATGCCAAAGAATGGCTTGCCGCCCTTGATGACCTGTTCGTTCAGAACTTCGACCATACCGGTAACGGCATCAAGTCCGGCCCGGCAATCAGCATAGGCACCAACACCGGGCAGGACGATATGGCTGGCATTGCGGACCTTTTCCGGATCATCGGTGACAATGATATCGGCGGAAATGCCGTTTTCGCGGGCGGCGCGTTCAAACGCCTTAGCAGCAGAACGCAGGTTGCCTGAACCGTAATCGATAATCGCAACACTCATGGGTATTGGGTGCTCCCGGATAAGGGGGTGGGTGCAGCAATTTGCAGGTTATTGTAAGACGCCTGACCGCCACGCAGACGATCAAAGAAGCGATGTTCGGCTGCGTTTTCGTTGGGGCCAGCGACAATTTCGACAAGCTTCCAGCCGCGGGCCGTAAGCTTCTTGCGGCGCAAGTCATTGGCAATCAGGCCAAAACCGATGCCGGTCGCAAGGGCGAGGGCAAAATCCATTTCCGGTCCGCCGTCAAACACATAGATCAGCAGATTGCAAATCAGCGATACGCCAAGCAGGCCAAAAAAAGCGGCCCACAAACGGTGATAAAGCGCCCATATACCGCTAAAAACAAAGGCCCAGAAATTAAAGCCTTCGCGGATCAGGATCGCATTTTCCATCGGATCGGCATCGCCGGGATGGGTATGAACTGTGTAAACCTTCATCGAAAACCGACTTCCTGTTCCGGGTGATGCGTCACTCGGTCATTCGGATCTGATCAGGGGCATTTGGCGGGTTAAAGCGACCCGCCCAGAACACCCTTGGTCGAGGGAATGGCATCGGATTTGCGCGAATCGATTTCGATCGCACTGCGCAGGGACCTCGCCAGCGCCTTAAAGGCACTTTCGACGATATGATGGTTGTTATCGCCATACAGGTTTTCGACATGCAGCGTCAGACCTGCGGCCTGGGCAAAGGCCTGGAACCATTCGCGGAACAGTTCGGTGTCCATATCGCCAAGTTTGTCGCGGGTAAATTCGACATTCCAGATCAGATAGGGGCGGTTTGAACAATCCAGCGCGACACGTGTCAGCGCCTCGTCCATCGGAAGCAGGCAGCTGCCGTAACGATTGATGCCCTTTTTGTCGCCCAGTGCCTGCGAGAACGCTTGACCAATGGCGATACCGGTATCTTCGGTGGTGTGATGGAAATCGATATGCAGGTCGCCCTTGGCCCGGACTTTAAGGTCCATCAGGCTATGGCGTGAAAGCTGTTCGAGCATGTGATCAAGGAAGCCAACCCCGGTCTCGACATCATAGATGCCGGTTCCGTCAAGATTAAGCTCGACCATGATCTGTGTTTCGTTGGTATTGCGCTCTACGCGGGCCTTGCGCATGCAAAGCTCCTTTCCTGCAGGTATCGATGCATCTGTTGGGTCGTATTTAGCAATAACAGCAGCGAAAAGCCAGTTTAACCGGCTACGCATTGGCCGCAAATATGTCCGGAGCCTGCAGTTGGCCGGCTCGGGTTGCTTAGCGGGAGGTTTATTTGGTTTCGATATGGGAAACGCCACCCCAGTCGCTAGGTGGCGGTGACTTTATGAATTGTCGGCAACGTTTGATATAGATCGAAACAAGTTTGTCCACGCTCGCCTGCGTTTTCAGGGCATTAAAGGCTTCCAGAGACTCTTGCCAGTTGCGGTCTCTATAAAGCTTCATGCATGCGTTCCACTTGGAGACCTCGTCATATTGTTCTTTGGTGGCAGAGAGGTCACTATTTGCTTCGTCCTTTTCGCCCAACAGCTCAAAAATATCGACTGGAAGGGTTGTGCCAACCGGGGAAACGCGGTCCACAAAACGAAACAGGAAGTTTTCCTGTGCTTTTCGGGCGATGGTGCCGCTGGCGAGAATGCGGGTGCCATAAATTTTGTTCAGCCCCTCTATCCGGGAGGCAAGATTAACCGCTGCACCCAATGCAGTATATTGAATGCGACTTTTTGACCCAACATTGCCAACCACGACCTGATCGCAATGCAGACCGAACCGTGTACGTAGGGGAAACAGTTCCGACTGGCTGGAAATCGAATTCAATTGCCGTCCGGCATGTCGGCAGGCCAATGCAGCCCGGCAGGCATGAACGGCATGATCCGGGTCCGTTGTCGGGGCGTTCCAGAAAGCCATGATCGCATCGCCAATATATTTGTCGATCGTGCCGTTGCCATTGGCGGTGATTTCCTTTTCCATGGCCGCAAAGTAGTTTGACAGTTCAAGCATCAATGCCGTTGGCGCATAGCTTTCGGTCTTGCCGGTAAAGCCCTCAATATCGGTAAACATGATCGACAATTCGCGCGATGTACCTCCGATTTCGACGGGGTGGCCAGAGGCAACAATCGACTTCACCAGATCAACAGGTACGTAAGAGCCAAAGTTCTTCAGACTTACTTTCATATTCGATACCGCATTGGCCAGCGCACTGACTTCGTAAATATGGGACGACATCTGAAAGTCGCCTTCAAGATCGAAATGGCCGACTCTCTCGGCCTCCAACGCTACGGCATTAAGCTGGCGGCTTAGCATGCGCGATATGATAACGATCAGAATAACGGTAACAACGATGATGATTGCCGCAATCTGCAAGACGTTTCGGGTGGTTTCCTTGATGGCACCGACAAATTCATCTTCGGGTACGATGAAGCCAAGTGTTGGGGAAATACCAAATAATTCGGGAATGGGCGCTGCGGATGCCAGATATTTACGCCCATCTTTGGTTCCTGTGAAGTCGAAGAAAGTCTCGCGACTTTTTATCCATTGCGTAATCGCCGTTTCGACAATGGAATCATCAATTTTACGATTACCGGCTTCGGTAAATTTCAGATCGGTGGCATCGTCACGTGTCCCGCTATAAGCGATGACACCATCCTCCCTATCAAGAAGAAAGACACGGCCTTCGTTGCCTATCCGGATGTCGTTCAGGATGTTTGTGATCTTGTCCATTGTCAGGTCCGCGCCGACAACACCCAAGAGTTTTCCGTCGGTATCTGTCACCCGTTTGGCAAAGGTAACCCCAGGTTTTCCGGTGCTATTAAAAATGTAGAAGCTACTTACGAAAATCTCGTCTTGCTTACGTGCACCTTCGTACCAAGGGCGGGTTCTGGGATCATATTCAACGTTGATCTTTTCGCGCCCTGTAACCGTTCCCCAAGATGACTGATACAGGAACGTTTCGATCATATCATTGGTCGGTCCGTCGATTGTGCGATAGATGATTTTGGTATTTGCGGGTAACGGGCTCTTGTTCGGACCAAATTCCGCAACGCCGACAGGGACTTGTACGACCTGATAAAATTGCCCTTGATCCTCAAGGCCAAAGAACAAGCCGTAAATATAGGAATAGGGTTTGATCTGGCTTGCCATGACAGCCCCGCTACGCGGTTCGGTTATGGCTTCTGGGAAGGTTTTGATAAAATCAACGCTTGTTTCAACCACTTGCCCGACCGGGACGATCACATTTATCAGGTTTTCAACCGTATTTTCCCGCGCGGAGGTCATCTCGGATCGCGCTGTTTCCAATGCAAGCCGGTGATTACTTTGGTAAAGAATGGCAACAGTGATCCCGATCATGAATACCGCGATTGCTGTGAACGCGGTGGTCACACCTATTTGCAGTCTGATCTTCACCTGTTCACCCCATCGTCAATTCCCAGGATCAGATATTTCTTTTCCGGGTTGAAGATTGGTATGTGGTATTGCGCGTTAGGATGAAAACCCATCCATTAGAACAGGCTAAAGGTGCCAAAAGGTCAGACAAAGTCAAACTTGTCGACGTCAAACAGGCCTTTGTCGGTCATTTTCAGATGCGGGATTACCGGCAAGGCCAGGAAGGCGACCTGAAGGAACGGTTCGGGCAAAACACAGCCAAGATCCTTGGCCGCAGCGCGCAGTGTGATCAGGTCGTTTTCGACGACCTCGAACGGTTCCGTGCTCATCAGTCCGGCGACCGGTAACGCCAGTTCGGCCGTAATCCTGCCGCCATCTGCAACGGCAAAGCCGCCACCCAATTCGATCAGGCGATTGACGGCGGCGGCCATATCCGCGTCATTGGCACCGACCACGGTGATATTGTGGCTGTCATGGCCGACCGAAGATGCAATTGCCCCGCGTTTCAGACCAAAACCACGGACGAAACTGCGCCCGATATTTCCGTTCTTGCCATGGCGTTCGACGACGGCCACCTTGATCACATCGTTTTCAAGATCGGGCGTCAGCCCGTTTTCACCAATTTCGAGGGTGGCTTCATCCCGGAAGGTCAGGATCAGGCCGGGTTTGACCTTGATCACCGGGGTCTGATTCTGACCCGGTTTGGGCTTAGTCATGAAGGCCTCGACGTTGACCGGTTTGGCCTTCATTGATGTTAAACCAATTGGCGCAACGGTTTCGCGGGCGTCAAACAGACCGTTGGTGACCAGTCGTCCACCGGCAATCACGTCGCTGACCGCACAGGTTTCCAGATCATCAAGGATCGCGATATCGGCCCGCCAACCGGGCCCGATCAGGCCGCGGTCACGTAGCCCGAAAATACGGGCCGCCGAATGCGATGCCGCGCGATAGACATGATGGATTGGGCAATTACGTGCCTTTAAATGACCGATTAATCTTTCAATAAGGCTATCAAGATGACCTTCTTCGCCGATATCAAGCGGATTGCGGTCGTCCGTGCACAGTGCAACGAAGCTTGAAGTGTTTTCATCAAGGATTTCGGCCAGTGCCTCAAGATCCTTGGAAACCGATCCTTCGCGGATCAGGATCGCCATGCCTTTGGCAAGTTTTTCGCGCGCTTCGGCGGCGGATGTTGCCTCGTGATCGGTGCGAATGCCCGCAGCCATATAGCCGTTCAGTGCAGTGCCTAGAACCAGCGGTGCGTGACCGTCAATGTGACCATCCTGAAAGGCTTCAAGTTTTGCCATGATGCCGGGATCAAGGTTCAGAACACCGGGATAATTCATCATTTCTGCCAGCCCTACAACCTTGGGATGGTTTCGGAACGGCAGAAGATCATTGATTTCAAGCTGCGCACCCGATGTTTCAAAACCGGTGGCCGGCACGCAGGAAGATAGATTGACGCGGATATCCATCACGGACCGTTCGGCGCAATCCAGAAAGTATCTAATTCCGTCTGCGCCCAGAACATTGGCAATTTCATGGGGATCACACAGGACCGTGGTCACACCATGCGGTAAGACGCAGCGATCAAATTCAAGCGGTGTGACGAGCGAGCTTTCGATATGCAGATGCGTGTCGATGAAGCCCGGAACGGCGAATTTGCCGGTACAGTCAATTTCGCGATCACCTTCGTATTTGGCGTGGGTGCCGACAATCCGGTCGCCGACAATGGCAATGTCGGTTTCAGTTACTTTGCCGGTGATGACATCAAGCAATCTGACATTGCGCAGGACCAGATCGGCCTTGATCCTGCCCTGACCGGCCATAATGCATTTGCCAAGATGGGTGTGGGCAAGGTCGGGATTGCTCATGACTATCGTCCTTCATTCTTTGAAATTCTTTTATCGACCAAGGGTAAAGCATGTGGCGGCGATACGCCCTGAATTTTTTAACCTCTTTCGCTTTGAAACAGTGTTTGTGAATCGGCAATTGTGGTTCGCGGGGCTTGGCCCTTGACCGGGCGGTTGTGCGTGCTAACTCTTGATCGAATGCATTGGATGAAAATCTAGGGATTATTTATGAGCGAACAATCGCAGCCGAGCTGGCATGGCACGACGATTCTGTCAGTGCGCAAGGGCAATGAAGTGGTGGTTGCCGGTGATGGTCAGGTTTCTTTGGGCCAGACCGTAATCAAGGGTAACGCCCGCAAGGTGCGCCGCATCGGCCAGAAAGGCGAGATCATCGTCGGATTTGCCGGGGCAACGGCGGATGCCTTTACCCTTTTGGAACGTCTTGAAGCCAAGCTGGATCGTCATCCGGGCCAGACCATGCGCGCCTGTGTTGAACTGGCCAAGGATTGGCGCACGGATCGTTATCTGCGCAAGCTTGAAGCAATGATGGCGGTGGCCGACAAGGATGTTTCGCTGGTGCTGACCGGGATGGGTGATGTGCTTGAACCCGAAGACGGCATTATTGCCATCGGATCGGGCGGGAACTATGCGCTTGCCGCCGCACGGGCTCTGATTGATCTGGACCTGAGTGCCGAGGAAATTGCCCGCAAAGCCATGGCGATTGCCGGTGATATCTGTGTTTACACCAATGACAGCGTCACGCTGGAAAAGATCGAGGATGCGAAATAAGGGTGCCGTTTCGGGCCTGACATCGCATTTCCGTCGCAAGAACTAACGGATAAATTTAATGACCCAACATTTCAGCCCGCGCGAGATCGTTTCCGAACTGGATCGCCATATTATCGGTCAGAAAGATGCCAAGCGCGCGGTCGCCATTGCCTTGCGCAACCGCTGGCGGCGTCAACAACTTGACGACAATATGCGCAATGAAGTGCTGCCCAAAAACATTCTGATGATCGGCCCGACCGGCGTCGGTAAAACCGAAATTGCCCGGCGTCTTGCGAAACTGGCAGAAGCCCCGTTTATCAAGATCGAAGCCACCAAATTCACCGAAGTCGGTTATGTCGGCCGTGATGTCGAACAGATCGTTCGCGACCTTCTGGAAGTGTCGTTGGACCTTACGCGCGAAAGCATGCGTAAGAAAGTCCGTGCCAAGGCGGAAATGCAAGCCGAAGAACGCATTCTGGATGGTCTGGTTGGTGAAAATGCATCGGCCGATACCCGCCAGAAATTCCGCAAGATGCTGCGCGAAGGCGAATTGCAGGACAAGGAGATTGAAATCCATGTCCAGGAAAGCAGTTCATCCTCGTTGCCGACCATCGATATTCCGGGGATGCCGGGGGCACAGATGGGGATGCTTAACCTGTCGGACGTGTTTGGCAAGGCATTCGGCGGTCAGACCAAACCAAAACGCATGACCGTCGAGGAAGCGTTTGAACGTTTGATCGACGAGGAAGGCGACAAGCTTCTGGATATGGACAAGGTCACCGCCGAGGCGATCGAGAATGTCGAGCAGAATGGCATCGTGTTCCTTGACGAGATCGACAAGATCACAGCACGATCCGAACGCGGCGGCGATGTATCGCGCGAAGGTGTCCAGCGTGATTTGCTGCCGCTAATCGAAGGTACAAGTGTTTCGACCAAACATGGCACGGTCAAGACCGATCATATCCTGTTTATCTGTTCAGGTGCATTCCATCTGGCAAAGCCTTCTGACCTGCTGCCGGAATTGCAAGGCCGGTTGCCGATCCGGGTCGAGCTGAAAGCCCTGACCGAGGAAGATTTCCGCCGTATTCTGATGGAACCGGAAGCGTCCCTTATCAAACAGTATGTCGCATTGTTGAAAACCGAGGATGTTACGCTGGAATTTACCGACGATGCAGTTGATGAACTTGCCCGCATTTCGGCCAGCGTCAATGAAACCGTGGAAAATATCGGCGCACGTCGACTGCATACGGTGTTGGAAAAGCTTTTGGATGACATCAGCTTTACCGCGACCGACCGGGGTGGTGAGACGGTCAAGATTGATGCGAATTACGTCCGCGAACAGGTCGATGAGCTTGCCAAGGATGCAGACCTTTCGAAATTCATTCTTTGATCCTTGGCGATAGCGAAAAACAAAAGACCGGCATAAAAATGCCGGTCTTTTTATTTTATGCGAGATATTCAGGTCTTCCCTGAATCAGGCTCGATGCAAGGTTCGGATATTATCGCTGGCCTTGGCAGGCAGATAGACCGTAAAGACCGATCCGACACCCTGTTCGCTGTCGATAGTCATTGTGCCGCGGTGGCGCTGCACCAGATGTTTAACGATGGCAAGACCAAGACCGGTGCCGCCAACGGCCCGCGACCGCGCCGTATCCACTCGGTAAAACCGTTCGGTCAGGCGTGGCAGATGTTCGCGTGCGATCCCGTCTGAATGATCCCGAATGGCGACGGCCAGAACACGGTCATGCCGGTAACGGGCTAATGCACCGGGGGTGTTTTTGGCCAATGTGATCGAGACATCAATACTGGTTTTCGGGTGACCGTATTTGATGGCATTTTCGACCAGATTGACGAAAACCTGCGTCATTTCCTTTTCCTCGCCAACAATTTCCGTGTTGTCGAGTTCGCAGGAAACCTTGATTTCCATGCCTTTCGCTTCGGCTTTCATGGCGAGAGTCTGTGCGACTTTGTCGATGATCCTGCCGATATCGCAGTCATCGGATGGCGGAGTATGTTCGTTCAACTCAATCCGGGCGAGTGACAGCAAATCTTCGATCAGATGCTGCATGCGCTGTCCCTGATCACGCATGACCGGCAGGAACTGGTTCAGGGCATCGGGATCATCTTTGGCTGGGCCTTCAAGCGTTTCGATAAAGCCCAGCAACACTGAAAGTGGTGTGCGCAATTCATGCCCGGCATCGGTTGCGAAATCGGCACGCATTTGTTCAAGCTTGCGAAGTTCGGTCAGGTCCGAGAAGGACAGAACAAAGTTCCGGTCGCCGGTTGCGGCGGGCAACCGTGCGGTTAGCACATCGAAATGACGATGGGCATCACTTGCCAGTACAAATTCGGCATGTTTCATCTGCTCGCGTTCGCCCGCGACATCATCAAAGGCGTCCAGCAGGATCGGATCGCGGATATAGCGTGTCAGATCACGACCGATTTCCAAATTGTGGAATAGGCCACGCGCTGCCTGGTTAAAGCCGGTAACAACGCGTTGCCGGTTCACCATCACCACCGGGTTTGGCAGGTGGTCGAGAATTTCGGCATCCGTACTGGTCTGGGCTTCGAGATGGGCGATGCGTTCGCGAAACGTGCTGGCGATCTGGGTATAAAGAGACGATAGTTCGGACGCGGCACCGAAAGAGAGATGCTGTGGCGGTGTGCCACGGAACTTGTCACGCAAAGCCATGGCGTAGCGTGCTACACGGCGCAAATCGCCAAAATAGATGCGCAGGACCCCGGCAATGCCAAGCCATGCCAGCGTTGCACACAGGATCGCCGTGCCCCAGCCAAGCAATTCCATCGCCGCCAGAATGATAAATATCGTGGCAGTCGGGAATCCAACCGCAAATGCGGTCATTAACAATTGGCGAAAGCCCAACGGATGCTCCTGATGTTGGGGATCTGTGCCGGTACGCGTTAACGCATGCAAAAAATTTGGACTAAAATGATTATGCGCCAGTAAAGATCAAATAAAAGTTAGATGACAGTTTTCAAGCATCGGAAAAGCTTGAAAAAATACGTCGTCTGAACCGTGATCATACATGCGTATAAGCCGGGTTTGCCAATAAATATGCAAATGCGTTAACGCCGTTGTCCCGCGTCGGTTTTGACCTCCGATAGCAAATCAGAGAATTTCGGCTCCTTCGTCAAACGCAAGACGTGGGCTGCGGGCAAACAGTTTTGACGCATCACCATAGCCGATATTGATCAGGAAATTGCTTTTGACCGGGGTACCGGCAAAAAATTCGGCATCGACCTTGGCATTGTCAAAACCTGACATCGGGCCGCAATCAAGGCCCATAGCCCGCAACGCAATAATGAAATAACCGGCCTGTAGCGTACCATTGCGAAATGCGGTAGCGGCAATTGCGTCATCCTTGCCGGCAAACCACGATCTCGCATCTGTATGCGGGAAGAGTTGCGGCAGTTTTTCATAGAATTCCATGTCATGGGCGATAATGGCAGTCACCGGTGCTGCCATGGTTTTTTCAAGATTTCCTTCGGAAAGTGCAGGTTTCAGCCGTTCCTTGGCTTCGGGTGATTTGACGAACTTAATCCGCATCGGCTCGCAGTTCGCACTGGTCGGACCCATGACGGTAAGGTCCCATGCCTTTTTTAGCAGAGCCGTATCGACGTCACGATCCTGCCAGCAATTGTGGGTTCGGGCTTTGTTGAAAAGGATGTCGAGTGCGTCGGAATCAAGCATGCGAATCTCCGTTAATGCTGCGGTTGAAACAGGTATCCTGAAGTTAGGCTACGGAGGACTATACACAAGCGCAGTGACGAAATTGTGGAAAAACAATTGGTTCGCTGGTAGGTTCACAAAAAACACAATTACCGGAAACCATGAAATCAAGGCTGTGGTTTTGGGGGCTGCAGTGACCAATGAGTGGGGTCGCAAATAAAGATGGATGTGGCAATGCAATCACAGACCAATGTGCAGCAAAATTCTGACGCTGTTGTGTGCGCCAATGGCGTGAATATGTTTCGTTGCATGGTATTTGGTGCGGCCTTTGCGATTGGCCTGACGGTTGGAGTTTCGCCGGGGATTGCGCAGGAAGCCAGCACAAGTGGTGCAACCACGTCCGCAGAATCACCGTCAGGTAATGCAAACTCGGCCGTTGTCTTCATGTATCACCGGTTTGCGGAAACCGATTACCCGTCGACCAATATTCGCGGGCCGCAATTTGAAGCACATATTCGCGAGCTGACAAACGGAAAATACACGGTGATGGGTGTCCCCGAAATCATCGATGCCATGCAAAACGGCAAAGGATTGCCTGATTACGCTATCGGTATCACCGTCGATGATGCTTACCGGTCTGTGTATGATGTTGCGTGGCCAGCGTTTAAAAAGCACAACCTGCCGATGACAATATTTGTTTCGAGTGAGCAGGTCGATGCCGGGTACGAGAATTACATGACCTGGGACATGTTGCGCGAGATGGTCAAAGACGGGGTTACCATTGGCGGCCACAGCCAGCATCATTCGCATTTGCCGAGCTTGTCGGTCGAGGAAGTGAAAGCGGAACTTGCGCATTCTGCCCGGCGCTTCAAGGAAGAACTAGGCTTTGTTCCGGACATTTTTGCGTATCCTTACGGGGAAGCCAGTGATGATGTGATCGCGGCGGTCAAGGAGGCCGGTTACAAGGCGGCATTTGGCCAGCAAAGTGGTGCCGTGAGCACAGAATCGGATATAATGTATCTGCCGCGTTTTGCGATGAACGAGAATTATGGCGAGATGGACCGTTTTACGCTGGCAGCCAATTCATTGCCACTACCGGTCAGCGATGTAACCCCGCCAAATTATACGCTGGAACGTAACCCGCCAGCGTTTGGGTTCACATTGAAGGAAAAGACAGGTGATGTCGCCTGCTACCCGTCGGAGGGTGAACCGACCATGAACCGGCTAGGCGAAGAACGGGTTGAAATTCGGCTGGATGCCCCGGTTTCGTCAGGACGGTGGCGGATCAATTGCACCTCGATGGGGCCGAATGGCCGGTGGCGCTGGTTCGGAATGCTTTATACCGTTCCGTGATAAATTGTTGAAAATGAATAGTAAAATAACGCCATGGGTTTTACGAACCTGTGGCGTTTTTTCTGATCATTTTGGACGCTTGCACGGGATCAACGGAGAAGGTAGGTTAACCACACTTCTTCAACGTAAATAGTTGGTAACCACAGTGCTAGCAGGAAAAAATATCCTTCTGATCATCTCGGGCGGCATTGCTGCCTATAAGGTTCTTGAGGTGATCCGACGCTTGCGCGACCGGGAGATCAATATCCGAGCGATCCTGACCAAAGGCGGTGCGGAATTCGTAACCCCGCTTTCGGTGGCCGCCCTGACCGAGAACAAGGTTTATCAGGATCTTTTTTCCCTGACCGATGAGGCCGAAATGGGCCATATCCGCCTGTCGCGTGAGGCTGACCTTGTGCTGGTCGCCCCGGCAAGTGCGGATATTCTTGCCAAAATGGCGACTGGACAGGCGGGCGATCTGGCGACGACGGCCCTGCTTGCGACCAACAAGCCGGTGATGGTTGTACCGGCGATGAATGTCGAAATGTGGAATCACGCAGCAACACAGGCAAATATCGCGACTCTTGAAGGACGCGGTGTAATGCGGGTTGGTCCGGCGACGGGTGATTTGGCATGCGGTGAAACCGGATCGGGCCGTCTGGCGGAACCTGCCGAAATTATTGCGGCGGTTGTTGATTTTCTGGAAGGTCAGCCAGCCAGAAAGCCGCTTGCTGGGAGAAAGGCAGTTGTGACCAGCGGTCCGACACACGAAGCGATTGATCCGGTGCGATACATCGCCAACCGGTCGTCGGGCAAGCAGGGTCATGCAATAGCCGCGGCACTTGCTGTTGCTGGAGCCGATGTGACGCTGGTGAGCGGACCGGTCAGCTTGCCTGATCCGACGGGGGTCAAGGTTGTGCGGATCGAAACGGCCCGGCAGATGCTGGATGCTGTGCAGGCTGCGTTGCCTGCCGATATTGCGGTATGTGCCGCCGCGGTTGCCGATTGGCGTGTGGCCGCAGAAGCCGGTCAAAAACTAAAAAAAGATGGGTCGGGTGTAATTCCGGACCTGAAGCTTTCGGAAAATCCGGATATTTTGGCAACCATCAGCCAGAAAGGGCCAAAACGCCCGGATTTGGTTGTTGGTTTTGCAGCCGAAACAGAAAATGTCATCGAACATGCCCGCGCCAAGCGGGCGCGCAAGGGATGCGACTGGATTCTTGCCAATGATGTGGCACCGAGTGCGGGCACCTTTGGTGGTGATCACAATGAAGTTTTCCTGATTTCCGGCGCGGATGGTGCCAGTGACGAGGTCTGGCCCCGGCAGGGCAAGGCCGGTGTCGCACGTGCGCTTGTGCAACGGATTTCCCGGCATTTTGCCTGATTTGAATAGTTTGATAACCCGCTGCATGTCCAAGGCGTGCAGCCAGAAATATGAAGACAAGGAACTTTTATGACGCGTTTGACTGTCGATCTGAAACAGTTGCCCCATGGTGCAGATTTCCAGCTGCCTGACTATGCCACCGCACAGTCGGCGGCCGTCGATCTGCAGGCGGCGATTGACGATACGCTTGTGATCGCGCCGGGTAAACGGGCCATGGTCGAAACCGGAATCGCGATTGCCCTGCCAGCCGGGTTTGAAGCGCAAGTTCGTCCGCGTTCGGGGTTGGCGGCGAAGAACGGTGTGACGGTTCTTAATAGCCCGGGAACGATTGACGCTGATTACCGCGGCGAAATCAAAGTGATCCTGATCAATCATGGGGATGAGGCATTTACCATCGAACGTGGTATGCGCATTGCCCAGCTTGTGGTCGCGCCGGTGACGCAGGTGGCATGGAATGCGGTTGCCGATCTGGATGAAACGGCGCGTGGTGCCGGTGGTTTCGGATCGACCGGTGTTGCCGCACCGGTAGGTAAAACGGACTGATTACCGTTAAAGGCAGCAGCAATATCACCGAGGAATATGGGTCGGTTGGTGATGTTGCTGCCTTGTGAACTCTGAAAATGGCTGGTCCCGGTACTTCCGGGGGGATCGACGGGACCGCAAGGGGAGTATGAAAGAAACGATGTTAAAACTGTCAAAGAAGATGCTGTTTGCCATCGAGGCGGTGGTGGACATTGCCTATAACGCCGCAGGTGAGCCAGTGCAAAGCCGTGACATCACCGCGCGCCAGGGTATTCCGAAACGCTATCTTGAACAGACTTTGCAGCAGCTGGTGCGTGCCGACATTCTTGTCGGTGTGCGTGGTCCGCGTGGCGGCTATCGTCTGGCACGTGAACGTCGTCGTATCACCCTTGCCGATATCGTGTCGGTCATCCGGTCGATGGAAACATCCGATGACCCGATCGAGGATCCGGCAGGATCTCCGTTGGGTAAGGAAGTCGTGCGCCCGCTTTGGCGTGAATTACAGGACGAAATGATGGTGTCGCTGACCCGGATCACGGTCGAAGATTTATGTAATAGAGCACGTGACGCTGGTCTGCGAAGCGGGATCGAGGAATCCCCGGATTTCATCATTTAATCGTCGGAACAGGCTGCGGATTGTTGTATCGTTAAACCACAAGAATCCGCTGCGGTTCACATCTGATACACAGGCATCAGGAAACCAGCCCAACCGGGATTTACGTAAAAACTGTTTAAACCCGATTGACTTGGGTGTTAAACGGGATAAATACAAAATCAGAATGTGGTTGGTTTTAAATTACAAGAAATTGCGAGGAAAACATGACTGAGTTTCGCGGCAAGATTTACGACAGCATCATCGACACCATCGGTGCGACGCCGCTGGTTCGTCTTTCACGTCTGGCGGCGGCCGAGGGTGTGAAGGCAGACCTGATTGGCAAGCTTGAATTCTTCAACCCGCTGGCCTCGGTCAAAGATCGTATCGGTCTCGCAATGATCGAGGATGCCGAAAAATCAGGACGCATCAAACCTGGTGCGACGCTGGTTGAACCGACTTCAGGTAATACCGGTATTGCGCTAGCTTTCGTGGCGGCGGCCAAGGGTTATAAACTGATCCTGACCATGCCTGAAAGCATGTCGCTGGAACGCCGCAAGATGCTGATGCTTCTGGGCGCGCAGATCGACCTGACCCCGGCTGCCAAGGGCATGAAGGGGGCGGTTGCCCGTGCCGAGGAACTGGTTGCCGAGATTGATGGCGCGATCATGCTTCAGCAGTTTGAAAACCCGGCAAACCCGGAAATTCATCGCAATACCACTGCCGAGGAAATCATCAAGGATACCGCCGGCAAGATCGATATCTTTGTTGCCGGTGTCGGTACCGGCGGGACATTGACCGGTGTTGGTGAAGTCCTGAAAAAGCATAACCCGAATATCCAGATTGTTGCGGTTGAACCGGAAGACAGCCCGGTTATTTCCGGTGGTGCACCGGGCCCGCATAAAATCCAGGGCATTGGTGCCGGTTTCATTCCGGGCAACCTTCATACCGATGTGATCGACAAGGTCATGACGATCGGAAACGAAACAGCCTTTGCCACTGCGCGCAAACTCGCAAGCATTGAAGGCCTGCCGACCGGCATTTCGTCCGGCGCGGCTGTTGCCGCTGGTATCGAGTTGGGTCAGTTGCCGGAAAACGAAGGCAAGCGCATTGTGGTTATCATCCCGAGCTTTGCCGAGCGTTACCTGTCGACCCCGCTGTTCGAAGGTCTGCAGTAATTCGGTTTTGCTGACCGAGTATCTTGTAAAAAAGGCCCGGAATTTTCCGGGCCTTTCTTGTCTGTGGCATGCGCGCTATATGCAATGGCAGATCGTTTGGACCGAATGAAAGAAACCGCCTGTGAGTGATTTTGATTTCAGCGAAAATGAAGTGCAGCGTTATGCCCGGCATATCGTCCTGAAGGATGTTGGCGGCACAGGCCAAATGAAGCTGAAGCGCGGGCGGGTTTTGATTGTGGGCGCAGGCGGACTTGGATCGCCCTTGGCGATGTATCTGGCGGCAGCCGGGGTCGGTACCATCGGGATCGTCGATGCCGATAGGGTCGAACTTTCCAATCTGCAGCGTCAGATCGCGCATGGTATGAAAGACTTGGGCTCGCCCAAGGTCGAAAGTGCCAAGTCGACCATGCTTGATATGAACCCGGAAATCAGTGTGCAGACGCATAATGTGCGGCTTGATGCGTCCAATGTTATGGACCTGATTGCGGGTTATGATGTGATTGCCGATGGGTCGGACAATTTCGAAACACGATTCCTTCTAAACGATGCGTGCTATTTTGCGGGCAAAACGCTGGTATCGGGTGCGGCCCTCCGGTTTGACGGCCAGGTTGCGACATTCAAGGCGCATCAGGGCGATCCGCATCCCTGTTATCGCTGCATCTATCACAGTCCACCGCCCGAAGACGCCATTCCGTCCTGTGCCCAGGGCGGTGTCCTGGGCTCGGTCGTGGGAATGATTGGCGGGATTCAGGCAACCGAAATCCTCAAGGAATTGATGGGGATTGGCGATGGTCTGTCCGGCAGGCTTGTGATTGTCGATGCACTTGGTGCATCCTTCCGAAAGATCAAAGTCCCGCGTGATCCGGGCTGCCCGCTTTGTTCCGAAAATGCCAGCATCAAGGACCTGTCCATTCATGAGCACTGAAAACGCCAACCAGTCCGAAAGCCCGAAGAAACTGTCGCTGGTGGTGTTTTCCGGCAGCTTTGAAAAGGTTCATTACGCACTCGTAATGGCATCGGCAGCACTTGCATCCGGGCGCGAGGCAACCCTGTTTTTTACGATGGAAGCCAGTCGCGCCGTGTTGGCCCCTTCGGGCTGGCGTCACTTGCGGACCGAGGCCGAAGGGGCAACGGCTACCTCGATTGATCTCAGCTATTCCACACGCGGCATCGGCACGTTCGAGGAACTGCTGTCGGCCTGTGTGGCGCTGGATGGTAAGTTCATGGTTTGCGACATGGGCCTTCGCGCGCTTGGTCTGGAAAACGAAGCAAAGCGTGAAGAGCTCAAAATCGAGACGGGCGGCGTGGTAACGTTCCTTAATGACGCCCGTCAACAGGGCGAAATGCTTTTTATCTAAGAAACATTGATGAATTCAGTTGGTGCTTGTTAGTAGCTTGATGCCAAGTCCGGCAAGGCACAATCCCACACCACGTTCGATCCAGATTTTGATGGCTGCGATGCGCGCTTGCACCGAAGGCAATGTCAACGCAACCGCGACCAGCGCAAACCAGATCATGTGGCATGCTGCGATATAAAAACCGTATCCGATCTCCATCAAAACCGGTGTATCGGGAGAAATGACCTGACTGAACAACGAAACGATGAACAGCATCGTCTTGGGGTTCAGGGCATTGCAGACAAAACCGACCCAGAACGCGGATCCATTCCGTTTATGATTCGCTTTCGGCTTGTTGATGTTTTTGTTTGCCATTTGAGTCTGAATTTCGGTTGGATTTTTCGCCAATAAGGCCCGTATATCCGGCCAAAGTGCCGATATTCCCAGCCATATCAGATAGGCAGCACCCAGATAGCGTAAGCTGGTCAGAACCCAGACATTACTGGCAAACACAACGCCAAGCCCGATCAGCGTATAGGTAAGATGTACCGAAACACCGCTGCCGATCCCGATAGCGCACAACACACCAGCGCGACGACCACGTGCAAGTGCAATACGCGTCACCATGGCGAAATCCGGCCCGGGGCTGATAACGGCAAGAATGGTGATAATGGCGACGGCAATGACTTCGATCTGAGCAATGGCTGGCATGTTCGTGGTCCTTGATCTGTGAGATTATTCAGTATCAAATTGAAAAGATCGCCAGAAAATCGAAAATTCGTAGGAAATTTCGTGAGTAATATTCACAGAAAACGCAATCTGCCACCCCTTGCCGCTTTGCCCGCCTTTGAGGCAGCAGCGCGACACCAAAGCTTTTCGCGTGCTGCCGAGGAATTGCACCTGACGCACGGGGCGATCAGTCGCGCCGTGGCGCAGATCGAGGAACGGTTGGGTATTGATCTGTTTGTTCGTCGTAATCGGCGTGTCTGGTTAACTCAGGCAGGCGAAAGGCTTTTGAAGTCGGTGGCAACCGCACTGGACGGGCTTGATGGCGCTATCGAAGAAATTCACCGCCATGATAGTGCATCGCCGATCCTGTCGGTGTCGTGCGAGTCCAGCCTTGCCATGCGCTGGTTAATGCCAAGGCTGGGCGCGTTTCGCGAATCCAATCCTGACTTGAATATCGATCTACGGCTGGCTGGTGGCCCGGTTGATCTGCTGGTTGAGGGATGCGATGTGGCAATCCGGCGGGCTGATTTCGGTATCGGCGGGGATTACGAGGTAACGCGCCTTTGGCCGGAATTTGCCGGGCCGGTTTGTGACCCGGATTGTTGGGAAAACATTCTGGCTCGCGATTTGTCAAATGCCCGCTGGTTACACAGTCGCACGCGACCTGACGCCTGGGATGTCTGGAAACGGGCGAGTGGAAGCAATGCTAGCCCGGCAAGCGAGCAATATTTTGACCATTTCTTTTTTACGCTTCAGGCAGCCGCCAATCGTTTGGGGACCGCAATCGGGTCCTTGCCTCTGGTTTATGATGATCTGGTGGCAGGGCGGCTGATCGCCCCGCATGGTATGGCACCTACCGGCTATGATTACGTCCTGATCACGTTAGATAGACCGGGGCGCGACCCGCGGATTTTACGATTCTTTGACTGGTTGATGACTGAAGCCAAAGGGATTGAAGATGGCGCCGTGCCACAAGGCTGATTGATATCGCGGTGCCCGATTTGCCGTTGGCGGAACAATGCGCGAACAGTAGGCGTTTCGGTCTGTATATCAAACAGATTGAAACGCGAACTGGATATGGGCATGACCGACCTTCCCTATTTTGCAACGGCTGAGCGATATTTCGATATCGGCGTGATTGATATGGTTTTGCGGCTGTGTGCGGCAACCGTGATCGGAATGGTGATCGGCTTGAACCGTGATGTGAATGGCAAGCCGACCGGCATGCGCACATTGGCGCTGGTTGCGCTTGGCGCGGCTGTGGTGTCGGTTGTTGCGGTCCATTTTCAGGATCTGATCGATCATCCCGATGCGTTATCGCGCGTCGTGCAGGGGATTTTGCAAGGCGTTCTGACCGGGATCGGCTTTATCGGGGCGGGTGTGATCCTGCGCCAGCCAAAAGACATGTCGGTTAGCGGCCTGACAACGGCGGCCACCGTCTGGATCACGGCTGCCCTTGGTATCGCATGTGCTCTGGCGGCTTGGCATGTGGTGGTGATTGCGACGGTCCTGACGCTGATTGTCCTGATCGCCTTGAAACCGTTCGAACTTATGCTGGTTCGCCTTCTGGGCAACGAGCAAACCGTCGAGGATATCAAGGAAGACAAACAGGGATAGTCGGGTTTGATCAGAAATCCTCTCCCTCGCGGAAGGCGGCAAGATCGTCGATCCGTCGATAGGGTAAAAGCGTTTGCAGTTCTTCTGCCGGGGTGCCGGTCATCAGGTCGTGCAAATGTTCCGAAAGCACTTTACCGACCTTGCGTTGTGGCTGGTAGTAATAGGCGAGCTTCTGTCTGGACAGCATGCGAAACGGCATGCCGCCAAAACCGACAATACCGATCCCGTCCCGTATCGTGTCCATGCCCAGTTCCAGCAATGCCTCCAGCGCACCAATCATGGTCATCTGGCTGGCGCACACCACGGCGGTTGCATCGCGCTGATTGGTAAGCAGGCGGATAGTGGCTTCGCGCGCGGCACGGACGGACACGTCCGATGTCATCCAGATCAGGCTTTCTGGATCAAGTCCTGCCTCGATCATCGCGCGCCGCGCACCGCGTTTGCGATAGCCAAAAAAAGTCAGATCTTCGGGCGGATCAATCATGCCGATTTTGCGATGGCCATCATCAATCAGGCGTTTGACCGCATCATAAGCCGCTTGTTCATCGTCATGATCGACAAAGGCATGCGGGGTTAAAAGTTCCGTCCGGCCAAAACTGACAAAGGGAAAGTCATGTTGCAGGCAGTATTTGGCGCGGCTGTCCTGCAGGGTCGTGCGCGAAAATACAACTGCGTCGGCCATATGCTGCGTATGAACGCGACGTACGGGTTCAAGCGGGTCTTCACTACTGGTCTGGGCAAGAACGACCAATGAGTAATGATCGGCCTCCAGCCCCTTGGCGAGGCTTTCAACCTGAGCCAGAAAACCCGGGTCGCCGTAATCGCCGACTTCCGGGGAATACAGGATAGAACAGACCTGCATCGTCTTGCCAGTGCGCAGCATGACGCCGCGGGCATCGGGATGGTAGCCGATTTCGGTCGCCGCGGCTTTGACGCGGGCGACCGTATCGGGTTTGACCTCCGGCCCGTCTTTCAATGCACGCGAGACCGTCGTGACCGACAGGCCAAGACGATCGGCGATGGTGCGAAGGTTCGGGCGGGTGGCTGACATATACAGGTCCGTTCATTTATTCTTTGGCGGACAATCTAATCGCCCGTTTGCGGTTAAGGCAATGCGTTGCTTTCGATCACGCGACGCATGAAGTCATAGGATGCCTTCGGCGTGCGTTTGAGTGTGTCGTAATCGACATGCACCAACCCGAACCGTTTTTCATAGCCGTAGGCCCATTCGAAATTATCCAGCAACGACCAGGGCATGTATCCCTGCACATTTGCGCCTTCTTCCACCGCCCGCAAAAGGGCCGAAAGATACTCGTGGTAATAGGCAATGCGGTCCTGATCGTCGATATAACCATTATGGCCGGGAACGTCCGTGAAGGCACCGCCATTTTCGGTCACGAAAACCGGCGGGTTGCCATAGTTTTCCTGCAGGATTTTCATGGTGCGATAGAAGCAGTCACCGTCAATCGCCCATCCCATTTCCGTACGGCGGAAATATCTCGGCGGTTCGGCATGTTTGAATGGCCATGCGCGCCCTTCGGCGGCTTCGATATAGCTCGGGAAATACTGGTTCAGCCCCTGAAAATCGACTTTGGTCTTGACCGCTTCAAGGTCACCATCCTGAATGTGCGGTTCCATTCGATCAATGATCAGCTCGGGATATCGACCGTAATAAACCGGATCAAGAAAGATGCCGTTCCATTTGGCCTCGAACAGATCGATTAGGTGGGCATCCTGTTCGCGCCGATGCGGCAGCGTATAGGCCTTGTGCATCGGCAAAACGAATCCGACTGGTACATCCGAAGAGTGATGCTTGATCACGCGGGTCGCACGGGCATGGCACATATTCAGATGGTGGGCGGCCCGCATTGCCGCGCGCGGGTCGGTAATTCCCGGTGCGTGGCGGCCTTCTTCGTGGCCAACCCACGCCACAACGTTGGGTTCGTTAAACGTAACCCATGATTTGACCCGGTCGCCAAATCGCGTCACCAGCAACTCGGTATAGTCGCCAAACCAATCGACAATGTCGCGATTGGTCCAACCGCCGCGGTCCTGCAATGCCTGCGGCAGGTCCCAGTGATACAGGCATAACCAGGGATCAAGGCCGCGTTCGCACATGCCGTCAATTAACCGGTCGTAAAATGCCATGCCGGTTTCATTGACTTTGCCCGTGCCGTTCGGAATGACACGCGGCCACATCACCGAAAATCGATAATGTTTGGCACCAAGCCCCCTGATCAGGTCAAGATCTTCGGCCCAGCGATGATAATGGTCGCAGGCGACACTGCCGTTATCGCCATTGGCAACCCGGCCGGGTGTTGCACAGTAGGTATCCCAGATGCTGTCGCCGCGCCCGTCGTCGCTCGCGCCGCCTTCAATCTGATAGCTTGAGGTCGAGACACCCCAGCGGAAACCGTTGGGAAAAGGTTTGGTCATGGTTGTTTCCTTGCCCTGTCGCGGATCGCATTCGTTGGCAGATCCAAAATCGTAACGTTTCGGAAATTTCGGCAAAAAAATAATGCCGAATTGATTTCGCCTTATTATGGCCGGGTTTTGTTGATTGACAAGAGTGAATAAAGCGCCTATCAAAAAAATCGAAACGTTACGAATTTTCGACCATCAAGAAGTCGGGCGCGAACGTATCCATTAGGGAGGACATCCGTTATGAAGAAATTTTCAAAGGTCGCAGCACTCGCGACATTTCTGAGCGCCGGTGTTTCTGTCGGTGCGCTTCACGCCCAGACAGCCGAAGTTCTGCACTGGTGGACCTCGGGCAGCGAGCAGGCTGCCTTGGGCGAAATTCGTGCGGCTTTCGAGGCGCAGGGCGGCAAATGGGTCGATACACCGATTGCCGGTGGCGGCAATGCCCGCGCGGCTGCGGTCAACCGCATGCTGGGCGGCGATCCGGCGACTGTTTTCCAGTTTTCCATCGGGCAGCAATTGCGTGAACTGGCCGACCAGGGGCTTTTGGCCGATGTGAATGCGGTGGCCGAGGAAGAAAACTGGGATGAAAAGCTGCCGCCGCTGATCGTTCAGGCGGCAAAATATGATGGTGATTACATCGCGGCGCCGATCAACATCCACGGTGAAAACTGGATGTTTTACAATACCGAAGCGCTTGAAAAAGCCGGGATCGAGGTGCCAAAAAGCTGGCCGGAATTTATTGATGCGGCCAAAAAGCTTGAAGATGCGGGCATTGTCCCGATCGGTCTTGGCGGGCAGCCGTGGCAGGAACGTATCCTGTTTAACAGTGTCCTTCTGGGTGTTGGCGGACGTGAATTTTACGCCCAGCTATACAGCACGCTGGATAATGAACTTTTGGCATCCGACACCATGCGCAAGGTGTTTGAAACCTTTGCAGCGCTTAAACCCTTTGTCGATGAAGCAAGCCCGGGCCGGAACTGGAACGAGGCGACCAATATGGTCATTCGCGGCGATGCGGCGTTTCAGTTTATGGGCGACTGGGCCAAAGGTGAAATCATTGCTGCCGGGGTCGAACCGGGTACAACGGTTGGCTGCGCCTTCGCCCCGGCTATTGATACCGCCTATATCATGACGGTTGATGCCTTTGCCTTTTCCGCCATGGACGGTGACGAAGCCCAGGCTGCCCAGCAAAAGATGGCCGAGGTCATGCTTGAACCCGATGTTCAGATTGCCTTTAACAAGAAAAAGGGCTCGATCCCTGCCCTTCTTGACGTGTCGGGTGACAGTTTCGATGCCTGTGCACAAAAAGCCATGGCAACATTGCAGGACAAGAAAACCCATCTGGTCAGTACCGGACTGTTTGGCGTTCCCAGTGCCGTTTCCGGGGCAATTGATGACAGTATCTCCAATTTCTGGAACAGTGCTGACATGAGCCCGGAACAGGGACAGGAAGAATTCCGTCAGGCGATTTCCTACGCCAAATAAGGCAGATGGAATGACACGACTTTGCAGGTGCGCCGCTGCCTCATGCAGCGGCGCCTTTACAAAGAAGCGAGATTATTCATGGCCGAACCGGCACAGGGTGCGTTGAAGACTTCGCACGACGGCAGATGGCGCTGGCGTCCGCAATGGACGGCAAAAATGGCGCTGATTCCTGCCATGACGATTACCATCGTCTGTTTCTATGGTTTTATCATCTGGACCTTTGTGATCTCGCTGACGCGTTCGCGTTTGTTACCGGTTTATAAATTTACTGGGTTTGATCAATATGTGCGTCTGTTTGCTAATGAACGCTGGTGGACGGCGATGCAGAATATCGCCATCCACGGCTTCCTGTTTATCGGTGGATGTATTGTTTTCGGCTATTTGCTGGCGATCCTGATTGATCGCGGGGTCAAGGCCGAAGGCATGTTTCGCACGGTTTTCATGCTGCCGCTTTCGATGTCTTTCATCGTTACCGGTGTCATCTGGCAATGGGTGATGAATCCGGGGCTGGGTCTTCAGGATGCAGTGCGCGAACTGGGCTGGACCACGTTTGAATTCAACTGGATTGTGCGACAGGACCGGTCGATTTATACGCTGGCAATTGCTGGGATCTGGCAACAGGTCGGGCTGTGCATGGCACTGTTTTTGGCGGGGTTGCGTAATGTCGACCCCAATATCTGGAAAGCATCCCGGGTGGATGGCATCCCGGTCTGGCGGGTCTATCTGCATGTGATTACGCCGATGATGCGGACCGTGTTTTTTACGGTCTTTATCCTGATGAGCGCGATTGTCATGAAAGCCTTTGACCTTGTTGTCGCCCTGACGGGTGGTGGTCCGGGCTTTTCATCGGATTTGCCGGCGAAATTTGTGGTCGATCATATCCTGAACCGGCAGGAACTGGGCCTTGGCGCGGCAGGTGCGTTTGTTTTGCTTTGTACCGTGATCGCAGTCATTTCGCCCTATATCCATTTTGAATTGCGCAAAGCACGCGACGGCGGAGGGCATTGACCATGCGATATAACCGTGTTGCGCTTTACGCGATGCTGGGGATCGCGGCCCTGATGATTTTGGCGCCGGTCTTCATCATGGTTTCGACGTCGCTGAAATCGATGGATGAAATCCGCGACGGCAGTATCTTTACTCTGCCGGCAGAACCAAATTTTGACGCATGGGGCGAGGCATGGTTTGGCGATTGTACCCAGACTGTGGGTGAGGATTGCGGTGGTTTGTCATCGTCTTTCCTGACATCGGTCAAAATCGTCATTCCGGCCCTGTTTTTATCGGTCGGGCTTGGTGCGGTGACGGGTTATGCCCTGGCAGCGTGGAAGATGCGCGGCGCCAATCTGATGTTTGCCGCCCTTCTGATCGGCATGTTCATCCCGCCTCAGGTCACACTTTATCCCCTGATCATCATGGTGCGTGAATTGGGGATATTTGGCTCAATTCCGGGACTTGTTCTGGTGCATGTCATCTGGGGTGTCGCCTTTACCACCATGATGTTTCGAAACTTTTTCAAAACCGTTCCGCAGGATCTGCTGAAAGCCGCCCGGATTGACGGGGCGGGATTCTGGCCCTTGTTCTGGCATGTGATGTTGCCCCTGTCGTTGCCGATCCTAGGCGTCGCGATGATTTTGCAATTCACATACATCTGGAACGATTTTCTGCTGGGCCTGACCTTTGGCGGGCGATCCGGACAGCCGATGACGGTTGCGCTTAACAACCTTGTCGGATCGCAGTTCGGCGCAAAGGAATATAACGTGGATATGGCTGCCACCATGCTGACAGCGCTTCCGACACTGGCGGTTTATCTGCTGTCGGGGCGGTTGTTTGTTCGCGGAATTGCGGCTGGTGCAGTGAAAGGATAACGGAAATGAACGGCGTTGAATTACGTGGTGTGACCAAGGCCTATGCCGGTCTGACCGTAATGAAGGACATCAATCTCGAAATCGAGGATGGCGCGTTTCTGGTTCTGCTGGGGCCATCGGGTTGTGGAAAATCGACGATCCTGAATATGATTGCCGGTTTGGAACCCGTTACCGGTGGGGCAATTCACATCGCCGGGCGGGATGTGACAGAACTGGAACCCGACGAACGCGATATCGCGATGGTGTTTCAGTCCTATGCGCTGTATCCGACCATGTCGGTTCGCAGGAATATCGGTTTTAGCCTTAAAATGCGCGGTATGCCCAAGGCCGATATCGAAAAACGGGTCGATGAAATCGGTGAACTTTTGCAAATCACCCCGCTTTTGGATCGCAAACCATCGCAATTGTCCGGTGGCCAGCAGCAGCGTGTGGCAATCGGCCGTGCGCTGGTGCGCGAACCATCGGTTTTCCTGTTTGATGAACCGTTATCGAATCTTGATGCCAAATTGCGTGCCGATATGCGTGTGGAACTGAAACGCCTGCATGAACGGCTTGGCCGGACAATAGTCTATGTCACCCATGACCAGATCGAAGCCATGACGCTGGCAACCAAGGTGGTGGTACTGGACAAGGGGGCCATTCAACAGGCCGATACACCGGAAAATGTCTATCGCCGGCCGGCCAACAAATTTGTCGCCAGTTTCGTCGGGGCCCCGACCATGAATTTCATTGATGGCAAGCTGGTACAGGATGGCGACGGTATTGCATTCGATGGTGGGTCTGGTCAGTTGCCTTTGGCAAATTTGCCTACCCGCTCATGTGATCTGATCGGGCAGCCCCTGACCTTGGGCGCGCGTCCCGAACATCTGATGTTTGACGATCTTGGGGCCAATGCACGGGTGCTTCTGGCTGAGCCGACCGGACCGGATCAGTATGTCCGTCTTGCGGTTGCCGGATCGGAAGTCACCGCGCGCACCGGCCCCGAACAGCATTTCAGTTCCGGCACTGATGCGCGGATCATGATTGACGGGGCACGTGTGTCGCTATTTGATCCTGAAAGCGGACGCGCAATTCTCTAGATTGATCAATTCCGCATTCGGGGAATCTATCCGATATTATTTCATCATGCTTTGTGGCAGGGAACTGTCCGAAAACAGCGGGTATTTGCTGCGCGCGTTGGGTAACTGATAGTGCCACCATTCATGATCGTAATATTCGAACCCGGCGCTGACCATAATGCCAAGCAACAGCAAACGATTGGCTTCAGCGTCTTTTGAAAGCCCGTCCGCCCCGTGATAGGACCGGATATGCATTTCGTCAAACCCTGCCCCCATATCCAGTTCCTTGCCGTTTTCGTCCAACAGCGTTAGATCAATGGCCACACCACGGCCATGTGGCGATCCAATATCGGGATTGGCGATGAAATCGGGATTGGGTGTATGGTTCCAAAGGGCCCTCTGGGCTTCTTGTGGGCGGAAAGCATCCAGAATGCGAATGCGTTTCCCGTGACGTCGTGCCATGGCGACAGCCTTTTTCAGGCAGTCGGCCGCATCGCGATGAAGATAGCAGGCAGGCCGTGAATAAATTGTTGCCCCGGTGAAATTGCGATCCGTGGCATAAACAATATCGATTTCGACATCATATTCTTGTGGCGTAATTTCGACCAGCGCCATTGCCGGAGGCCCCCTATTCTTGTCGTTTACCGATTACATCAAAAAGATGCTTACCGGTCAGTTGCGCAGCAATCCCCATAGCGCAGATCACACCGCATCGCAAATGCCATCCGGGGCCATTGAAAAAACAGGCCCGACGCTTTTGGCAATCGATACTGCGTCAACATCGCTTTCAACAGCCGTTCTGATCAATGGCGTGGTCAAGGGCGAGCTTTACGAAGACATGGAACGCGGTCAGGCCGAAAACCTGATGGGCTTCATTACCGAAAGCCTTAGCCAGGCAAGCATCACGTTCGACGAGGTTGACGGCATCGCCGTGACCGTTGGACCCGGGGCCTTTACTGGCATGCGGATCGGGCTTTCGACCGCGCGTGCACTGGGACTGGCGCGCAAAATTCCGGTGGTCGGTGTCAGTTCGCTTGAGGCGGTGGCTTATGGGGTTTCCGAACGCGATCAGCAGGGACGCAATATTCTGGTCGCACTCGACAGCAAGCGGAACGAGATTTTCGCCCAGGCTTTTGATGGCAAGAAACGTCCGTTAAGTGCACCGGAATGTGTTGCTCCGCGACAGGCACTGATGATGGCGCCACCCGGTGATACGCTTCTGGCCGGTGATGCGACCCCGCGCCTTTTGACCGCCGCTGCCCATGCGCCTGATGCGTTTTATGATTGCACCGCACCCGGCCTTCCGCGGGCAGGAAATGTGGCACGGATTGCCGCGGCACGTTGGGGGACGGATGAAAACCTTCCACCGGTGCCGATGTATCTGCGTGCGCCCGATGCGCGCCGTATCGAGGATCAGGGACCGGCAAAAAACAGACAGGCAGACGAAGGATGATTCATTCTTCCCGTCAGCCGGAACTTGTGGACAGGATTGAAATCGTTCCCCTGACGGCGGCGTTTTGCCCTGTTGCCAGTGCGCTTCATGCCGAAGGGTTCGAAGATCAGGATCACTGGTCGGCAGACGAGATGATTGCGCTGCTTGATGTTCCCGGTGCTTTCGGACTTCTGGCCTTTGCACCGGGAAACGAGGTGGAAAACCAGCTTGATACGCCGCTTGGTTTTATTCAGATGCAGGCGGTGCTGGACGAGGCGGAAATCAACACCATCGTTGTAGCCAAAGAAGCCCGTAAACGCGGTGTGGCCAGAAAGCTGCTGTTTGCGGTCTTCGAGCGGTTGCGTGAAACCGGTGTCGGTCGTGTCCTGCTGGAGGTTGCCGAGGATAACGCTCCGGCGATTGTGCTTTATCGTCATTGCGGCTTTACCGAGATCGGGCGGCGTAAAAAATACTATCGCCGCAAGTCCGGCCGCGAGGTAGATGCACTTGTTATGGAACGTGATCTTGGAACTTGTGTTTTGGGCTGGAATGTTTGATGCAAGCTGGATGCATTCTATTTTGATATATCCACATCAAATGTGTGGTTTTGACTGCCAAGCTGTTATAGTCTAAGCGCCGATGACGGCGCACCGGATCGGTTTCATCCCTTGCGGATGGTTACCCGATATGTTTCCGGGGCGTTGGCAAGTTCGACAATATCGATGACTGTGTCGCCCATTTCGGTGACGGAACGCGGAACGTTTTTTAATGGTTCGCCTGCGCCCAGTGTGACTTCCAGAATCTGGCCTTGTGTCATGGTTTCGAGTTTCAACCGGGTGCGAACAAATGTCATCGGGCAGACATCGTTTGTGATGTCAATCTTATGGTCGGGCGTGGTGTCGTCCATATGCTGTCTCCTGATCGGGCACCGGAAACGTGAAGTAGCGTTTCATAGGGCGGGAGGCAAGCCGGAGAGAACAAAATATCGCGATTTGTACCTTGCGATATGTGACAGTTTTCTCGATATTTAGCCCACATGAGAGCAAAAGCCTGGGAGCATCCTGGCTTGGGGACAGGCGGAACCGGAAACGAGAAACAAGACTATGCTTGCAGAATCAACCATCGAGCAGAAGTGCATCGACGCGGGTCTGAAAATGACCGGCCAACGCCGGGTAATTGCCCGAGTCCTGTCGGAATCAGAAGATCATCCCGATGTGGAGCTCGTTTATCGCCGGGCGACGGAAATTGACCCGAAGATTTCGATTGCGACCGTTTATCGGACCGTTCGCCTTTTTGAAGAGGCGGATATTCTCGAAAAACACGATTTCGGCGATGGCCGTGCGCGTTACGAGGAACTGACCGAGGAACATCATGATCATCTCATCGACATGCGGTCGGGTAAGGTGATCGAATTTTCGAACGAAAAAATCGAAAAGCTTCAGGAAGAGATCGCCAAAGAGCTTGGTTTCAAGCTTGTTGGTCATCGTCTGGAGCTTTACGGCGTTCCGATGAAAGACGAAAAGTAACCGATTTCTGACAAACCGGTTGCGAAAATCGCAGATTTCAAGCCACCCGCTCGACAAGAGCGGGTGGTTTTTCATATTCCTGTTACGCGTTCTTAACAAAGCCTTCACTCGCCCCTGATGCGAAACTTGCGCAAAATCTGCGCAGATGAACGAAAGGGAGTTGCGATGAGCGACGATCGACAGCAGCGGCTAGAGGTACGCCTCGCCGAAACCGAGGACGAAATCCTCGCCAGCCAGAAACTTCGCTACAAGGTGTTCTATGAGGAGCGTGGGGCAAAACCCAGCGCAGAAATGGCTGCGGCCGAGCGCGACTTTGACCACTACGATCCTTTGTGCGACCACCTGCTGGTAATCGATCATAATCGCGGACAGGGACCTGACGGTGTTGTTGGAACCTATCGCCTGTTGCGTCAGTCGGTTGCCAATCAGCACGGTGGCTTTTACAGCGCAGATGAATATCACATCCAGTCGATGCTTGATGCGGCACAGGGCAATGGCGAGATCATGGAACTTGGTCGTTCCTGTGTCGAGGAAGCCTACCGCACCATGCCGACTCTGCAACTCCTCTGGCAGGGAATTGCGGCCTATGTCTTCAAATACGATATCAAACTGATGTTTGGTTGCGCATCGTTCCATGGCACCGATCCGGATGCGTTTGGTGATGTTCTGACCTATCTGCATCACAACCATCTGGCACCCGAAGAAATGCGCCCGCGTGCGGTCGAAGGTCGGTACGAACCAATGGCGCGTACGACTATCGACGCAATTGACGCCCGCCAGGCGCTTCGCGATCTGCCGCCATTGATCAAAGGCTATCTGCGATTGGGTGGTTTCGTTGGTGACGGTGCGGTGATTGATCATCAGTTCAATACCACTGACATCTGCATTGTGTTACCGACGGAAAAGGTAACGGATCGTTACTACAAGCATTATGAGCGGACCGCGAGGGTATCGTGAACTGTTATGCGTGTGCAGCCATCCGGCTGTTGGCCTATGCTCTGCTGACTTTGATCCTGATCCCGGTTCAGGTGATGGCGATTGCATTTCGACTGCGATTGGCTGATGACCTGCCGCGGGTTTATCATGCACTTTGCCTCAAAATCCTGCATATCGAGCTTCGGGTTTCCGGGGCAGAGTTGATGGATGGGCCGGGTGTGATTGTGGCTAATCACGCATCTTACCTTGATATTCCGGTGCTGGGGGCTTTGGTTCGTGGCAGTTTCATTGCCAAGACCGAGGTCGCCAGCTGGCCGGTTTTTGGAACACTTGCCAAGTTGCAGCGATCCACCTTTGTCGAACGTCGTCCGGTTCGTGCACGCGAACAGAATGACCAGATTTCCCAGCGTCTTGCCGACGGGCATAAGCTGATCCTGTTCCCGGAAGGCACCAGCAACGACGGCAACCGTGTGCTGCCGTTCAAATCGACCCTGTTTGGTGTTGCCGAACGCACCATGCCTGATGGATCGCCAGTAAAAGTCCAACCGGTTTCGATTGCCGCCACCCGTCTTGACGGTGCACCGATCGGGCGTGATTTACGGGCATTCTATTCCTGGTACGGGGATATGGACTTGGCGCCGCATTTGTGGCAGTTTCTGGCGCTTGGCAAAGTAACGGTTGAGCTGGTTGTTCATCCGCCTGTGACGCTGGCAGATGCCGGGTCACGCAAGGAACTTGCCCGGATGTGTGAAACAGCTGTTGCGCGTGGACATCACGCAGCACTGACCGGCATGCATCAGGGCGTTCCGGTTCCGCTGATTGATAATGGACGTTCGGGTGACCTGATCGGTTTTTCGCCGCTGGCCATTGTTTCCGAAGACTTTCGTTTGTTCGGACCTGATCGTCAGTTCGGTTCCTGACCGTTTTGCCATATAATCGGGTTGTGTGAATTGGGTTTCATGTAACCGGAATTTCAGATATCGAAGATGTCCGTTCTGCGGTGTGAGCTTTCACACCGCTTTTCGGCGTATTCGGGAAAGCAAAAACGGATCCAGAAGTGAGTGTGACGAAGAAGCTTTTTGTAAAAACCTATGGCTGTCAGATGAATGTTTATGACAGTCAGCGCATGCAGGATGTATTGGCGCCGCTGGGCTACCAGCCGGTCGACGACGCCGCAGGTGCGGATATGGTTATTCTCAATACCTGCCACATCCGCGAAAAGGCTTCTGAAAAGGTCTTTTCCGATCTGGGTCGTATCCGCAAACACAAAAAAGCCAAGGAAGCGAACGGAACGGACAAGATGATTGTCGCCGTTGCCGGTTGTGTTGCGCAGGCCGAAGGTGCCGAATTGATGCGTCGCGAGCCGATGGTTGATATGGTGTTCGGGCCGCAAACCTATCATCGTTTGCCGGAAATGGTGGCACGCGCCAATCGTGCCATCGGGCGTGATCGCATCATCGATACCGATTTCCCGGCGGAGGAAAAGTTCGATCATCTGCCCCAACAGGTTTCAAGGCAGGGCTATTCAGCTTTTCTGGCAATTCAGGAAGGATGCGATAAATTCTGCACCTTCTGTGTTGTGCCTTATACCCGCGGTGCGGAATATTCCCGTCCGGGCATGGATGTCGTTAATGAAGCCCGACAGCTTGTTGGCAAGGGCGCGCGCGAAATCACCCTTCTGGGGCAGAACGTCAATGCCTATCATGGCGAAGCCCCGAACGGTGGAGAGTGGACGCTTGGCCGTGTGTTACGCGAATTGTCCGAGATCGATGGACTGGATCGCATCCGTTACACCACCTCGCACCCGCGCGATGTTGATGATGATTTGATTGCAGCCCATCGTGACCTGCCAAAACTGATGCCGTTTCTGCATCTTCCCATTCAGGCGGGATCGGATCGTGTGTTGCAGGCGATGAACCGCAAACATGATGGCGCGTCTTATCGAGAAATCGTTGCTAAACTCAAAGATGCCTGCCCCGATCTTGCGTTGTCATCCGATTTCATCGTGGGTTTCCCCGGCGAATCCGACAAGGATTTTGAGGACACGATGCAGATGGTGCGTGATATTACCTTCATTCAGGCGTTCAGCTTTAAATACAGCCCACGTCCTGGCACCCCGGCATCGGCCATGGAATTGCAGGTTCCCGAACCGGTAAAGACCGAACGGATCATGCGTTTGCAGGCGCTTCTTGCCGAGCAGCAGCTGGAATTCAATCGAAACTGCCTTGGCCGGGAAATGGATGTCCTGCTGGAACGTTATGGCAAACTTGAGGGACAGCTTGTCGGAAAAAGCCCGTACATGCAGCCGGTACATGTTAGCGGTTTACCGGAATCCTCATTGGGACAAATAGTAAGGTTGAAAATCACCGAAGCGCTGCCTAATTCCCTTGGCGGTGAACTGGTCGATGCCCCGGTTCAAAACCGGGATTCTGAAAGGAAAATTGCGTGACTGCCACCTCAGCAAAGGCAAAAAACACGGCAAAAGCCAAGTCTTCGACCAAGGATACCGATCAGATCGAATTTGCAGATAATGCGCTTGCTCAGCTTTTATACGGGCCACAAGCCGAAAACCTGACTCGCCTTTCCGAAGGCACCGGTGTTCAGATTTCCAGTCGCGGGTCGGTCGTAACCCTTGCAGGGCAGGGTCCCAAAGTAGCCCAGGCCAAAAAGGTTCTGGGGCAGCTTTACGCGCGTCTGCGGGACAAGGAAATTGACCATGTCGATGTTGAAACGGTCGACGGTGCGATTCGACTGTCCGAACCTGATGAAGCCGATCCTTGGACCGGCCAGACCAAGGATATGTTTGGCGGATCGCGCCTGACCATCCAGACCAAGAAACGCCGGATTTCGCCGCGATCCAAACGCCAGAAGGATTATGTCGAGGCGATGCTTGATCACGAGCTGGTCTTTGGTATTGGTCCGGCCGGTACCGGGAAAACCTATCTGGCGGTCGCAATGGCGGTTCAGTCGCTTATTCAGGGGCAGGTTGACCGTATCGTTCTGTCACGTCCGGCGGTCGAGGCTGGCGAACGGCTTGGCTTCCTGCCCGGCGATCTGAAGGACAAGGTCGATCCTTATCTGCGCCCACTTTATGATGCGCTGCATGATACTCTTCCGGGCGATGTTGTTATCAAGCGCATGGAGAGCGGCGAGATTGAAGTCGCACCGCTTGCCTTCATGCGAGGCCGTACGCTTGCACATGCCTTTGTTATTCTGGACGAAGCGCAGAACACGACAGCCATGCAGATGAAAATGTTCCTGACCCGCCTTGGCGAAGGATCGCGGATGGTGGTGACAGGTGACCTGACACAGGTCGATTTGCCCGATGGTACCAAATCCGGCTTGCGGGATGCGCTTGAAACCATTGCGGATGTCAAAGGTGTTGCGACGATCAAGTTTGATCAACGCGATGTGGTTCGTCACGCACTGGTGACCAAGATTGTTCAGGCCTATGACGCAGCAGATGCCTTGCGCGACCGCCTGAAAAAAGGCTATCGCGGGATCAAGGACGAGGATCAGGGCGATGACCGCACAGCTTGATCTGGACCTTGATGTTGAAGCCGGCAATTGGGCCAAGACCGAGATTGATGCGATTGAAAACGCTGTGCGTGCGGCACTTGATGGCGCTGCGCGTGAGCGTGCGCTTTGGGAAGAAGATGCCGTTCCAACCGATGGAACATCCGACGAAGGAGATGGCGCATCACTTCTGAGCATTGCACCCGTGGTCGAAGTTGGTGTTCGGCTATCGGACGATGCATCGGTCCGGATATTGAACCGCGATTATCGCGGCAAGGACAACCCGACCAATGTTTTATCGTTCGCAGCACTTGAAAGTGCGGATGATGCGGCAGATTTCATGATGTCACCTGATATGCCCCTGATGCTGGGTGATATCGTCATTGCACGTGAAACATGCGAACGTGAAGCCTTTGAACAGAACAAGACACTGATAAATCATCTTGTTCATCTGACGGTGCATGGCACGCTGCATCTTGTCGGCTATGATCATATGGTTGATGATGAAGCCGAAGAGATGGAAGAACTTGAACGGCAAATTCTTGCCGCACTGGGGATTGATGATCCCTATGAACCGATCGAAGATCAAGATATCGAAACAGGACAATGAACGAGAATAGTCAGCGCGACGACGACCACGACAGTATGAGCCCTCGCCAAGGCGGGGATAATGGTCAGGATTCGGATAACGGGTCCTTATGGGGCAATGTCGCATCGGCATTGGGCCTTAAGCGCGGCAAAGCGCGAAACGGCGAAGCATCGCTTTCCGATACGCTTGAAGAGCTTGCCGAACGTAGTGAAGAAGATGATGAGCCCGTCTCGCTTCATGAACGGTCGCTTTTTGAAAATATCATCGCCCTTCGCGATATGACCGCCGAAGATGTGATGATCCCGCGCGCCGATATTGTAGCGGTCGAAAAAAGCATCACCCTCGACGAACTGGTCGAGGTGATGGTGAAAAAGGCACATTCCCGTCTGCCGGTTTATGGCGAGTCTATCGATGAAATCGTTGGTATGGTCCATATCAAGGATGTTTTGGGCTGCGTTGCGGCGGGCAAGGAATTCCAGCTGCAGACCCTGTTGCGCCGGGTGCTGTTCGTGTCGCCTGCGATCCGTGTCCTCGACCTGTTATCGGAAATGCGTCTGTCGCGGACGCATATGGCGCTGGTGGTTGACGAGTTTGGCGGTATCGATGGCCTGATCACCATCGAGGATCTGGTCGAGGAAATTGTCGGCGAAATTGACGACGAGCACGACATTGACCAGACACCTAAGCTGATCCGCCTTTCGGATGGCTGCTATATTGCCGATGCGCGTTACGAGGTCGAGGACCTGGAGGAAAAGCTGGGTTTTGGCCTGCTGGACGAGGATGAGGACGAAGATATCGATACGCTGGGTGGGTTGGTCTTTTCGCTGGCGGGGCGTGTTCCCGCGCGAGGCGAACTGATCGAGCATCCGACCGGTATCCAGTTCGAGGTTCTTGATGCCGATCCACGCCGTATCCGGCGCTTGCGCATTCACCTGATCCGCACGGAACCGGCAGTGATCAGTGACGAAAGTTCCAAACAGGGATCATCCAATGATTGATAGACTGGCGGTGCGTCTGGCCAACCTTACGGGTTGGCGCAGGCGTTTTTTGTGGCTGGTGTCCGGGGCGGTTGCGGTATTGGCGTTGCCGCCTTTCTTCTTTTTACCGGCCCTTCCGATAGCTTTTGCCGTGCTGCTTTGGTCGCTTGACGGCGTTAAATGCAACAAAGGCGCGCTTTCGGCGGGTTGGTGGTTCGGAACCGGACATTTTGCCGCCGGTTTTTACTGGGTCAGTCATGCCTTTCTGGTCGAGCCGGAAATCTATGGCTGGATGATCCCGTTTGTCTTGCTCGGACTGGG
Source organism: Thalassospira lucentensis (assembly GCF_032921865.1). Classification (NCBI taxonomy): domain Bacteria; kingdom Pseudomonadati; phylum Pseudomonadota; class Alphaproteobacteria; order Rhodospirillales; family Thalassospiraceae; genus Thalassospira; species Thalassospira lucentensis. The sequence continues at coordinate 1,612,867 of NZ_CP136684.1, forward strand.
GGGCGGGCTTGCGATCTTTCCGATGGTTGCCGTTTGGGCGAGCTGGTGGCTGACGCGCGAAATTATCGGGCGTGCTGTGATGCTGGCAGCTTTGTGGGCGGTTGGTGAATTCCTTCGCGGCCATCTGATGACCGGTTTCCCCTGGAACCTGCTGGCCCATGTCTGGGCGGTCGATCCGGCTCCGATGCAATTTGCCTCAATCATCGGGGTTTATGGACTATCGGTGATCACGGGCCTCTTTGCGACTTTGCCTGCGACTTTCGTTGCAGGACGTGCCGGGCGATTGACAGCTTTTGCGGGCATCATGATTGCAGTGCTGTTGTGGGGTGGTGGTGCGCTTCGCCTTGCTCTCGTGGGACCAGCGGATGCCGAGGCTGCCGTTTCTGAAGATTTGCCTGTGGTGCAGGTCGTGCAGCCCAATATCCCGCAGCGTGAAAAGTGGGTACCGGAACTTCAGGATCAGCATTTTGCAAAACTGCTGCGACTGTCGCGTCGCCCCGCCGATATGGCGCCGGCCCGCAGACGTATCGTGATCTGGCCCGAAACTGCTGCGACATTTTTTGTCGAAGCCCAACCGGTACGCAGGTTGCAGATGGCATCGGTTCTCGGACCTGGTGATATTCTGGTTACCGGGGCTCCACGAACCTATCCGCGGGATACGGATGAATTCAAAGTTTGGAACGCGGTTCAGGTTCTCGACAGTACCGGTGAGATTGTTGCGAGTTTCGACAAGTTCCACCTCGTCCCATTTGGCGAGTACGTGCCGTTCCGCAACTGGATACCGATCCCGAAACTGACGGCAGGACGCACTGATTTCTCTTTTGGGCCGGGACCGCAGACACTTGATATTGCAGGTTTGCCGAGTTTCTCGCCCCTGATTTGTTATGAGGTGATCTTCCCGGGTGCGGTTATTGACGATGCCAATCAGCCCGACTGGTTGCTAAATGTGACCAATGATGGCTGGTTTGGCAAAAGTGCCGGCCCTTATCAGCATCTGGCAGCTGCACGGTTTCGCAGTGTCGAAGAAGGGCGTCCGATGGTTCGGGCGGCCTATACCGGTGTATCGGCAATGTATGATGCATATGGACGGGAACTGGCGACACTCCCCTTAAGTGGAGAGGGAGTCATGGTTCACCCCCTTTCGGGGGTGTATAACCATACCACGGTATATTATTTGTGGCGCGATATTCTATTTTACGGTATTGTAACCTTTCTAGCCGTTCTCGTTTTGGGATATAGTGGGTTTTTCAAATCCCTTAAAGCGGCTGTGTGAAGCACCGAACCGCTCCCTGATTGTCCCACCAAAAATAAGAGCGGGTAGGTCGGAGTGAGAGAAGGACAACACAAAATGTCGCCTAAGGATGAAAACACGATGGTCAAAAACACCCGTGGCAGAGGTCGGGGCCGGACCGCAAGTGGCAAGCCGAACCCGGTTGATATTCATGTTGGTGCACGCGTTCGACTGCGCAGAACGCTGCTTGGCATGAGCCAGGAGAAGCTTGGCGAGGCCATCGGCCTGACATTCCAGCAGGTTCAGAAATATGAACGCGGTGCAAACCGTGTTGGAGCGTCGCGCCTATATGATTTGTCGCGCGTTCTCGAAGTGCCGGTTTCATTCTTCTTTGATGACATGCCAGACGAGATTTCGTCGAAATCCGTGCACGAGCGTCGCGAAATGTCGGAAAGCCCGGATCCGTTCGATAACGATCCGATGAACCGTCGCGAAACGCTTGAGCTGGTGCGGGCATATTATCGGATTACTGATCCGACGCAGCGTAAACGTGTTTTCGAGCTGGTCAAATCAATGGGCATTCTTGTTGCAGACAACGAAAACGCAAAATAGAAAACTCGGAACTATCAATTTGAAAAGCGCATTTGTGGCTTCAGGCCCGATGCGCTTTTTTGCCTTTGTTAAGACCATTTTGATCCTCGAAATTCAATTGGTGCGTTACGCTTATGCACCGATCTTTCTTGACCTGAAAATGTCATTGAGGCAAAACCGCAGTTCGGCGATATGCCTAATCGAATACGTGGACGGATTTGGACCGCTTGCCACCACGCAAAAAAAGGCTAAGTGGGCGCAATTGGTACAGGTCTGTATCGATGCCCTCCGGTCCAGTTTATGGAACTCCTTTTTTCACCGGAGAAGGTTTATATGTCTCTTTCCGAATATCTTTTTACCAGTGAGTCCGTTTCTGAAGGCCATCCGGATAAGGTTTGCGACCGCATTTCCGATTCCATTGTTGACGCGTTTCTTGCTGCTGATGAAGATTCGCGCGTTGCCGTAGAGACTCTGGCAACTACCAATCGTGTCGTTCTGGCTGGCGAAGTTCGCGGTCCTGAAAGCGTTTCCAAGGAAGTGATGGTCGAAGCTGCACGCGAAGCCATTCGCGCCATCGGTTATGAGCAGGAAGGTTTCCATTGGAAAACGGCCGAAATCGAGTGCCACGTCCACGAACAGTCTGCCGATATTGCCCAAGGTGTTGATTCCGCTGGTGAGAAAGACCTTGGCGCTGGCGACCAAGGCATTATGTTCGGTTACGCTTGTGACGAAACGGACGAACTGATGCCGGCACCGATCCAGTTCTCGCACCGTATCCTGCGCAAAATGGCCGAAGATCGTCATTCCGGTAAATCTGCCGAGTTCGGTCCGGACGCCAAAAGTCAGGTTACCCTGCGTTATATCGATGGCAAGCCGGTCGGTGCGACCTCGGTTGTGGTTTCGACCCAGCATGCTGATGGCCTGAGCCAGGCTGATGTCCGTTCGCTGGTCATGCCCTATATTGAGACGATCCTGCCGGAAGGCTGGATGCCGCCGGAAGACGAGATTTACATCAACCCGACAGGCCGTTTTGTTATCGGTGGTCCCGATGGCGACGCCGGCCTGACTGGTCGTAAAATCATCGTTGATACCTATGGTGGCGCGGCACCTCATGGTGGTGGTGCGTTTTCGGGTAAAGATCCGACCAAGGTTGACCGTTCAGCAGCCTATGCAGCGCGTTACCTTGCGAAAAACGTGGTTGCTGCCGGCCTTGCCGAACGCTGCACCATTCAGGTTGCCTATGCGATCGGTGTTTCCAAGCCGCTGGCGCTTTATGTCAACAACCATGGCACCGGCAATGTGGACGAAATCAAACTGGGTAGTGTTTTGCGCCAGTTGATGGATCTCAGCCCGCGGGGCATTCGCGAACATCTTTCGCTTTGTCGTCCGATCTATACCCCGACCTCTGCCTATGGCCACTTTGGTCGTCAGGCAGAAGAAGACGGTCGTTTCTCTTGGGAGCGCACCGATCTGGTTGGTGAACTGAAATCGGCATTCGGTGCCTGATTGGCAGAAAAGACAAAGCACGATTTGCCAAAATCGTGTGACGTGATATGAGGCGGGCGGCCCCGATACAAATCCGGGGTCGCCCGTTTGATTTTCAGCCATTTTTCGAACCCGTCCTGACAGATAAGACAATGCGCAACAGCAATCGCCCGTTACCGACCCCGGACCGCCCGAATTTTTATGGCCGTCGCGGCAGCCGCCCGCTCAAAGATTCTCGCCGGGCACTGGTTGACGAGTTGCTTCCGAAAATCGGGATTACCTATCCAGATCAGGCCGGTGTCGATCCGAACGACTATTTCGGGGAAAAGCATGATCAGCTTTGGCTCGAGATTGGCTTTGGCGGTGGCGAACATTTGGCTGGTCAGGCCCAGGCCAACCCGCAGATCGGGATTATCGGGGCTGAGCCGTTTATGGACGGGGTTGGCAGCCTCCTGCGTCATATCGACGAGCGTGGTCTAAGCAATGTCCGGATCATTGCTGACGATTCCCGCCCCCTGCTTTACAAGCTGGTTGACGCCTGCTTTGACCGTGCATTCTTGCTGTTTCCGGATCCATGGCCGAAGAAACGCCATGCGGAACGCCGGTTTATTGGTCCCAAGAATCTTGCATTGCTGGCGCGTCTCCTGAAAGACGGCGCGGAGTTCCGGGTTGCCAGTGACGACATGCAATATATTTCCTGGACCCTGCAGCATATGCACAATCATCGGGATTTCGAGTGGCTTGCCGAGAGTCCGGAAGACTGGCGCAACCCGCCTGCCGACTGGGTTAAAACCCGGTATGAACAAAAAGCGCTACGCCAGGGTAAAAAATGCAATTATTTGCGGTTCCGGCGTAAAAACCGCTCTTGACCGTCTGATGCAGAAGTTCTGGCTAGCCCGTGCAAAAGTTTCTCCTTTTGCACGGGTTTCTTTTGGGTGAACAACATCACCACATAATTTCAATAAGTTGAAATTTTAATTGAGAATGATTGTCATGTGCGATATTTATGTTGTTCCGCTGATATGACGCCGCCGCAAGCTGCTTGTGCCAAATACCTGCATCAAGCTCTACGCGGATAATTCCAAAGGTCCGAGCCGTGACGCACTGGGATGTCAACATACTATTCCGTACCTATCGGTCCCGACTGCTGCATTTTGTGCAGCGGCGGAAACTTTCGTGGCATATGGCCGACGATATCGTGCAGGACACGTTCCTTCGGGTTGTAGCCACGCCATCGTTGCCTGATCCGCAATTTGCCCAGTCCTATCTGTTCAGGACAGCGCAGAATCTGGTGATTGATCATTTCCGGCGGGAACGGATACTGACCTTCGTTCAGGAACCTGACAAAGCATTTGAATTCGTTGCCGATGACGCCCCTTCTCCTGAACAGATCGCATGGTCACGACAGGAATTACGACAGTTGCAGGCATCGCTGAATGCTTTGCCAAAAAACCTTCGGACCGTTTTCATTCTCGCCCGACTTGAAGGTAAGACCTATGGTGAAATTGGCGAGCAACTTGGGATTCCGACGCAAACCGCCTTTAGCCGAATGGTCCGCGCTCTGACACTTGTCAAAGAGGCAATGGATAAATCGGAAAAAAATTGAATGTCGGATCAGAAATATGCGCATCAGGTTCGTCCCAATAGTCGGGGTGTTTGTGTGATGCGCGCAAAGACCATCTGATCAATGAAGCATGGAATCCGGCATTCATGGCTATGACAGGTGAAAATCACGCCGCAAATCTGCCCGATACTGTATCGGAACAGGCGATCTATTGGTTTGCCCTGTTGCTTGATGGCAGTGAAACCGAAGAAGACCGTCGGGCGTTTGCTCGCTGGCTCGATGCCGATCCGGCGCATCTTGAGGCTTTTGCCGATATCGAAAGGCTTTGGAGCGGCAGCACCAGCCTTAATCTATCAACTGACAACAAGGTCGGCCGACGCGCCTTTATGACGGGAACGGCAGCAGCGGTCGTTATCGGTGCGGGTTGGGTATTCGCTCCGCATCATCCTTTTGCCGATATACGGACTGCGACCGGTGAACGGCATCGTTTTTCCCTTCCCGGTGATGTGGAGGCCGAACTTGCAAGCGACACCGTGATGTCCTATGTCGCGCGTGATGGGGTAAACGGTGTCGAACTTCATCGCGGCGAAGCGTGGTTCAATCATTTGGCAACCGGCAGCGACTTTTTTGTTGCGGCTACCAATGGCACAAGCTGGTCGCGGGGGGGGAGGCTCGACGTGGCTGTTTATGACGGGGATGTCACAGTAATCGCCGAGCAAAATCCGTTGACTGTTCGTTTGGGGAGCGCGCAAACGCAATTGGCCGCGGGAAATGCCGTGCGGTATAGCGACTTGCAAATCGGGAGACCTTACGAGGTTGATATTTCGACAGAGTTGGCCTGGCGGAACGGCCAGCTTGTCTTTATGGGGCAGCCTCTTGGGGAAGTCGTTCGTGTTCTGCAGCGCTGGCAGAACGGCAAGATCATGATCATCGGCGAAGAACTCAAATCCCGCCCGGTAACCCTTGTGGTCGACCTTGAACGGTCAAAGGATGTTCTGCCGGTTCTGGCCAGTGTCCTTTCGATCAGTGTGCATCGGTTTACAGATTACCTGACTATCATTCGCGCCGCCTGACCCTCTCAAAATTCAAGATCACCAATCAATGTCACTCTTCGGTTCGGTCGGAACAACTTGATAATAAAAATTATTATCAAAAAAATGCATTGAATATCAGATATCTGAATTTCAGCTTCGTCTAACTGGGTAACGAAACAACGAATGCGACGCAATCTCATGAATATGCATTCGTGACTCAGGAGACAAAAAGAATGCTCTCGGACGGGGTGGGTCGCATTGTCGGCACCAACAAAGTAACTCTCAAATCCAGGACATCTTTGGGGGATGTTCGCACAATCGCCTTCTCAGCACTTGGCAGTAGCATGATTGCTTTGATGCCGCTTGCCGTGGGTGCTCAACCCCTAATGCCACAGCAGGTCAGCAAAACTGAAATTGCGCAAGCCGCAACGGGGGCTGCGACCCTGTCAAATGATGTGTATTCATTTGACATCGCTGCACAGCCTCTTACCCCGGCGCTGGTCTATTTCTCGCGTGCGTCAGGCGTGGATGTGGCGGTTGACGGAACGCTGCCTGACGGGGTGCAAAGTGTCGCCGTACAGGGCGACATGACTGCCGGTGCGGCTCTTGATCGTATGTTGTCGCAAAGTGGCCTGATCTGGAATGCTATCAACTCGACAGCCATTTCTGTAATTGATCCCAGTCAGATAGATGCTGAGAACGCTTCGATCACTACGGCACCAGTCACTGTAACGGCAGCCAAAAGGGCACAAGGTCCCAATGGAGTGCCAGACGAAGTGTATGAAACGCTAGGGTCGGTAGCGGTGATTACGCAGGAAAGTATGCGTAAAGTTCCGGCTCGAGACGCCCGGGATATCTTTAACAATGTTGCTGGTGTCGATATTGCCAATGACGGCCGCGACCCGGGTTTGACCGTCAATGTACGTGGTCAGCAGGAAATGGGGCGCGTAAACGTCAATATCGACGGTGCGCGCCAAAACTATAACCAGATGACCCATGGTACGTCCTCGCGCGTGTATCTTGACACCGCCTTGCTGGCCGAAGTCGAGGTTGAAAAGACTAACCTGAACCAAAACGGCGGTGCGGGTACGACTGCCGGTATCGTGACAATGCGGACTCTGAATACGCAGGATATCCTTGATGACAACGAGGATTGGGGCGGTAAGGTCAATGTCAGTCACGGGACAAACGCATATGAATTTGCCGGTGACGCCGCTGCAGGCGTAAGGGTTTCACCCAAGCTTGATATGTCTGCCGCAATTAGCCGCAAGGTTATTGGTGACTACCGTGCGGGCACGCACAATCCAGGCCTGTTTGCGACAGCAAATGGAACTTACTATGACAGGGATTCTTCGCGGCCAGAATACACTTTCTTACGTCAGACATCGGGGCTTGCAAAAGCAAACTTTTACCTGACGGAAGACCAGGAAATCAATCTCGGCTATGTCGGGACAAAAACCAACTATACAAAAACGAATGATATCACGAACAATTTGCCTGACCTGAATGAGACCAAAACACATACGCTGACAGCCAAGCATAACTGGAACCCGTCAAGCGATCTGGTTGATCTTGATACCAACCTTTACTGGACCCGGACCGAGAGCAATCAATACCGTCCGGCAAGATATAACGCCGGCGGTTCGATCAGTCAGAATCCCTATGATACGGATTACAAGCTTGATACCACTGGTCTTGACTTGGCCAACAGCAGCAAACTGTCACTTGGTTCCCTTGCCGACGGTTTGAGTACGTTGCAGTTTGATTATGGAACTGAGGTCTTCCACGATAAGGCCAAAACAACGTCTGAAGTCGAAGATTTGGGTGGTTCTGGCGCAGCCTATCAGGCAGAGGGCACGACGCCTGGCGGAGAGCGCGATGTATATGGCGGATATGTGACGGCAACATACGGCTGGAATGACCTTTTCCGGGTCAATGGCGGTCTTAGGTATGACCGGTTCAAGCTGGCCGGTGACTCTTACTGGTGTGAAGCTCTGCCTGTGTTTGCGACTTCTCATCAATGCGGGACTGGCAACGATGTGCCGCTTGATATCGATCTTGTTCAGGATAAGTTTTCGCCATCGTTTGGCGCAAGTATTACCCCGGTTACAGGCATACAGCTATATGCCAACTACCGGCAAAACTTCCGTGCACCAACAATCATGGAAACCATGTTCAAGGGTAGCCACATTGGTGATCAGGCCGTTGCGTATTTTGCCAATGCCAATTTGAAAGCCGAAGAAACCGAAACAAACGAAGTCGGCGTCAACTTCAAGTTTGATGATGTCGTTCAGCAAGGCGACGGGTTCCGCGCGAAGCTCTCATATTATCGCACAACGATTGAAAACTATACGACCGTTGCCTTTGTGCCACAGCCTTCAATGCCGTCACCGTCTTGGCCTGCTGTGGGTGCTGGGATGGTCAACTTGACGGACCCTGTATACATCACCGGTACGGAGCTGGAGGCATTTTATGACGCTGGCGAATACTATATCGGTGGAACCTTGACCACCTCAGATATGGATCTTCAGGGCGACTACAATCAGTTCATTCTCGACACGACTTACTCCGCCTCAGCACTTGCTGCATCCGATTTCGGAACGTCTGCGGGTCTGTTTGGCATCTATGCAACTCCCAAACGCAAATACACCCTTGATGGCGGATTTCGCCTGCTAAATCAGGATCTTGTATTGGGTATGCGAGCAACCTTCGTCTATCCAGAAGATAACTATGGCTCTCAGATTGGGTCTGTAAGTTTGTCCAATATTGCGGGTGAGTATTTCAAATACCGTGTTTTTGACTTCTACAGTTCTTATGAAATCAATGATGCGCTGCAAGTACGGTTTGCCGTCAATAACCTGCTTGATGAAGCTTATGTTCAAGGCACAGGGGGGACTTATGCGCCAGCACCCGGACGAACCGGCATCATAACGATTAGCGGCAACTTCTAGGTTGCTTCAAAGGCTAAATCTGAAAAGCCGGTCAGGCCGAAAGTCTGACCGGGATAGTCTGCGATTGCCTAGTTAACATATTGTTTTATATATATTTTCTCGTTGACTCTTTTTGCGAATAAGAGTCAACTTCATATCATCGCTTCAATGGTTGGGGCGATCAAACAAAGGAGATGCCAAGATGGCTATTTCGATTGACCTGAATGCTGACGGTTCTGGTAACGGTGTTGACCTGCAGGGTCTTTTGGCCGATTTCGATGCCAATTTTTCCAAAGGTTCCTTTAACTGGGGACAGTTCCTCAATGGCGGGTTCTTTGACGGTCCGCAATATTATCTGAGCGATGAAGACAGCTCTTCAAGCTACACTGACGGGTTCCTGGCAACCACGGGAAGTGGTGACGAGTTCTCCTATGATATCGGCACCCATCAGATCGTCGGCAACCTTGATGCGCTCTCATTTGGTGAGACCCTCGTTCAGGATGGTAATGGCGATTATTACTTGAGTGATTCGGCAGCTGACATTTCCGGCCTCAACCTGAGCAACGCTGATACGGGAACTGTTTTGACTGCACTCTATAGCGGCGACAGTTCCGAACTGCAGTCTGTCTTTGCATCCCAAGGTGTTGCAATCAACGGCAGCACCGGCAATGACACCATTGGTGGTTGGGCTGGCGACGATGTCCTGACCGGTAATGGCGGTGCGGATACTTTCGAATTCGACACTTCGGGCAATTTCGGTGACGACACCGTTACCGATTTTACCGATGGCACCGATCTTCTTGATATCGATTTCAACTCGGTAACGGTTGCTTCGGCCAACGGCGGTGCAGATACCCTGATCACCCATGCCAATGGCACCATCACCCTGACCGGTGTTGATTTCAACGATATCGACGCGACCGACTTCGTTTAACGAAGACGGCTCGCTCCGCAAGCTGCGGAACGAGCACAAGGTCTTTCAATGCAGGGCACCGCGTAACAGCGGTGCCCACCTCATCCTATCTTTTTCTTCTCCGGAATGGAAACAGCGTGTTTGAACAGGTCCATTCGCATCATTTGCGCAAATCGCCCGTATCCTCGCCGCTGGCGGCCGCCATTCGATCCTTGCGTGGCGCGTTCCTGTCGGTCGCAGCACTTAGCGGTGTGTCAAATATCCTGATGCTGACCGGGCCGCTTTTCATGCTGCAGGTTTATGACCGGGTTCTGGCGAGCCGTAGTGTGCCGACGCTGGTTGCGCTCGTGGTTTTGATGCTGGCGCTGTATCTGTTTCTGGGCACTGTCGATGCGCTTCGGGCGCGTATGCTGGTGCGGATCGGCTGGCGGGTGGATGAGCAGGTCGGACCGCTGGCGCTGGCAACCACTCTTGATCAGGTGCTGCGAAATGATAACGCAGCCGTAAGACCGCTTAACGATCTTGATCAGATTCGCCAGTTTCTGGGCGGCGCCGGGCCCATCGCGATTTGTGATATGCCATGGATGCCGCTGTTTCTGGGCATCGTTTTTGTTTTTCATCCCTGGCTTGGTTTTTTGGCCCTCGTTGGCGGTATCCTCCTTGTGATCCTGACGCTGATCAGCGAGCTTGCCACCCGGAAGCAGGTTGAACGCATGAACCGTCAGGCCGTTTCACGGGCCAGTCTGGTCGAAGCTGGTCGCCGCAACGCCGAAGCCATTCGCGCCATGGGAATGCAGGGAACGTTCAATGCCTGTTGGGCGCGGTTGAATGACCGTTATCTGCGCGACAATACCGGTGTCGGCGACGTCAACTCGACCTTCTCGGCCTATATCAAGGTTATTCGCCTTGCGATGCAGTCCGGTGTTCTGGCACTTGGTGCCTATCTGGCGATCCTGCAGGAAGTAACACCGGGTGTGATGGTTGCCGCATCAATCCTGACGGCTCGGGCATTGTCCCCGGTCGAACAGGCGATTGGCAATTGGCGCGGATTTGTTGGTGCACGTCAATCGCGCCATCGTCTTGAACGCTGTTTTGCCGATACACAAAAAACGTCTGAACGCCTCGAACTGCCTGCCCCGCAAAAAAGCCTGCTGGTTTCCAATCTGATCGTTCGGGCCCCTGCAACGCGGGCGGAAGGCAAACCGATGGCCCCTGGCCGGGTGTTGTTGCGCATCAGTGACGTGACCCTGAAAGCAGGTGACGGGCTTGGCATTATCGGACCCAGCGGATCGGGGAAATCGACATTCGGTCGCGCGCTGGTCGGGATCGGAACGATCCAGAACGGTACCATTCGTCTGGACGGGGCGGAGCTTGATCACTGGGAACCGGACCGGCTGGGTACGCATATCGGCTATCTGCCGCAGGATGTTGATCTGTTTGATGATACCGTCGCGCGCAATATCGCAAGGCTGCGCCATGACGCGGACCCGGTGGCGATCATTAAGGCCGCGCAATCGGCCGGGGTGCATGACATGATCCTGTCCCTGCCCAAGGGATACGACACGCTGGTCGGAAGTGGCGGTGTGGTTTTATCGGGCGGGCAAAGGCAACGGATCGGATTGGCACGTGCCCTGTTCGGTGATCCGTTCCTGATTGTGCTTGATGAACCCAATTCCAGCCTCGATAGCGCCGGGGAACAGGCCCTGATCGAAGCAGTCCGTCTGGCCCGGAAACGCGGGGCGATTGTCATCATGATCGCCCATCGCCCCAGCGCCCTTGCAACGGTCAATTTGGCGATGGTCATTCAGGACGGACGACAGGTTGCGTTTGGGGCGCGTGACGACATTCTGCGCAAAACCATGCGCCAGGTTGGAGAAAGCGCATGACCAGAAAACCGTCACCCACATCGTCGAAAACCACCTTGGACCTCAGTCCTGCGCTGCAAAGTTTACGCCGCCATACCCTGTTTGGTGTGACGGTCGTTTTGGCGCTATTCATCGGTTTGGGAAGCTGGATGGCGATGGCAAGTCTCTCCGGGGCGGTGGTTGCGTCCGGCAAGCTGGTTGTGGAAAGCAATGTAAAGGATGTGCAGCATCCTGACGGCGGCATTGTCGGCGAAATCCACGTACGTGACGGTGATCGAGTACAAGCTGGTGACCTTCTGATTCGGCTGGATGATACGATGGCGCGTGCAAGCCTCGGTATTGTAGACAGTCAGATTGATGCCTTGCGGGCGCGCAAGATGCGCTTGATTGCCGAACGGAACGATGCTGAAACCATTACTGTGCCTGATACGTTCATGTCACGGATGAAGGACACGACAGTTACCGAACTGGTCGCGGCCGAAACAAAGCTTTTCGAAGCACGGCGCAGAAGCCTTGAAGGCGAAAAAGCGCAGCTTCAGCAGAAACTGTTGCAACTTTCGGAAACGATTGTTGGGCTTGAGGCGCAGAAAACTGCAAACGAAGAAGAAAGCCGTCATATTCGCGACGAGCTTGCAGGTCTTGAAATGCTTTATAAAAAGCAACTCGTGCCGATTACCCGTGTGGCGGCATTACGCCGTGAACGTGCCAGTCTGGGCGGTAAGCACGGAGAGCTGATGGCACAGATTGCCGCGACCGGCATGCAAATCTCGGAAACCGAAATGTCGATCCTGCAGCTTGACCGGGACCGTCAAACTGACGTTTTGACTGAACTGGGCGACATTGATCAGCAATTGGCAGAATTGATGCAAAAACAGGTTGCCTTGCGTGACCAGCTGCGTCGTATCGATATTCGCGCGCCTTATGGGGGAACGATTTATCAGATGGCGATACATACTGTTGGCGGTGTGGTTGCAGCCGGGGATCGGATCATGGGTATTGTCCCCGATCAGGATGAACTGGTAATCGAAGCTCGGACCAGCCCAAACGACATTGATCAGGTTCATTTTGGACAAAAGGCGATGCTGCGTTTTACCGCTTTTAACCAGCGTACCACGCCGGAGCTTTCCGGAACGGTTTCTTTTGTGGCAGCGGATTTGTCACGCGATGAACTGACCGGGGAGACCTACTACAATGTTCGGGTAAAAATTGTATCTGGTGAGATGAAGAAACTTGATGGTCAAGGTTTGATGCCCGGTATGCCGGTTGAAACCTTCATTGCGACGGGGGATCGCACCGCACTCAGTTATCTTGCCAAACCGCTAACCGATCAGTTTGCCCGTGCATTCCGTGAAGAATAATTTGCCATCTGTTTCGGATATCGAACACCCCGGATCGTTTCTGGTTTAATGGGCTGCTGAGTTATGCGGCATTTGCGGACAGGGACGAAAGGTGATCGGTATGACTTTGGATGTAACGGCAGACGGCGCAGTGAAAACCCGCCTTCAGACCCTTAAACAGGCAACAACCGGCGACCATCAGCATATCGACGACATGGTGATGGAAATGGCGCCGTTCGAAAGCCGCGATAACTATGCCCGGTTTGTTGGGATGCAGTATGTGTTTCACCGCGCTGTAAAACCACTTTATGACGCGAGTGACCTGAATGACCTGATATCCGGCCTTTCGGCACGCAGTCGGTTTAATGATGTCTGTGCAGATCTTGCAGATCTGCAATGCAGTTTACCGGAAAATGGTATTCCATCCTCTGTCCCGAAAACCGGAATGGCCCGTCTGGGATGGTTATATGTTTGTGAAGGTTCGTCGCTTGGGGCTGCCTTCTTGCTCAAAGCAGCCGGAAATATCGGGCTGGATACCGGGTTTGGTGCCCGTCATCTGGCTGGACATGAAGATGGTCGCGGCAAGCATTGGCGCGAATTTGTTGATCAGGTCAATGGCTTGGCGTTAAGTGCGGAACAGGAACAGGAAGTGATTGATGGTGCGATTGCTGCCTTTGACTTTTTCCGGACACTTTTGATCGAAGATCGCAAGCTGGCTGCATAGGCGCAAATCCCTTGGTTGAAAGGCTTGCGGGGTCAGGATCGTGACTTGATTTCTGGCAAAACCGGCTGTATAAAGCCGCCAAGCTTTTTGTAAATTCTGACAAAGAGTGGGCCCTCCGCCCGCTCTTTTGTGCTTTTTGGGGTATGGCATCGCTATATGGCTGAGCTGATCGGACAACAGTTGAAAGACCCGCTGATGATGCGGATCACGGAGATTATCGAACCGTCGATCAACGCGCTGGGTTTCGAACTGGTACGTGTCTCCATGATGGGCAAGGACAGCAATGTCCTGCAGATCATGGCGGATCGTGCGGATGGCAACGGCAGCATCAATGTCGAGGATTGCGCCGAAATCAGCCGTACCGTTTCTGCCCTGATGGATGTTGAGGACCCGATTTCAGGGGCTTATCACCTTGAAGTCAGTTCGCCGGGTATTGACCGCCCGCTGACCCGTGCCAAGGACTTTGATGTCTGGCGCGGGTTCGAGGCAAAGGTCGAACTGGTGATGGCCCAGAATGGCCGTCGCCGTTTCAGCGGAAAGCTGGATGGAATCGAAGATGATGCGGTCGCCTTGATTGTCGATGGCGAACGTGAATTGTTGCCGTTGGCCGATATCGCCAAATCGAAATTGGTGCTGACGGATGAATTGATCGCGCATGTCACCGGCAAGGGCCGGTCTGACGATAACGCAGAATAGAGGTTGGATATGGAAGCAACTTCGGGAATGCCGCGGCCGGAACTTTTGCAGGTCGCAGATGCCGTTGCCCGTGAAAAGGGCATTGATCGTGATGAAGTTCTTGGTGCAATGGAACAGGCCATCCAGAAGGCCGGTCGTTCCAGATATGGCCATGAGCATGACATCCGTGCCCATATCGACCGTAAAACCGGTGAAATCAAACTGGCCCGTTTCATTGAGGTCACGGACGATATTGAAAACGACTTCACCCAGATGTCGCTGGAACAGGCGCGTATTCGCGACGAAAATATCCAGCTTGGTGAGTTTCTGATTGATCCGCTGCCGCCGATCGATTTCGGACGTATTGCCGCGCAGACCGCAAAACAGGTCATCGTGCAGAAAGTCCGTGACGCGGAACGTGAACGTCAGTTCGAAGAATATAAAGACCGTGCCGGTGAAGTGATCAACGGCGTCGTCAAACGCGTCGAATTCGGTAACGTTCTGGTCGATATGGGTCGGGCGGAAGCCATTCTGCGCCGTGAAGAACTGATCCCGCGTGAAACCGTCCGTCAGGGAGATCGCGTTCGTGCGCTGATCCTTGATGTGCGTCGTGAACAGCGTGGTCCGCAAATCTTCCTGTCGCGTACCCATCCGACTTTCATGGCAAAACTGTTTGCCCAGGAAGTGCCGGAAATCTACGACGGCATTATTGAAATCAAATCGGTTGCCCGTGACCCGGGTTCGCGCGCCAAGATTTCGGTTCAGTCGTCCGACAATTCCATTGATCCCGTCGGGGCATGTGTCGGTATGCGTGGTTCGCGCGTTCAGGCCGTTGTCGGCGAACTTCAGGGTGAGAAAATCGACATCATCCAGTGGTCGGAAGACCCGGCAACCTTTGTTGTGAACGCATTGGCTCCGGCCGAGGTCACCAAGGTTGTTCTTGATGAAGAAACCAACCGTATCGAAGTTGTCGTTCCCGATGATCAGCTGAGCCTTGCCATTGGTCGTCGTGGCCAGAATGTGCGTCTGGCATCGCAGCTGACCGGATGGGATATCGATATCCTGACCGAGGAAGACGAAAGCGAACGTCGCCAGGAAGAAGCCCGTAAACGGGCGGAAATGTTCATCAAGGCACTTGATGTTGATGAAGTCATTGCCCATCTTCTTGTCGCCGAAGGCTTTACCTCGATCGAGGAAGTTGGTTACGTGCCGCTGGCCGAACTGGCAGAGATCGAAGGTTTTGAAGAAGAAATTGCCGAAGAGCTGCGCACCCGCGCACGCACCTTCCTTGCCGAAGAAGCCGAACGTCTTCAGAAGCGCCGCGAAGAGCTCAAGGTTGCCGATGACCTCGTCGAGTTTGGCGGACTGTCGCTGGCCGTTGTTGTTCGCCTTGGCGAGAATGACGTCAAAACCCTTGAAGACTTCGCAGATCTCGCAAGTGACGAGCTGATCGAATATGTCGGTGATGCAGACAACATGACCATGGACCAGGCCAATGACCTGATCATGGATGCACGTCGTCAGCTTGGCTGGTTCGAAGGGCTTGAAGAAGAAGTTTCCGAGGATGCCAAAGAAGGCGAAGAAGCCTGAGGGCTGATCGGAGGACGCCATGTCGCACCGTAAAGGCGGCAAGGTAGCCGAGGTTCCGGAACGCCGGTGTATCGTCACCGGCGAAGTCCGGCCCAAGGAAGACCTTCTCAGGGTTGTGATCGGACCGGATGACACGGTCGTTCCCGATCTTGAGGAACGGTTGCCCGGACGGGGATTATGGTTGTGCCCGTCGCGGGATGTGATAAATACCGCCTGTGCAAAAAATGCCTTTGCCAAGGCGGCGCGGCAAAAAGTCGTGATTGACCCTGCGCTGGCAGACCGGATCGAGAAGCTTTTGCTTCAGAAAAGCCTTGATCTGCTGTCGCTTGCGCGCAGAGCCGGTCAGGCGGTTGCTGGCTACGAAAAAGTCCGGGCCCAGATTGATGAGGGCGCGGCAATGATATTGGCAGCCCGAGATGGTGCTGCGGACGGAAAATCCAAGATCGAGGCGAAGGCCCGGGATCTGCCGATTTATACCGTTCTGGATGCTGCCGAGATTGGCGCGGCCTTTGGTCGCGAGAAAGCAGTACATGTGGCTGTTGCGCCGGGTGGACTGGCAAAGCAGTTAAGTCGTTCGCTTGGACGGCTAGAAGGATTTCGCGCGGTCTGAAGGCAGGCTTGCGCAGAACGGACAGGACAGGACAGGCAAAGGATGCCGGTCCCGCAGGAAATGAGGAAGTTGGACGGATTATGAGTGATCGCGATCAGGAGAAGAAACCGCTGAGCCTCAACAGATCGAAACTTGAACTGAGCAAGACGGTCGAGGCTGGGCAGGTACGTCAGAGCTTCTCGCATGGACGGTCCAAATCTGTGACTGTCGAAGTGCGCAAGAAGCGGACTTTCGAAAAGAACGAATCCGGCCGCTTCCGTGAAGTGAAAAAGGATGCGGTTGCTGAACAGCAGCAGCAACCTGCCGCACCGGCACCGGCTGCCAAACCTGAGCCGGTTGCCAAACCTGAGCCGGTTGAAGACCATAGCAATCTGACCGATAGCGAGCGCGCAGCCCGTATGGCCGCCCTGAAAGCAGCCGAAGAGCGCCGTAAGCAGGAAGAAGCCGACGCAGCTGTACGTGCCGCCGAGGAAAGCAAACGCAAGGCAGAAGAAGCCGAACGTCGCAAACAGGAAGAAGCTGAGGCAGCAAAAGCTGCTGCGGCAGAAGCTCCTGTGCTTGAAAAGGAAGCCCCGGTTTCTGTTGAAGAAGTCGAAAAGGCCCTTGAAGCATCGACCGCCAAAGGCAAATCCAAGCCGAAACCCGCTGCTGTTGCGAAAAAACAGGAAGAAATCATTCCTGGTGAACCGGCAGAGCCGCTGGTTCCGGAAGAACGCCGTCGTGCTGACCCGTCCACCGTCAAGCCGAAAAGCCGCAAGGAACTGGACGAGGAAGAAGCCCGTAGTGCAGCCGCACGCAAACGCGCCGAAGAGGAAGCTCTTGGCCGTGCCGCACGCACGAAAGGCGACGAAGGCCGTCGTCGTGGCAAGCTTTCGATCAACAATGCGATGACCGGTGACGAAGGTGGCCGTCGTCGTTCGATGGCCTCGATCAAGCGTCAGCAGGCAAAAGCCAAGGCCCGTATGCAGGGTCAGCAGAAGCCGAAAGAGAAAATCGTACGTGATGTTATTGTTCCGGACGCGATTACCGTTCAGGAACTCGCCAACCGTATGGCCGAACGTGCTGCCGACGTGATCAAGTGCCTGATGGGCCTTGGTGTTATGGCAACCATCAACCAGAGCCTTGATCCCGATACCGCACAGCTGGTTGTCGAGGAATTCGGCCACAAGATGAAACGCGTTTCGGATGCCGACGTTGAAGAAGCGCTGGTCACTGCAGACGACAACGAAGATCAGCTGATCGGTCGTCCGCCGGTAGTGACCGTCATGGGTCACGTTGACCATGGTAAAACCTCGTTGCTGGATGCCCTGCGCAAAACTGACGTTGTCAGTGGTGAAGCCGGTGGCATCACCCAGCATATCGGTGCCTATCAGGTGACGATGGAAACCGGTTCGAAGATCACCTTCATCGATACACCGGGCCACGCCGCATTCACCGAGATGCGTTCGCGCGGTGCCAAGGTTACCGACATCGTCGTTCTGGTTGTTGCTGCTGACGACTCGGTCATGCCGCAGACGATCGAAGCCATCAGCCATGCAAAAGCGGCTGGCGTGCCGATGATCATTGCGATCAACAAGATCGACAAGCAGGGCGCAAACCCGACCAAGGTTAAAACCGAACTGCTTCAGCACGAAGTCGTCGTCGAGGAAATGGGTGGTGAAGTTCAGTGTATTGAAGTTTCGGCAAAACAGGGTCTTGGCCTGACCGAACTTGAAGAAGCCATTCTGCTGCAGGCTGAGGTTCTTGACCTTAAAGCCAACCCGGCACGTGTTGCTGACGGTGTGGTCGTTGAAGCCCGTATGGAAAAAGGCCGCGGCCCGGTTGCCACGGTTCTGGTTCAGCGCGGTACGCTTAAAAACGGTGATATCTTTGTCACGGGTGCCGAATGGGGTCGCGTTCGTGCGCTGGTCAACGACCATGGCGTTCGTATCGAAGAAGCCATTCCGGGCATGCCGGTCGAAGTAACCGGTCTGAACGGCGTGCCGTCGGCTGGTGATGACTTTGTCGTTGTCGAAAACGAAGCCAAAGCCCGCGAGATTTCCGATTATCGTCAGCGTCGCATCCGCGAAACGCAGGCTGCCGCGATGAAGAAATCGGCACTCGAGAACATGTTCTCGAGCTCGGGCGAGGTCAAAGAATTGCCGATCCTTATCAAAGGTGACGTACAGGGTTCTGTCGAAGCGCTTATCGGTACCCTGCAGAAGCTGGGTAACGAGGAAGTCAGTGTCCGTGTCCTGCATAGTGGCGTTGGCGGAATCAACGAATCCGATGTCACGCTGGCGCGTGCGTCGAATGCGCTGATCATCGGCTTTAACGTTCGTGCCAACCAGCAGGCTCGCGAACAGTCCCGTCGCGATAATGTCGACATTCGCTATTACTCGATCATCTATGATGTTGCAGACGACATCAAAAAGATGCTGTCGGGCATGCTGTCGCCGGAAGTCCGCGAGAAGTTCCTGGGTTACGCGGAAATCCGCGATATCTTCACCATCTCGGGCAACAAGATTGCCGGTTGTATGGTTACCGAAGGTACCGTCAAGCGTGGTGCGGGTGTTCGCCTGCTTCGCGACAACGTCGTGATCCATTCGGGCGAGCTGTCCACACTGCGTCGCTTCAAGGATGAAGTAAAAGAAGTCCGCGAGGGCTATGAATGTGGCATGTCATTCGCCAAATATAATGACCTGCAGGTCGGCGATATGATCGAGTGCTTCGAGCAGGAGGAAATCGCCGTCGAACTTTAAGACGGTGGATTGACGATATGGCGAAGCAACCGGCCAAAGCACCAAGTCAGCGACAGTTGCGCGTGGCGGAGGAAATCCGCCAGGCCCTGTCGCAGGCACTTGAGCGCGGAGATATTTACGACCCGGACCTGACCCGGCGCCCGGTAACCATTACCGGTGTCAGTCTTAGCCCGGATATGCGCAATGCCATGGTATCCTTTACGCCGCTTGGCGGGGGCGAGGCGGAAACCTCGCTCAAGGCGCTGACGCGTCAGAAGGGCCATTTGCGTACCCATGTGGCGCGTACGGTTCACATGAAATACGTACCGGCATTGCGTTTTGTTGAAGACAAAAGTTTCGATGTCGCCGACCATATCGGTGCCCTCCTGCGTGACCCGCATGTTGCACAGGATCTTGCGGCGGACGGGTCGGAGGACCATGAGAATGAGGACGACTGATGGCGCGTCGGCGTCGCGGTAGAAGCATCAATGGCTGGCTGGCGGTCGACAAGCCCCTGGAAATCACGTCTTCGACGGTGGTCAATCAGGTACGTCGGCTGCTTGATGCGGCAAAGGCCGGTCACGGCGGGACACTCGATCCATTGGCGAGTGGTGTCCTGCCTATTGCATTTGGTGAGGCGACAAAAACGGTTGCCTATGTCATGGATGGAAGCAAAAGTTATCGTGTGACGCTGAAGTTCGGCGAAGCACGCAGCACCGACGATGCCGAGGGCGAAGTTACTGCCACCTCGGATCATCGTCCGGATGCAGACGAGATAAAGGCCGTGCTGGGTGAGTTTATTGGCGAAATTCAGCAGGTGCCGCCAAAGTTTTCGGCGATCAAGGTCAATGGCAAGCGTGCCTATGATCTTGCGCGTCGCGATGAAGACGTGGTGCTTAAACCGCGTCCGATTCTGATCAAGGATCTTCGACTGGTCGATATGCCGGATCGCGATCATGCCGTTCTCGAAGTTGTTTCGGGCAAAGGGGCATATATGCGGTCTTTGGCGCGCGATATCGCGCTACGCCTTGGTTCTGTCGGCCATATATCCGCCCTTCGCCGGACATCGGCGGGGCCGTTTCCTGAAACGAGTTCCATTCCGCTTGCGGAATTGCTCGAAATGGATCCGGATGCGGTGTTGGAGAAATTGCTTCCGGTCGAGACCGCGCTGGACGACATCCCGGCGCTGGCCCTGACCGAAGTCGAGGCGCAGCGGCTATCGAGTGGACAACCTGTCGGGTTGTTACCGGTGGCAAAACGCAGTGCCCTCGAAAACCCCGTCGTGCAGGACGATATCGTCTGCGCCATGCTCCATGACCGCGCGGTTGCGTTGGCGGAGATCAGTGGCGGCGAAATCCGGCCTGTACGTGTTTTTAATCTCTAAAGGCGAAAGGATGCCTGATGTCGATTACTGCTGAACGCAAAGCTGAGCTGATCAAAGAATACGCTCAGAAAGACGGTGACACCGGTTCCCCCGAAGTCCAGGTTGCAATCCTGACCGAGCGGATCAAGAACCTGACCGAACACATGAAAGAACATAACCACGACTTCCACAGCCGTCGTGGTCTTCTCATGATGGTTGGCCAGCGCCGTCGTCTGCTGAAGTACCTGCAGCGCAAAGACCAGTCGCGTTACGAGACCGTTATCGAACGCCTCGGTATTCGCCGCTGATATCGAACTGCGGCGGAGGTGGTTGATCCCCTCCGCCGTCGTTTTTTTAATGTCCCGAGCGGATCGGGAAACACGGGGAAGCAGGGTCGGATGGGCCGACCTCTTTGCTTGGTCCGGACCCATTAATTATGCAGCTTTTATGAAAGCCTCATAATTAATGTGTTCGGAACTCGTGTAAGACTATCCGGGTCCGCTGAAGGTTTGTAAGAGGAAGAGAAAATAATGTTTAATGTCGTCCGCAAGGAAATGCAGTGGGGCAATGCCAAGCTGGTTCTCGAAACCGGCAAGGTCGCGCGCCAGGCCGATGGTGCCGTCATGGTCACCTATGGCGAGACCGTTGTGCTTTGTACCGCTGTTGGCGCGAAATCACCGCGCCCGGATATCGACTTTTTCCCGCTGACCGTGAACTACCAGGAAAAGGCATTCGCTGCCGGTAAGATCCCGGGTGGTTTCTTCAAGCGTGAAGGCCGTCCTTCGGAAAAGGAAACCCTGGTTTCGCGTTTGATTGACCGTCCGATCCGTCCGCTGTTCCACCCGCTGTATCGCAACGAAACCCAGATCGTTTGTACCGTTCTGTCGCATGACATGGAAAACGATCCGGACGTGGTTGCCATGATCGGCGCATCTGCTGCGCTGACCATTTCCGGTCTGCCGTTCCTCGGCCCGATCGGTGCCGCACGCGTCGGTTACAAAGATGGCGAATATATCCTGAACCCGGCGACCGAATCGGTTAAGGAAAGCGACCTTGACCTGGTTGTTGCCGGTACCCGTGACGGTGTGATGATGGTTGAATCCGAAGCCAGCGAGCTTTCGGAAGAAATCATGCTTGGTGCCGTTAAATTCGGTCACGAGCAGTTCCAGCCGGTTCTCGATCTGATCATTTCGCTGGCCGAAGATGCTGCGAAAGAGCCGCGCGATATAGCAGAACTGCCGGAAGGCTATGATGCACTGGTCGAAAAAGTTGCTGCCCTTGGCACCGATGGCCTGACCAAGGCATACAGCCATGTCGTCAAGCAGGAGCGTTCGGCTGCTGTTTCCGACGCCAAAGCTGCCATTGCCGAGAAACTGGCTGAAGAAGAAGTCGCCGATGCCCTGAAAGGCAAAGTTTCGTCGATCATCAAGGATTTGGAAAAAGACATCGTCCGCGGTGCCATCCTGAAGACAGGCAAACGTATCGATGGCCGTACCGGTGCCGACGTTCGCCCGATCCTTGGTGAAGTTTCGGTTCTGCCGCGCGCACACGGTTCCGCGATCTTTACCCGTGGTGAAACCCAGGCACTTGCCGTTGCCACCCTTGGCACCGGTCAGGACGAGCAGATCGTCGATGCGCTGGACGGTGAATACCGTGAAAACTTCATGCTGCACTACAACTTCCCGCCTTACTCGGTCGGTGAAGCTGGCCGCATGGGTTCGCCGGGCCGTCGTGAAATCGGTCATGGTAAACTGGCATGGCGTGCCCTGCACCCGCTCATGCCGGGCAAGGATGCGTTCCCTTACACCATCCGTATCGTTTCCGAAGTCACCGAATCGAATGGTTCGTCCTCGATGGCGACTGTTTGTGCAACCTCGCTTGCAATGATGGATGCCGGTGTTCCGCTGGCACGTCCGGTTGCCGGTATTGCCATGGGTCTGATCAAGGAAGGCGATGATTTCGCCGTTCTGTCCGACATCATGGGTGATGAAGATCACCTTGGCGATATGGACTTCAAGGTTGCCGGTACCGAAAACGGTATCACCTCGCTTCAGATGGATATCAAGATCACCTCGGTGACCCCGGATATCATGCAGATCGCACTGGGCCAGGCCCGCGACGGCCGTCTGCACATCCTTGGCGAAATGTCCAAAGCGCTTCCGGAAGCACGTGGTGAAGTTTCGGGTAATGCACCGACCATCACCCAGTTCTCGATCCCGCGTGACAAGATCCGTGACGTTATCGGTTCGGGCGGCAAGGTCATTCGTGAAATCTGCGAAGAAACCGGTGCCAAGGTTGATATCGAAGACGATGGTTCGATCACTGTTGCACATACCGACGGTGCAAAAGGCAAACAGGCTGTCGATTGGATCAAATCGATCGTTGCGGAACCTGAATTGAACCATATCTATGATGGTAAGGTTGTTAAGGCTGTCGATTTTGGCGCATTCGTCAATTTCTTTGGCGCGCGCGACGGTCTGGTCCACATTTCCGAACTGGCGCAGGAACGCGTCAAGCAGGTTTCGGATATCGTCAAGGAAGGCGATGCGGTCAAGGTCAAGGTCATTGGCTTTGATGATCGCGGCAAGATCAAATTGTCGATGAAACGCGTTGACCAGGAAACCGGTGCCGATCTCGAAGCCGGCGACGCTGAATAATCCGATCTGATAGACCGGACGGCGATAACAACAACACGCCGTCCGGTTTTCCAAATGCGATGCCGGGGCATCGCTGGCGATGAAAAGCCGAATGGGAGAGACGAATTTGAAAGCCCTTAAACCGCTCGTCATGTCGGGAAAAGAGGTCTTGCCACTGATTGAAGGTGGCAAAGGTATCGCTGTTTCGACGGGTAAAAGTTCCGGCGCGTGGGCAGCTGCTGGTGGCATCGGGACGTTTTCCGCCGTCAATGCCGATTCTTATGACGAAAATGGCAATCTGGTTCCGGTCGAATATGCCGGAAAAACCCGTGGTGAGCGCCATCAGGAACTGATCGCCTATGGC
The DNA here is from genome assembly GCF_032921865.1 of Thalassospira lucentensis. Lineage (NCBI taxonomy): Bacteria > Pseudomonadati > Pseudomonadota > Alphaproteobacteria > Rhodospirillales > Thalassospiraceae > Thalassospira > Thalassospira lucentensis. The sequence continues at coordinate 1,636,499 of NZ_CP136684.1, forward strand.
ATCCGCGGCGGTATCGCCCAGGCACAGATCGCACATGAAATGCGCGGCGGCGAGGGTCGCCTGCATATGAACGTTCTGTGGGAAATGGGCGGTGCGGAAGAAATTCTGCGTGGCGTGCTTGAGGGGACCAAGGGTCTTGTCCATGGGGTGACCTGTGGCGCGGGCATGCCTTACAAGGTATCGCAGATCGCAGCCCAGTATGGCGTGCATTATTACCCGATCGTATCTTCTGCGCGTGCGTTCCGTGCCTTGTGGCTGCGGTCGTACAAGAACACCCCAGAATGGCTTGGTGGTGTGGTCTATGAAGATCCGTGGCGCGCTGGCGGTCACAACGGTCTTTCGAATTCCGAAGACCCGCTGGTGCCCGAAGATCCGTTCCCGCGTGTTGCAGCCCTTCGCGAATACATGAATTCGGTCGGTCTGAACGACGTTCCGATCATTATGGCTGGTGGCGTCTGGTTCCTGCGTGACTATGAAGACTGGCTCGACAATCCGGAAGTCGCCCCGGTGGCCTTCCAGTTCGGGACCCGTCCGCTTCTGACCAAGGAAAGCGAGATTTCCGAAGAATGGAAAAACCGTTTGCTGACGCTGCAGGACGGCGACGTCTCGCTGCATAAATTCAGCCCGACCGGTTTTTACAGCTCGGCTGTTCGCAACGACTTCCTTGAAGATCTGCATCAGCGTTCCGATCGTCAGGTCCGTTATTCGCGTACCGCAGAAGCCGACCTGCATGTCGGCATTCCGCTGGGCCGTCGCGGTCGTCCGATCTATGTCCGCGAAGATGACGCCGACAAGGTTCGGGCATGGCTTGATGCCGGTTATACCGAAGGCATGCCGACACCCGACGAAACCATGGTGTTTGTCACGCCTGACAGTGCGCTTACGATCAAGAAAGACCAGATCGACTGCATGGGTTGCCTGTCGCAGTGCCAGTTCTCGAACTGGGAACAGCATAGCGGTACTACCGGCAAACGTGCCGATCCGCGTTCGTTCTGCATTCAGAAAACGCTTCAGAACATTGCGCATGGCGCGATGGTTGAAAACGAACTGATGTTTGCCGGTCACAATGCCTATAAATTTGGTGAAGACCCGTTCTACACCAATGGCTTTGTCCCGACTGTCAAAGAGCTGGTCGACCGGATCGCCACAGGCGATTAAGCCAAATGCCGGTCCTGCATGGATCGAAATCAGAAAAAGGGGCCGGTTTTCGGCCCCTTTTTTAATGACTTGCCGATGAAACAGCATCGAAAATTGGGATGATTGGAGTTGATCAAAATCAAAGAAAGGCGCGTCTTGGTTCCCTAATATACGCTTGGATTTGATCGGGAACCGGGAATTGACCGGTCCTGAAAAGCGTATGAAGGGACAATTTCATGACGACGAACCCGCGTCCTTACACCCATGCCCTGAACCGTCTGAAAGAGGCCGGTTTGCGTCCGACCCGCCAGCGTCTGGCATTGGCCCGTCTGCTGTTTGATAACGGCCATCGGCACATCACCGCCGAACAGCTTCATTCCGAAGCTATGAGCCAGAATATCAAGGTATCACTGGCGACCGTTTACAACACGCTTCATCAGTTTACCGAAGCGGCACTTCTGAACGAGATCGTGATCGATTCCGGTCGATCCTATTTCGATACGAACACGGCCCCGCATTACCATTTCTATTGCGAGGAAGACGGCATGCTGAGCGATATACCGGCCGAAGCGGTTCAGCTTGCGCGTGTTCCCAATATGCCGCGCGGTACCGAACTGGCATCGGTTGATCTGGTGTTTCGTTTGCGTCGCCAATCGGCACGCAGTGCCGCCTGATTGCTGTATCGGACAGTGATGTGTCCCAATTGTAGCGGCGCGGTGACAACGAAATGACGGGTCGATGAAAACCGCCTGAAATGGCGCAAAACGTCCCTTCAGTGCTTGACGGGCAGGGTTTTCAAGACAAATACAGAGGCGACGGTCCCGTCTGGAACTGTCGCTCTTTTTTTGCCCATGTGTGTGACAGCAACACCGCAAATTTCAGACTTCAACGACAAATAAGGAAGCCCGTAATGGTGCTCAAGGGAACACGGACCGAGGAACTTCTCCGTGCGGCATTTGCCGCCGAGGCCCAGGTCAATCGCCGTTATCTCTATTTTGCGCAACAGGCCGATATCGAAGGCTATCCTGAAATAGCCGAGATGTTCCGTGCAACGGCCGAGGCCGAAACCGGCCACGCATTTGGTCATCTCGAATTTCTCGAACAGGTCGGGGATCCCGTGACCGGGCAGCCGATCGGTAACACCCGGCTTAATCTTGAAGCTGCATTTGCCGACGAACAGAACGATGCCAAATCGCGTTATCCCGAAATGGCCCGTATCGCCCGCCAAGAGGGTTTTAATGATATCGCCGACTGGTTCGAAAGCCTGTCGCGGGTCGAAGATGCCCACGCTTCGCGGATGGAACGCGCACTGGCATCTTTTGGCACTGTTTCCGAACCGGTGGAATAAGATTGAAGACAATTCGACGATGCTTTTACAAATATAGCGCGGTTCTGGTGTTTTTGGCGGTAATGACACCCATTGCCGCCATGGCACAATCCTTGGAGCTTGACGATATTCTGACCGAGGCCGGGCGTCTTGAACCCCTGCAGGCGGTGATGGTCGCTCACCGTGGCGAGGTGATCGCACGGCGGGGCTATCACGGCAGTTCCCCCGATCAGTCGACCAATATCAAATCCGCATCGAAATCGATTATCTCGGCATTGGTTGGCATCGCAATTGAACGGGGTGTTTTAATCGGCACCGATCAGAAAATCGCCCCCTTGCTGCGTGATCAGTTGCCAGCCGATCCTGACCCGCGGTTGTCTGAAATTACCATCGGGCACCTTTTGTCGATGCAGGCCGGTCTTGGGCGGACATCGGGGCAGTATTACGGCCAGTGGGTCGCGCAATCAAACTGGGTGCGTGCAGCCCTTGCCCGTCCTTTTGCTGACGATCCGGACGGAGATATGCTGTATTCAACCGGTTCAAGCCACCTGCTATCGGCCATCCTGACCCGTGAAACCGGAAAAACCACACTGGAACTGGCGCGTGAATGGCTGGGGCCGCTGAATGGTTTTGCCATTACGGCCTGGGATCGCGATCCGCAGGGAATTTATTTTGGCGGTAACCAGATGGCGATGAGCACCACATCCCTTCTGGCTTTTGGCGAACTTTATCGCAATGGCGGGCGTGCTCCGGACGGGACACAGATCATCACGCAGGACTGGATTGATCAAAGCTGGCAGCACCGGACAAATTCGCGTTTTACCGGTGATGAATACGGGTATGGCTGGTTCATGCGCGATATTGCCGGGCAGGATGTCATCTATGCCTGGGGATATGGCGGGCAGATGCTTTACATCGTTCCCGCACTTGAATTGACCGTGGCGATGACATCGGACGAAACCAAACCGTCGGCGCGTACTGGTTACCGTGACCGGTTGCATGGTTTGATGGCCGATATCATTGACCGCGTCGCGGCAGAGACAAGCTGAACGAATTCAGCCTGCCTGATTGGATGATTATTGCCAGTTATTGGGCGGCGATGCGTTCCGCCGGATATTCGGCAACCGTGCCGGGGGTCAATGGGCCGCGCAGGACAATATGGGGATGACCAAGCGAATTGTGTTCGACATGCCCGTCAACCTGATAAACGTCGCGAAGCAGATCACGGTCAATAACCTTGGCGCATTCGCCAAATGCCACCATACGGCCATTGCGGATTGCCATGGCGTGATCGCAATATTGCAGGGCATGGTTAAGGTCGTGAATGGCGATCAGGACAATCATTTTTTGGCGCTTGGCGATATCGCGCATGAAGGACAGGACCTCCATCTGGCGATGCAGATCGAGGGCCGAGGTCGGCTCGTCCATCAGCAGGATTTCGGGTTCACGCACCAGCGTCTGGGCAATGGCAACAAGCTGCCGCTGACCACCGCTAAGCTCGCCCAGATTGCGCGCGGCCAGATCGGAAATTCGAAGGGCGGCCAGAATATCATCAATCCGAGCCAGTTCTTCGGCCTGAACGCGTAGTGACGATCCCTGCTTGGCGGCCAGAATAACCGACTCATATACTGAAAGAACGGCGTTCGAGCCGGTATCCTGTGGCATGTAGCAAATCGTGTTGCGGCTATAATTCGCCGTTTCGACATGCACTTTGCCGCCACCCTTGGCAAGACCGGCAACGCGTTTGAACAGGCTTGATTTTCCTGCTGCGTTCGGCCCGATGACGGCAATCACGTCGCCACCTGTCAGAACCGGCGTACTGACACCGGAAACCACATGGGTACGGCCGTAGCGGGTGCCAAGGTCTTCAAGACGAAGTGTTGTTACCATGATTTCCTCCGGCTTGCGAAAATCAGCGAGAAGAAGAACGGCACGCCGACAAGCGCGGTAATTACCCCAATGGGCAGGATCGCGCCGGGGATCAGAAGTTTTGACAGAACCGACGTTGCCGACAGGATCAACGCCCCGCATAGTACCGATGCCGGCAGGAAGAAACGCTGATCCTCACCGACCAGCATACGGGCGATATGCGGCCCGACCAGACCGATGAAACCGATGGTCCCGACAAACGAAACCGGGATTGCCGCCAGCATACTGACCAGCAACATGGTTTTGAGCCGCAGCGACTGGACATTCACCCCGAAACTTTCCGCCTTGGCATCGCCTAACCGAAGGGCGGTCAGTGCCCAGGCCTGACGGGTAAACAGCGGCAGGGCGATGGCAACGGCAATGGCCGTGATGGCAACCTTGGACCAGGTTGCCTTGACCAGACTGCCCATCGTCCAGAACACAACTGCGGCCAATGCCTGTTCGCTGGCAAGATATTGCAGCAGGGCCAGAAGCGCGTTGAAGGTAAAGACCAGCGCAATCCCCAAAAGGACGATGGTTTCAACCGTAACACCGCGCATGCGGCTGAAAAAATGAATGATCAGCGCGGTTCCCATTGCCATGACAAAGGCATTGATCGGGATGATGAATTCGACAAAGGCAGGCAGGATCGCAACGCCAAGAACCAGCGCCAGAGCAGCGCCAAAACCGGCTGCGGCCGAAATGCCTAACGTAAAGGGGCTGGCAAGCGGGTTGGCAAGGATGGTCTGCATCTGGGCGCCTGCGGTCGAAAGGGCGGCACCGACGGTCAGCGCCATCAGGGCGACAGGCATGCGGATTTCCCAGATCACGACGCGCAACTGATCGCTGGCATCCGATGGGTTTAATAAGGCAAAGATCACGTCAGACAGCGGATAATTGGCCGGTCCGGTTGCCAGATCGACAGCAAAGGACAGGAACAGCGCAATCGTCATGCCGGTAAGGATCAGGACACGACGCAGGGAGCGCGCCTTGTAATACGCGCTCCCTGCCGGAATGGTGGTTTGATCGGAGATCATGGAAATCAGTTCTGATCGCTAACGGAAACGAAATAACCCGGCTGATACGGCGTTGACAGGAACCGCTCATGCAGTTCGCGGAACGATGCCTCCGGGTCGATATCGGCAAACAGATCCGGATGCAGCCATTTTGCCATCTGTTCGATAACCACGAACTGATAGGGGCTGTTATAGAACTGGTGCCAGACCGCATGAATTTTACCGTTTTCAACGGCTTTGATGCCGGTGAATGCCGGGCGGTTCATAAGGTTTTCAAGCTTGCGATGAGCTTCTTTCATGTCTGCATTCGGGCCGAGTCCGACCCATGCACCACCCGGTGAATAGGCTTCCCAGCTTGCGCCGGTTGCAATGACCTGATCGGGGTTTGATGCAACAACCTGTTCGGGGTTGATCGTACCGAAGGTGCCCGGAATGATTGTTGCAGCGATGTTGGTACCACCGGCAATCTCAACCATTTTCCCAAAGTTTTCATTGCCAAATGACATGCAGCATTCATCGGAAAAACCGGCTGCGCGTTCGATGAAAACGTCAGGTTTGGCTGGATTGGTCTTAGCAAGGCGATCGGTCACAATGGCGATTTTATCGTTGCGGAATTTGATGAATTCCTCGGCACGGTCCTGTTCACCGGTGATGGTGCCCAGGATGCGCATGCTGGTATCGGTGTTTTCAATCGGGCGTTCGCGGAAATCGATATAAACCAGCGGAATGCCGACCGCTGCCAGCTTTTCGTCAAGGGCCGCGTCTTCGGTGGCTCCCTTGGCTTCAAGGTTCATCACGATGACGTCTGGTTTCAGGGCGATGGCCTGTTCGATATCGAATGTGCCATCCTTGATCCCGCCGAAGGTCGGCAGATCATTAATGGACGGGTATTTGGCGGCATAGATGTCATAGGTCTGCGGATCGGCCTTTTTCAGGTCATCGCGCCAGCCAACGACTCGCTTGAACGGTTCTGCGCTATCAAGCGTTGCAAGGCCGTAAATCAGGCGGCCTTCACCAAGAATAAGCTTTTCTGCCGGAACCTTGACCGAAACTTCACGCCCGGCCACATCGGTGATCGTGACGGTTTCTGCTGCGTGGACGGTCCCCGCGACCATCAACGCAACCGCAGCAATAGCGCCAAAAAATTTCATTCCCGTACCCTTGTTTAGGATTGCCTGACCGCGGCATTATCATTTAATGAGAATGCAAATCAATACTTTTCGCATTAATTGATTTTTTTATGGATTGGATGGTATTTGTGCCGATATCTGTCGGTGTGCGGTTCCCGCAAGATCGCGCAAATTTTTCGCAGATATGGGCCATTGGGGGACGACCGGACGATGACAACGCATTCAAGCAATTTCAATCTGCGTGACGAGATCAAGGAATACTGGTCCATGCGCGCGGCAACGTTCGACGAACAGCCCGGGCACGAGATTTTCTCAGATCAGGAACGTCTGGCGTGGCACGACCTGTTTCGTCGTCATCTGGGCGACGGGACTGGCAAACGTGCGCTTGACCTTGCCAGTGGTACCGGGGTTATCAGCCATTTGATGCATGATCTGGGGTTCGAGGTTACCGGGCTTGATTGGTCCGAAGCGATGCTGGAAAAGGCGCGGGCCAAATCGAAACTGCGTCAGTCCAATATCCGGTTCATCCTTGGCGATGCGGAAAACACGCTTGAAGACGATAACAGCTATGACGTCATCGTCACACGGCATCTGGTCTGGACTCTGGTGGATCCGGCGGCGGCCTTTGCTGAATGGTTCCGGGTTTTGAAACCGGGGGGCAAGCTTCTGGTGGTGGATGGTGATTTCGTCTCGCCCACCTGGATCAGTAAGCTAAACAAGGCGATGACGGGGTTCCTGCAATCCATCGGGTTGAAACGCGATGTTGCCGAAATCCCGCAGCTCAAGACCCATCGCGATATTCTTGCGCGCGTTCATTTTTCCCAGGGTGCCCGTGCTGACGAAGTGACATCAATGCTGAAAACCGCCGGGTTCGACCCGGTGATGGCCGATTTCAACATGCGCCAGATTCACCGCGCCCAGTCAAAGCATCTTACGCTTGCCAAGGGTCTGGAACGTGGTGCCCAGCATCGTTACGCCATCTGCGCGACCAAGCCTTAAAAGGCCACTTGGGCCGGTTATGAGCGGCCTGAAAACAAGGCGATGTCGCTGCGCATCGGGGTCCAGACGATAATCTCGCGCGGGATCGCAAGAAGCCCCGGCAAACTGTCCCAGAAGGCCTGCCGATAGGGACGGTGCATCTGTACTTCCATCAAATCTTCCAGATCGGTCCATGTTTCATACAGCATGAAACGGTTGGGTTCGTCCGGATGATGATGCAGGAAGGCATTGATGAATGTTGCCTCATAGCGCATCGCATCCAGAACCGGGTGAAGCAGGGCAAGAAAGTCATCTTCCCTGCCCGGTTTGATGGTCAGGATAACGGTGCCGGCAATCGGGCCTGTTTCGGTGTTAACGGTTGCATTCATGATCTCGGCCTTCGGTCTGATTTCGATATTGACCGGGGTAGGTTATGACAGGCCGGGAAGCAAAACGATTACCTGACAGGTAATGAGCCTAATCAAGTTTGATGCTGATTTCGGTTTTGACCGAATTGGCAAGGAAGCAGGCCTCGTGGGCGGCGTGATGCAGTTCGGCCTCAATCTCTGCCGTCGGGGCTGTGCTGGCATAGGTGACCTTGGGGCAAAGTTCGACTTTGGTGACCACTGTTTTGCCGTCCTGCATTTCCATGACGCCGGTTGCAGCATCGACATAGCTGTCGACAATGATTTTCCGGCGCGATGCGAAATCAAGGAAGAACAGCATGTGGCAGCTTGAAAGGGCGGCGACATAGGCTTCTTCGGGATCGACATTTTCGGCGACGGAATAGGGTAGCGGCACGACATGGGGGGATGACGATGCGGGGACTTCGACCCCGCCGTCAAACCGCCAAAGATGACCGCGGCTATACCGGCGGTCGGCAAAGTTTGCGCCGTCGCGTTGCCATCTGACTTCTGCGCCGAAACTGCTCATTGCGGGGCTCCATTTTCGGGGTGCTCGACAAGTTGTCGTGAGGTGATGCCGATGTGTTTTTCAATGATTTCAACGGCCTTGCTAACATCGCCAAGGTTACATACGGCCAGCAGGTCATTATGTTCTTCGTAAAACGCTTTGCGTGCCTGTGATCCCGGGGGCTGCCGGTGATAGGAGCGGCGGGCTTCGCGGCGCAATTCGTCAATCATCTGTAACAGGCGACCATTGCCACACGGGGCATACAGGGTCCGGTGAAAAGCGATATCGAGCTCCTCGATGATCGCAGGGTCTTCTTCTTCAAAAAGATCGTCGTTCAAACGGATCGCCTTGCGCAGGTCGCGTTGTGTCAGATGCGGGATCGACAGGATAAGGGCGGTTGATTCCAGCGAAATGCGGATTTGCGACAGTTCGCGGGCCTCGTTGGCACTTAAGCCGTTTACCGCGAGGCTGCGGTCGGATCGTTTGGTTAGCAACCCGTTTGCCAGCAACCGTTCCAGCGCCTGACGTACCGGTTGGCGACTGACACCGAACCGTTCGGCCAGCCGTTCCTGTTTCAGGATTGTGCCGGGCGAAAGGGTACCGTTTTCGATTTCGCTTTGAAGCGTTTCAGTGATTTTATTTGGATCCATGGATCCAAAATCATGCAAATTTGCCGAAGAGTCAAGCGGGTTCCGTTGGCGTGAATTCACCCGAAATTTGATGCGTCAGCATCGTAAATCCCGGGCGCATTTTATTTGTATGAGGATTTAACCTGCGGCATTGTGGAGGTGGCGTGGGCGTTGGGCGTTTGCCCGAGGGGGCTCAAGGGCTCCGGGGGCTAAGGGAGGCTTTGGCGGGCATTCCCTCGGATTATTGGGCCGGGATGGCTGCGGTCAGGGTGCTGTTGGCCGGGGCGGTTTTGGAGACGAAGTCGATCACGCGATTGACCGCGTTGTCGATATCCTCGTTCAGGATGCCGTGGCGATCGGAGTCCAGGACCTGGATATCAAGATGGCTGCATCCAGTGGCGTGGCGTTTGATCAGAGTCGCACTGGCGGGATCTACGACCTGATCGCCATCGCCCTGTAAAATCAGGATCGGGCAGGCAACATCGGGCAGACGGTTTTGCATTTCGGCAACCGCCTGACGGAGATTGTGCAGACCGCCAATCGGGATGTTACGGTAATTGATCTCGGGATGTTCGGATTCGTTAAGCCGGAAACTGAGCATTTCCTGTGCCGAGGGTACCCAGCCCATCAGTTTGTTCGCACCATAAAGCAGCGGCACAAACATCAGATTGCGATTGCGGAATTTAAGCGGTGTCGATGCCATGACGAGCCCGGCCAGTTTTTCGGGCCGGTCAGCCGCAAGAATGGCCGAAAGCGCCCCACCGGTTGAAAAGCCGACAATGATGATGTTGTCGCAAAAGGCCGACAGGATTTCATAGCCGCGCCGAACCGATGCCAGCCAATCGCCCCACGGACGTTTTTGCAACTCGTGCGGGGATGTCCCGTGCCCGGCAAGGCGGACTCCCATCACGGCATAATCGCGTGCGGCTAGCCGATCACCAAGATTTCGAAGTTCCGCCGGGGAGGCAAGGAACCCGTGGACGACGAGAACGCCGGTGGTGAAATGTTCGTTGCCATTAGGCAGCAACAGATAGGGGCGGCTATCGGCGGTTGCAGTTTCCTGATCATTGATCGCGGCGTATTTGGGTTTCTGGTATTTGGCGCGGTTCCATTGCCATGCCCGGATTTCATCATCAAAACGACGTTTGGCAAAATCGCGTGGTGTCAGATGGTCGACTTCGTCCCGCGCCTTTTCAAGTGCAGTCCATGCGGCGTTGATCGGTGCCATTTCATTGGCATAGACCATCACCGGATTATCCATGCGGATCTGATCAAAGGTGGCTTCTTCCTGCAATTTCGGCAGGAAGCAATATTTGCCTTCGGACCGTTCGATCAGGCCAAGATGAACCGCGGCATCAATATATTCGCGAATCTGCGGGCATTTCAGATCAAAGATGCCGATATAGTCGGCCGGGTTGCGCATGCCGCGATGCAAATGAATGCCTTCGGCCTGCTGGACATTCTTGATCGCCAGATAAAGTGTGCGGTCAAAATGGGCGATATCGACCTCGGTCACGCCATCAGCCAGCCACATCATGATCAGGCGCGATGCCAGATGACTGACATTGAGTGTCAGGTTGGAATACATCACACCCATGCAATGATCGCGAAGCGGGTTGATATGGCGGCTAATGGCATATTGGGTGATGCGGTCGGGTATTTTCTCAAGCGCTTTGGCCGGACGGAAAAGATCATCGATGCTGTTTGCGGTTTCAACCCGGTGAGCCAGCATACGCCGGTCAATCCAGTTGAACTGATGGCGTGGATCAACCGGATCGCCAAGTCGGATATCCATATCCGTGCGTTTGAACAGAAGATTGCCTTCGATAATCAGTTCTTCGGCCATCTTGGGGCTAAGGCCGCCAGCAAAAAGATCTGCGCCCCGCGCCAGGAGGTTCTGGTCAACACGCAACGGGTGAAAGGTGATGTTGGCCGGAAACATCAATGTTGGCTTGGCAAGGGCGGCTTTGAGAGTTTCGGGCGTGGTATCAATCGCGTCTGCCCAGCGATCAAGCTCATCGTGTTTGCCTTTATCAAGCAGCATCGACAAACCGATCTTGAAGCCGTCAATGCAAAGCCCAAGCAGCGCCGCCCCGGTATGATGGGCGCGCCGTTGATCGGCAGAACGGGAATAGATGCTGTAATCCGGGCGTTTGGGATGCGGGCGTTCGGCAGCAAGAACGCGCCGGTCCTTGACCATGCCACCCTCGGGAAAGATCACGACCTTGCCGCCGCGCAGGATTTCCTCGGCCAGGAACGGCAGCAGACGTTCGTAATCGTTGGGGACACCGCCAAGTGCGCGCAGATAGCGTGAAAACCGGTTGTCTTCGACAAAAAACTCGCCCGATGCGATAGAGCGGCAGAACACTCCGGTTTCGAGCGCGATCAGATATTGCGGGATGAAGGTTTCAAACCGGGCGAAATGGTTGAACATGAAAATATCGCCCTGCGCCAGATGATCCCGGTCGCCATGCATCTTGATATTGATGTCGACTTTGGCGCGCAGCGCCGACATGGCCCGAATGGTCCATTCGCAAGTCTGGTTGCGGATCGCGAATTGCTCGCGTTCGATTTCCCGGAAGTTCTGATGCATGGGTGTTTCCGCCCCGAAGGCCTGAATGCCAAATTGATCGGCGTTATGATTAACTGCAGTCGTTTCCTTTAGGTCCTGATGCCTAAAACAAATATGTGTTTTCCTGAGGGGTTTGAGAAGGCCAGATACACGCATCAGGCGAACAATCTATGGTACGTGCCTTTGCCCCTATACTCGTCGCGACATTTCAAATACCGTTCTGTCCGGATAGCAGGCCATTTCGCCCCAAATATGGCCATCAAAGATCGTTGTTAATATAGCTGTCCGGTACAAGATGATCCCGCCCCGTCATGAAAACTGGAAAATCCGTGCTGCCACCAACCGCCGAGCCATCCCGGAAATCAATCTTTCAGGATCGAAACTTTGTCCTGTTTCTGGTCGGCCAATGCATCACCACCCAGGGACTTTGGGTACAGAAAATCGCCATGTCGTGGCTGGCATGGTCATTGACCGGATCACCATTCTGGACCGGGTTGATTGCCGCCCTTAATTTCGCCCCGGCCTTCATTCTGGGGCCGGTTTTTGGTGTGATGGCGGACCGGGTCAATCTGCGCAAAACGGCGGTGACCCTGAACCTGATGATGGCAGCAACCGCATTTCTGTTGATGATCCTGTCGATGGCAGGGCAGATAAACCTTTTCTGGATGGTGGTTCTGGCCGGGACGAACGGGGTTTTGGCTAGCGCGATGACGCCCGTTCGGCTTTCACTGGTGCCGGTGATTGTCCAGCGGGAGTTTATGAGTCGCGCCGTGGCCTATGCGGCGATGAATTTCAATATATCGCGTCTGGTTGGTCCGGCGGTTGGTGGTGTGGTGATCGCGACATGGGGTACCGGGGCGGCATTCATGATCAATGCGGCATCCTATATCCCGATGATCTTTGTTCTGGCGACTGTCAAAATCCATGTCGAACGGGCACCCGATGCCAAAAGCAAACGGGTGCTGGCGGCGCTTGTCGACGGGGCGAACTACGCCATTCATCATCCGATGATCCGCTCGGTTCTGGCGCTATCCTGTTTTGTCGCACTGGTGGGCACGGGCATGGTGGAACTGATGCCGGTCTTTGCCGAGGCGGTCTATGACCGCGGCGTCACCGGGCTTGGCATGCTGGCATCGGCAAGCGGGGTTGGTGCGGTGGCATCGACATTCATGTTGTCGCGGGTCAAATCCGATCCGGCCGCCTTTCAGCGGGTGACGATCATCGGGGCTTTTGCTGCGGGGTGCGGCATGCTGGGGCTTGGTTTTGCACCTTGGTACGAGCTTGCGGTGATGCTGGTGGCGATTACCGGTTTTGGTCTGACAGCGGTCGGAGTCGGGTCGCAAACCGCTTTGCAGTTGACCGTCGATAACAAATTGCGTGGCCGGGTGATGAGCTTCTGGAGTGCGACGAGTTTTGGCGGGATTGCTGTTGGCGGCACGATGCTTGGCGCGATTTCCGAGGCAGGGCATATTCAATATACTGCGCGCGGGTCGGGGGCATTGATCCTGTGCGCGGCGATTGTCGGACTTTGGCGTTTATATCGTGTTGGTATAATTGATGCGAAATCTGCCACAGAAACGGCAAAATGATCGGGTTTTTCGGCGTGCTTCGTAAACGCTTGTTTAAAACTCGTCGGGTTACGGTGCCAGAGTCAGGACCATTTAAATCATCGTGCCTTTTGGGGGAATATCGCATGCGGCTGGCCGTCGTTATCGGATTTTGTATGCTTGTATCGGGATGTTTTGCATCCGCAAGTACGCCGAAACCCAATAGCGGCCTTGAAAGTGACGGCGTTTCGACTGTCACCAATGTCAGCCTGCCGTCGTCGCGTCTGCTGCCTTTTGCGCCCACCGATGAATTTTTGCAATGCGTACCCTATGCACGCGCGGTTTCCGGGATCGAGATTTATGGTGATGCCTGGACCTGGTGGGATCAGGCGAAAAATACTTATAGCCGTGGCAAAAAACCCGAAGTCGGTGCCGTTCTGGCGCTCAAGAAAACATCGCGTTTGAAATACGGGCATGTTGCGGTGGTTGCCGCCATCCTCGACAGCCGCAAGATCATGGTCAATCATGCCAACTGGGGAAGTGATTCGCGTACGCGGGGCAAGGTGCATTATCGCCAGCCGGTTGTCGATGTTTCGCCCAATAATGACTGGTCGGAAGTGCGGATGATGAACACGATTGGCACATTCGGCCGGGTTTATCCGGCGCATGGCTTTATCTATCAACCACACGAAACCGCCGAAGCCCACTAGGTTTTCAGTCCTTTCCCTGCTGTTTTCCGATCATTTATAAAAAATGGCGAAGGCCCGACTGAGGGGCGCTTCGCCAAGGTGAACCTTGCGCGGGTGGGGCGCACAAGTTCGGGGGTTGATTTGGGTATTGTCAGGCCGCCGACGCCGGAATCGGGCCGAGTGCTGCAAACAGGGCGGTATCGCAATCTTCCTGCGGGTTTGGCGTGGTCAGAAGTTTTTCCCCGTAAAATACAGAATTGGCCCCTGCCATCAGGCACATGATCTGGGCTTCGCGCGTAAGGTCGGTGCGCCCGGCTGAAAGGCGGACGGTTGATTTTGGCATGGTGATGCGCGCGGTTGCGACCATGCGGACCAATTCAAGGGCATCGACGGGATCACGGTCGGCAAGCGGCGTTCCCGCCACCGGTACGAGTGCATTGATCGGCACACTTTCGGGATGGGGCGCGAAGCCGGCGAGGACCTGAAGCATTGATGCCCTGTCCCGGATGCTTTCGCCCATGCCGATGATCCCGCCACAACACAGGTCAATCCCGGCGCCACGCACGGCAGCCAGTGTATCAAGCCGGTCCTGATAGGTCCGGGTCGAGATGATCTGGCTGTAATATTCCGGGCTGGTATCAAGATTATGGTTATAGGCGGTCAATCCCGCCCCGGCGAGGCGTTCGGCATGGCGGGTTTCAAGCATACCAAGGGTCACGCACGCCTCCATGCCAAGACTGCGCACACCACGCACCATTTCGATCACCGCATCAAAGGCCGCACCATCGCGCACGCGTCGCCATGCGGCTCCCATGCAGAAGCGATCCGCCCCGGCCGCCTTGGCGCGAGCCGCCATTTTCAAAACCATGCCGGGGTTCATCAATTGTTCCTTGCCCAGATTGACCTCGCGGTGGTGGGACGATTGCGGGCAATAGGCGCAATCTTCGGGGCAGCCGCCGGTTTTGATCGATAGCAGGCTGGCCTTTTGCACGGCATTGGGATCATGATGGGTGCGATGGACCGCGCTGGCGCGGCCCATCAGTTCAAGCAGTGGCAGGCGATAAATCGCCTCGATCTCGTCCACCGTCCAGTCGTGACGGATGGTTTGATCGACTGCCGGGTTTTGTGCGGGAATACTGTTCATCAGGCGTTGCCGTCTTTATTGCGGTTGAGAAGGCGGGTGCAGGCCGCGCTGCCAAGGGCAACAAGGGCGATCTTGATGGTGTCGCCCAGAATGAACGGGGTGAAACCGTATTCGGCAACCTTTTCAATCGGCACAAAGGCGGCAAGCCATGCCAGGCCCAGAACATAGACCGGGATCATACCGGCCATCATGATGCCAAAGCGCGCCAGCGTGCCGCGTCCCTTTGAAAGTGCACCGACCAGCCATGAGGCAATCAGATAACCCAGCAAATAGCCGCCGGTTGGCCCAACCATATAGGCAAGCCCGATGCCGCGTTCCGGCGTCCCTGCAAAAACCGGCAGACCAGCCGCTCCCGCCGCCAGATATCCCAGCACCATCGCACAGGCAACGCGCGGCCCGGTCGCCAGTGCAATTGCCATGATTGCCATGGTTTGCAGGGTCATCGGCACTGGCCAGAAGGGAACGGTGATTTTCGCACTTGCGGTCAGGATGGCGACCCCGGCCAGAACCATCAGGCTGTATTTCATTCCCGATGATATGCGGGTTTCGGCCGGTTTGGAGACTGCATTGCTCATGGTGATTTCATCCTCCTCAGGATCGGATTCAAAATTATAGATAAAAAACGAATCTCATCTATTAATTACGCCGCGACTGGGAGGTGAAATCAATCCCCAAAATAGATAATTGGGTCAAACTGGTGAATATTTGCAAAGGTATGCAGTTATAGCGTTGATTTTAATAATATATTTTTATCTATAAAATGGAAATTTGCACGCGAGCCAGCGGCCTGCATTGCCAAAAGGCAGGCAGGATCAGGTTCGCGCCGTGGATTTCGGGTTCGGAGCAGTTCGGGATGGGTTCAAGAAATGGGTTACGGGCGGGTTTTGGTGCCCGGTTTGGTGCCGATCCATTTGACATGACGGGCAAGGGTGGCGGCGGCAACATCAAACTGCCGTTCGCGGAGTGCCTTGAGGATGGCGCGGTGATCCTGATCGGTGGGGGCTTCCCATTCCATGCGGAAGCCTGAAAACAGGAAACGCGCGCTTGCTGCGTGCAGATCGTCAATGGTTGCCAGCAGGCGGGGCATGCCGCACGGGGTCAGGATCAGGCGATGGAAGGCACGGTTGGCTTCTTCCCATGCCCGGACATCGGAGGCATTTTCGCCTGCGCGGTTGATTGCCTCGGCCTCGTCCAGTATGGCGCTGGTCAGGTGCGGGGCGGCATGGCGAAGGGCGAGGACTTCAAGGGATGCGCGCATTTCGGCAACTTCGCGAACTTCGGCGATGTCAAAACTTGCAACCCGCACACCGCGGCGCGGTTCGCTTACGACCAGTCCCTGTGCTTCGAGGCGGCGAAAGGCTTCGCGCACCGGTACGTGGCTTGCGCCGAATTCCTCGGCAAAATGGTCCTGTCGCAATTTCGTGCCCGGCGCGATATGCCCGGCGATGATGCGGTCGGCCAGTTCGCGAGTGATCCTGCCGGTAACGGTATTGTCGATGTCACTTTTCATGATTTTATAGATAATTTGCGCGCCCGATTTTGTCGAGCGCGCATATCCGTAACCGGTAAATTAATCGTGCGATATCAGAAGGTTTGTTTAGCAGTCCGGCGCACAATGTTCGTCAGGCATATCAGCGAATGCTTCGCGCAATGCCTGCGACCATGCGTCCGAAAGGGCCTTGAACCCGGCATCTTCGGCCTCAATCCGCCGATGTTCGGAGAAATGGCATGATCCTTCGGGCAGGACGGCAAGATCAAGCGGCATGCCGACTGACAGATTGGATCGCAATGTTGAATCCATCGACAGCAGGGCGGCCTTGACGCCATCGGCAATCGGCGTTTCGGGGGTGATCACGCGATCAAGGATCGGTTTGCCGTATTTATGTTCGCCGATCTGAAGATAGGGCGTGTCTTCGGTGGCCTCTATAAAGTTGCCCGCCGCATATACTAGAAACAGGCGTTGTGCCCCGCCTTTACGTTGCCCACCGACCATGATCGAGGCCGAGCTGCTTTCTTTGCGCTGTTCAAGCGTGTCCTGATATTTGTGCTGCACTTTCTGCATCGCCTCGCCCATCAGTTCGGCAACGCGGAACATGCTGGGTGCGCTCAGGATACAGTCGCCCGGTTCGGTTTCCGGGTTGTCGATGGCTTCCTGAAGGGTGCTCATCACGGCCTGTGTGATGGCAAGGTTCCCTGCGGTCAGCGCCACGATGGCGCGTTCACCGGGGACTTCCCAGGTGAACATCTTGCGATAACGCGAAATGTTATCGAGCCCGGCATTGGTTCGGGTGTCGGAGAGGAATACCATCCCCTCATCAAGCATCAAGCCCACGCAGTAGGTCATCTTCTATTCTCGGGTCCGGCTATTGCTGTGATTGCGCAACGATGACTGTTACATCCAAATTCTCGTTCGCACCACCAGTATGTACACCCCGTATAGGTGTGGCACCCTGCGCATCAAGTCCAGACCCCAGACGAATATAATAATCGGTCGGGCAGCAGCGGTTTGCCGGGTCAAACCCGACCCAGCCGAGTTCGGGCAAATGCAATTCCGCCCATGCATGGGATGCTTCGTGTGATTTGCCATCCTGATCGGCAAACAGATAACCCGATACATAGCGCGCGGGGATGCCAAGATGGCGGGCCGCCGAAATCATGACATGGGCGTGGTCCTGACAGACACCCTGGCCATCGGCCAGGGCATCGGCCGCGGTGGTATGGACATGGGTGCTGCCCGGGACATAGGCGATGGCGTCAGACACGGCGGCTGAAAGGGCATGGGCCCGTTCAAGTAGATTATCCGCACTGGTTTTCTTTTCGACCTTGGTGGCCATTTTGCGGATGGCGGCGCTGGGTTTGGTGACCGGGGTCGAGCGCAGAAATACCGCCGGAAAGGCACGTTCCCTATGCCCGCGCAGGACACCAGCGGTATCAATGGTTTCGACTTCGCCAGACACGATGACATCGACGGAATCAACCGGGCCGCTTGCGGTCAGGGTGCTGATGGTATCGCCGTTGCCATCGACAAATTCGGAATTGATCACGCATCCGTCTGCCTTGATCGACCAGCGGATGACTTTTTGGCCGTCAAAAATGGACGGGGTGAGTTTAAGACTTTGCACCACGTAGCGGGCCGAAGGGGCAAATCGGTAATGGGTGCGATGTTCGACAGTCAGGCGCATCTTACTGGCCCCCGAAATAATAGGTTTCGGCGATTGCCGATGACAGGGTTTGATTGCGTTTCAGGAAGTCCGACAGGAATTCATGCAGGCCCTGGCTGAAAATTTCCTCCATCTGGCTTTGGGTCAGCAGTGAATAGGTTTCCACAGCCAGACTGTGCACCGGGCTTCGTTGTCCGTAATGGCGGGCCAGATGTTCCAGATGGTTGGTGATCTGTTCGGAACAGTGGGCCAGCGACCGCGGGCTGAACGGATTAAGGATCAGGAAGTGCGCGATGCGATAGGGGGAATAGTCATCGCGATACACCCAGTGGAAGGCCCGCAAAGACGATGCCGCCCGCAAAACCGTTGTCCATTGGTAATTATCGACGCCATCGCCAACCATGCTGGTTTCCGGCAGCAGGACATAATATTTCACGTCAAGCAATCGTGCGGTGTTGTCGGCGCGTTCGATAAAAATCCCAAGACGGATGAAATCGTATCCGTCGTTACGCAGGATCGTTGAATCGGTTGCCCCGCGAAACAGTGCACCCTGCCGTTTGACCCAGTCGATGAATTCCGGCAGGTCGGTTTTTGCAAGGTTATGCATTGCCGTCCGGCGCAGTTCCATCAGGGCATTGTTCAATGCTTCCCACATTTCCGCAGTGATGGCGGTACGCATGGCGCGTGCATTGGCACGTGCATTTTCAAAGCAGTTCAGGATCGAAGACGGATTATCACGATTGAAAATCAGGTAGTCGGTGACCTCGGCCTGACGAAGCGGCATATCGGGATCATAACCCTGTGCGCAGCCCGATGCCGAAAGAACCGACGCCCATTCGGACCGGTTGCCGTCGCCTGCGGCCGGCATCAGAGCCATGCGATAGCCCATTTCCATCAGTCGGGCCATGTTTTCGGCCCGTTCCACGTAACGGGACAACCAGAAAAGGTTGTCAGCTGTACGACTAAGCATGTGTGACCTCCCTTTTCCTAATCAGCCATGATCCATGTGTCCTTGACCCCGCCACCCTGCGACGAGTTCACGACAAGCGATCCTTCGCGCATGGCCACACGGGTCAAACCGCCCGGAGTCAGGCGGATGTCATCGCCGACAAGGCAGAAGGGCCGGAAATCGACATGCCGTGGGGCGATGCCACTTTCGACGAAGGTCGGACAGGCGGAAAGGGCAAGAGTTGGCTGGGCAATGAAATCACCCGGATCGGCCTTGATGCGTTCGGCGTAGGTGGCTTGCTCTTCCTTGGTGGAAGCCGGGCCAACCAGCATGCCGTACCCGCCCGAACCGTGGACTTCCTTGACGACCAGTTCACCAAGATTTTCCAGCACATATTTCAGATCATCGGGATTGGCACATTTCCATGTCGGGACATTGTTCAGGATCGGTTCCTGCCCAAGGTAAAACCGGATCATGTCCGGGACATAGGTATAGATCGCCTTGTCATCGGCGACACCGGCGCCGGGGGCCGAGCAGATGGCAACCCCGCCTGATCGATAGACATTCATCAGGCCGGGAACGCCCAGCACGGAATCGGGCCGGAAACAGAGTGGATCGATAAAGGCATCATCAATCCGGCGATAGATCACATCAACCCGTGCGGGCCCGCGCGTTGTGCGCATATAGACGCGACCTTCGGACACGAACAGATCCTGACCTTCGACAAGTTCAACACCCATCTGGTCGGCAAGGAAGGAATGTTCGTAATAGGCGCTGTTCATCGCACCCGGTGTCAGGACCACGATATTGGGTTCTCGATCACACCGTTTGGGAGCGATGCTTTTGAGCGTCTTATGGAGCATGTCCGGATAGCTTTCGACCGGTTCGATCCGTAATTTCGAAAACAGTTCCGGGAACATCCGCATCATGATTTCGCGGTTTTCGAGCATGTAAGACACGCCCGATGGGGTGCGGCAGTTATCTTCCAGCACATAGAAATCATCAGGCCCGACGCGCACGACATCAACCCCGACAATGTGACTGTAAACCTTCCGCGGCGGATCAATGCCGATCACGGCCGGTTCAAACGCGGCGTTTTTAAACACCAGATCGGCGGGGATAATCCCGGCCTTGATGATTTCAGCGTTGTGATAGACATCGTAAAGGAAGGTGTTGAGCGCGCGTGCGCGCTGCTTGACGCCGCGTTCAAGCTTGCGCCATTCCGTGGCGGTGAAAATGCGTGGAATAAGATCGAACGGAATGAGCCGTTCCGGATCGCCACCTTCGCCATAGACCGCGAAGGTGATGCCGATTTTGCGAAAGAGTGTTTCTGCCTCAAGTCGCTTCTGCTGGAGGGTCTCGGGCCCGCTGGCCTCCATCCAGTCAACCAGTGCGCGATAAGGTTCGCGTACTTCATCGTTCATCATCATTTCGTTGAACATGCACACTCCCCTTGCTTATCCTTTGATTAAAGGCGGTGTCGCAAGGGGCGGTCAAGCATGTTCACGGTTGAAATGATTCTTTTTTCGGCAAAATAAGGGTTTGATGAAAAATTGAACTGGCGTGTTTTGTTGATTGCGTAAAAAACGGGCGCTTTACAGTTCGGTTACGGTTTTGCCGGCCGCAAGACATGGGTGTGATCGGCGGCATACAGGCGGGAATCGGTGAAATCCTTACGCCCAAAGACCTCGCCCACCATGATCAGGGCGGTCCGTGTTATGCCGCTGCCTTTGACCTTGGCGCGGATATCGCCAAGCGTGCCGTGGATGAATTGCTGATCGGGCCAGGTGACGCGATAAGCAACCACCACCGGGCAATCCTCGCCGTAATGCGGCACCAGATCACGGACAACATTGACCAGATTATTGACCGACAGATGCACCGCAAGTGTCGCCCGCGAACGGCCAAGTTCGGCCAGGCTTTCGCCTTCGGGCATGGCGGATGACCGCATGGCGGTGCGCGTCAGGATCACGGTTTGCGAAATATCGGGCAGCGTCAGCTCCGCCCCCAGTTCGGCGGCGGTGGCGGCATAGGCCGAAACGCCCGGCGTGATGTCATAGGGGATGCCAAGGTCATCAAGCCTGCGGATCTGTTCGGCAATCGCACCATAGATCGACGGATCACCGGAATGCACGCGCGCGACATCCTGCCCTGCGGCGTGGGCCGTTTCAATCTCGGACAGGATTTCGTCAAGGTTCATTGGTGCGGTATCAATCACGCGCGCACCATCAGGGGCAGATTTGACGATTTCCTCGGGCACGAGCGATCCGGCATAGAGACAGACCGGACATTTTTCGATCAGTTTAAGCCCGCGAACGGTGATCAGATCGGGGGCGCCGGGGCCGGCACCGATAAAATGAACGGTCATCAGTTTGCCTTATCGTTTTTGGGTTCATTCTTGGAGTTATCGAGGCTGTGGACGGGTGCATTGGCTGCGTCCGGGCCCTTTTTGGCATAGCCACGTGGGGTATAGACCCAGCTGTTTTCACCACGTGTGATATGGCGGCTGTTACTCGATCCGACCAGAACGGTGGTCAGCATATCGACCATGTCGACTTCAAGTTTGGCAAGCGGAACGACCGTGATTTCCTCGTCTGGGCGACCAAGCTGCCGACCCAAAACAACTGGTGTTTCCGGCCCGCGGTATTCAAGCAGGATATCACGCGCCTGTGCCAGAAGATCACGGCGGCGTTTGGATACCGGATTATAGAAGGCAATGACAAAATCACCCTCGCCCGCGGCCTTGAGGCGGCGCAGGATATCTTCGCGCGGGGTCAGAAGGTCAGAAAGCGATATCGCGCAGAAATCATGCCCCAGTGGCGCACCGATCCGCGATGCGGCGGCCTGAAGGGCGGAAATGCCCGGCGATACCTGCACGGCAACGCGGTTCCAGTCAGAACGATTTTCGCGATCAAGCAGTTCGAACACAAGTGTCGCCAGCGCATAAATCCCGGCATCGCCGGACCCGATCAGGGCGACGTCCCTGCCAGTGGCGGCCAGTTCAAGTGCGTGTCGGGCACGGGCTTCTTCGGCACCAAGGTCGGAATGATGGCAGGATTTGCCGTCAATCAGCGGTCCCAGCAGATCAAGATACATCTGATAGCCGACAATATCGGTGGCGCGCGAAATCAGGCTACTGGCTTCGGGGCTGCGCCAGCCGGGCTGTCCAGGGCCGATGCCGACAATCGACAAACGTCCCTGTGGACGACCGGATTGCATCGGGTCGATATCATTGCTGGCAAGCCCGATGGCACAGGTGGCCCGTTTTGATTTCTGTTTCGAAACGATCAGGGTGCCGTCCTTGCCGACCATGGCAAGTGCCGCGCCCTCGGCAACGCCGTGGCAGCCGGTTTCGGCAAAGACAATGTCGGACGGATTGGCAAGGCGGGGGGCTTCGGCTTCCAATGTTTCAGCGTCATAAAAACGTGCCGGGACGCCCAGATGATCGGCCAGTGCGTGAACAGCGGCTTCATCGGCCTTGAGATCGATGGATGCCACGCAGGCAACGCTTTGCGCGCTCAGGCCATTTTCGGCAAGAGTTTCGGTTGCGAGTTTGATCAGCTCGTCCGGTTCGCAATGACGTTCGCATCCGACGCCAAGCGCCAGAACCGGCGGGTGATAGACAATCTCGTGATTGTTCCTGTCGTCGCTATTCATTTCCATCGCCTTGGCGGTGGCGCGAATGACGACCTTGCCGGTGTCGTTGCGTTCGATATTGCTGTTGGTTAGCCAAGCGGCTGATCCTGCCTCAATCTCGAACCGGGCGGTTTCACCGGCCAGAAGGGCGGCAGTGGCCGGTTTGGCGGCCTGCGGATTGGCAAGATGCCAGCCGACGGGGGGCTCATCAAGGGCCAGT
The DNA here is from genome assembly GCF_032921865.1 of Thalassospira lucentensis. NCBI lineage: Bacteria > Pseudomonadati > Pseudomonadota > Alphaproteobacteria > Rhodospirillales > Thalassospiraceae > Thalassospira > Thalassospira lucentensis. Next base: position 1,659,454 of record NZ_CP136684.1, read on the forward strand.
CCCAGCATCGCATCGCCGGGCGTGGTGATCGCCGCCTGCCCGCCCAGCCGTTCGGCCAGATCGCGTGCCAGCCGATTGCCGCCGTGATGGCCGCCCAGAAGCGGAATAAAGGTGCTGCCGGCTTCGTCGACGGCGATGACCGCCGCATCCTGCCATTTACCGGCCAGAAGCGGTGCCAGTGCGCGGATCAGAATGCCTGATGCGCAAACACCGATAATCACATGATCGGCCGAAAATGTTTGTTGCAGATGTGTAATGGTATCATCGAACGCGACATCGACATCGCTTATCGAAACGCGCGTGCGCAGGCCGTGGACTGATGCACCCTGCAGGTTTGCGGCAATGCGTTTGGCGGTGGCAAGGGCGCGCTGTGTCAGACAGATGACCGCAATCGGCGCAATCGGGTCCGTCGGCAGGATCGGGTTGGTCGTGCTGGCGTCGGGGGAATTCGGGGTCGTCATCGCCATGCATCTCCGCGACGGTGGATCAGGATCATCGAGAAATAGGGTGCGATGGTATCTTCCGGAAGGTCACCAAGCGGTACCATTTTCTGGGTTTCAAGCGTCGCGCGTTCGATATAGCGCGCCCGGCCGGTCAGGCCAAGTTCTTCGATCACCTTGCGGACCTTGGCGAAGTGGCGGCCAAGTTTGATGATGGCGGCCGCATCGGTATCGCCAAGCTGCGCGCGCAGCCGTTCTTCGGATAAGGGTCCCGGAATGACCTGCAACACATCGTTTCTGGCGGCAAGCGGTGCGCCAAGCTGGGCGGCGCAGGCCATCATTGAACTGACACCCGGCACGGTTTGAACCGGATGCCCTGCCTCGGCCAGGCGGCCAAACAGATACATGAAGCTGCCATAAAAGAACGGATCGCCTTCGCACAGGACGGCAACGCTTTTTCCGGCTTTCAGATATTCGCCGATTTCAAGGGCGGCGGCATCATAGATCGGGTCGGCGGGCTGGCCCATGGTGATGCGAATGGCAATTTCGATCCGGCCATCGGGGACATGCGGGGCGACGATCTGGCGGGCCAGACTGGCACCGTCTTCGAGGGCGGGATAGGCAATCACATCTGCCTTTTGCAGGATGTTATAGGCTTTGAGCGTGATCAGGTCGGGTTCGCCCGGCCCGATGCCAAGGCCATAGGCCGTACCCGCCACGGGTAATGCGCTGGCGGGTGTGATGGCCGCGTCGCTCATACTTTTACTCCGACATAGTGGGTGACGGGGGCAAGGTTGCTCCAGCCCCTGAAACTGCCGCGTGGAACCAGCCGGGAAACAGACAGGCGCGACAGGGTGCCACCCTTTTTATTATAGAACCGTAATAATTCTTCTTCGCCTTCCAGCGTGACCGTATTGGCCACCAGCCGCCCATGCATCGGCAGGATATCCCAGCACCGATCCATCAGACCGGGGGTCGTAATACCGCCGCCGACAAAAATCGCATCAGGTGTAGGGAGCTGATCGGCGAAGGCAATTGCGTCCTCGATTGCCTTTTGGCGGATGACCAGATCGGGTGTGCCAAGGCGGATGGCATTCTTGCCGATCAGATTGCACCGTTTTACATCGCGTTCAATGGCGATGGCCTGACCGCCAGCACGCATCCATTCAATGGAAATCGAACCGCAGCCGGCCCCCAGATCCCAAAGCATGGCGTCGCGCCATGGCGCAAGGGATGCCAGTGTCTGGGCGCGAATTTCCGATTTGGTGATCATGCCGTCATGGATGAAGGCATCATCGGGCAGACCAGCACCATTGCCCAGAACGCGGCTTTTGGGCCCGGCCACCAGATCAATCATGATCAGGTTTAGCGGATCGACCGGTTTGACATCGGGCATTGAGGTTGCGGTGGATTGCCATGTCTGTGCGGTTTGGGTGGTGATGCGTTCCTGTGTGCCGCCCAGCCGTTCGCAAATCGTCATTTGGCTTTGATCGTAGCCGGCTTCGCACAGCATAACCGCCACCAGTGCAGGGGTACTGCCATCGGCACTAAGCGCGATCAGTTTACCGCGCGGGCGCAGGCGCGATCGCAGGATTTCCGGTTCGCGCCCGTGCAACGTGATCACATCGCATTCGGCAAGTGCCCAGCCCATGCGGGCGGCTGCCAGACTGATGCTGGAGGGATGCGGGATTACGGTAATTGATTTGGAACCGAAATAATTGACAAGTGTGTTGCCGACACCAAAGAACATTGGGTCGCCACTGGCCAGGATAACCGGGTTCTGATCAAGGCAATCCTCGATCAGGGGCATATTGGCTTCGAACGGGGTAATCCAGCTGTTCTGGATGGCAATATTTGATCCAGGCAGCATGGCGATATGGCGTTTGCCGCCAAAGATCACGCTGGCGGTTTCAAGTATCTGACGGGCAATCGTGCTTAGTCCGTCATAACCGTCTTCGCCAATACCGATCACGGTGATTTTGCCGTTTAGGGGTGATTGTTCGTTCATTTGCCATCCCCTTTGTCAGCGCCGCTGGGGTTTGCGGTCGTGCCATCCGGTGTCTGCCCCGGCGCTGCAAGGCGCGCCAATGCGTTGAGCGTTGCCGCAGTAACCGCACTGCCGCCAAACCGGCCGCGTAATGTGGCGAAGGGGATGTCACCGGCATGGGCAATCAGGGCTTCCTTGCTTTCCTCGGCCCCGACAAAGCCCACCGGCATGCCGATGATCAGTGCCGGTTTCGCCAGACGGTTCGAAATCAGAGCTTCGAGCAGATGAAAAAGCGCGGTTGGTGCATTGCCGATGGCAATTATTGCACCATCGATATGATCTGCCCAGTCTTCGATGGCAGCGGCCGATCGTGTAGTGCCAAGTTTGCCCGCGCGTTCAGCATTGCCATCTGCATTCAGTGTGCAAATGATCGGATTATCGGCGGGCAACAGGCGGGAAATGATCCCCTGACGGACCATTTCCGCGTCACACAAGATCGGCTTTCCCTTTTGCAGGGCGCCTATTGCAGCAGGTGCGACATTTTCGCCAAATGCAATTTTATCGGAAATTTCAACCATGCCGCAGGCATGAATGATCCGCACGGCAACCGGCCGCAATTCTTCCGGAAAGCGGGCGAGATCGGCTTCGGCTTCGATGGTTGCAAAGCTTTGCCGATAGATTTCCTGCGGGTCCCGCAGATAGTCGAACATCGCCGCGCCTTTCGCAAAGGAACGAAGGGCGACCGGTCAGGAGCCGGTCGCCTTGTTGACATCATGGGCATGATCGTGGGCGTGGTCATGTGTATGGCTGTGCCCATGATCGTGTGAATGATCATGTGAATGACTGTGGGAATGCCCATGTCCGTGATGGTGCCCATGAGCATGTCCATGACTGTGGCCGTGGCTATGCCCGTCTGTACCGATTCCCATCACATGGTGATGGTGGCCGACCTGGGCTGTGCCGACATCACCTTCGAACCCGATGATCTGTTCGCGGTATTTGCACAGCTGACAGTTCATGTTGTTTTCGCCGGTATCGATCTCGGCCAGACGTTCGGCAAAGCTTTCCAGCACCAGTGGATGATCGCGCAGATATTCCGCCTTGATGAATTCGACATCGGGGAATTCGGCGGCAACTTCGTCGGTGTGGGTGTAAATCCGGTCGATCAGGATGCCTGCAAACAGGAAATACGGGAAGACCACCACACGCTTGTAACCAAGCTTCATGGCTTCGCGCAGGCCAACATTGACGCGTGGATGCGCAACACCGGAATAGCTGATTTCGGTACGACCGAAACCAAGACCTTCCTGCAGCATGCGGGCGACCTTATAGACGTTTGAATTGGCATCCGGATCATTGGTGCCACGACCGACGACCATCAGAAGGGTGTCCTTGCGCGTGATGCCATCATCAGCCGTTGCAAGGGCTTCTTCGATGCGATCAGCACTTGCGCGCAGAAGCTTAGGATCAATCGCCAGATCGCGACCGAATTTCACGTCGATATCAGGGTTTTCATGGGCGAAGTTGTTCACCTCGCTTGGCAGGTCGTTTTTGACGTGACCGGCGGCAAACAGCATGCCCGGAAGCGCGTAGATTTTCTTGTGGCCCATGGCTTTGAGTTTTTCAAAGCCGTCACGCAGGATCGGGTGGGCAAATTCGAGAAAGCCGCTTTCGACATCATAATCGGCCAGATGGGTCTGCTTCATTGTTTCAACCATGGCGTTGAACTGTGAAACAGCGCGCTCATCACGCGAACCGTGTCCGCAAATCATTACGGCGCCTTTGGGGGACATAAAAGGCTGCTCCTTTGTCTCTCTCGTGTTTTTGTGCATGACGGTCACAAACCGCCACGGTACCCGATGCCACCCCCGTTTTCACCGATTGGCCTGCGGAATGCAAGCCGCAGCTGATTGAACAATGGTCGCGAGGGTAGACAGGAATGGAAATACAAACTGTTGTGGTCCGTTTTACGGACGTTTGCAGATGTTGTGGTGATGCACCTTGCCGCTCGAAACGCGGATAGGGATGGGGACGGCCTCCTGACGTCGGATGTTAAACATGATAGTCAACATTGTTATGAAGAAAAAATAAAAAGTATGAAATCGCTTCTATCAAAGCCGGGTCGGATTGGCAAATCGTGCCGTTCGTTCAGACGGTTGCCCGTTTAACATCGTATGAGCATTGACGGGAATACGTGCGCAACGCACATTGCCGCAATGGAAACCGCGATCCTTCAATTTCTGATCCCGCAGCCCGGTTTTACGGGCCCGCTTTTCACCGTGCTGGTACTGGCGCTGGTGCTGGATGCCGTTTTTGGTGATTTTCCGTGGCTGTTCGGGCGGGTACCGCATCCGGTGGTCTGGATTGGCAATTTGATTGCGTGGTTTGAAAAACGCCTGAACAAATCGCGATATGGCAACAGTACCCGCTTTTTACGCGGAAGCCTTACCAGTCTGGCGGTCATTGCCTGTGCGACGGTGTTTGGTGGCGTTATCCAGCTGATATCCTCGTTTGGCGGTATTTTCCGGTTTGCCGACATTCTGCTGCTTGCCATCCTGATTGCGCAAAAGGGGCTTTATCAGCATGTCAAAGCGGTTTCGGTTGCTTTAAAGCGTGATGGTCTTACGGGGGGACGGGCGGCGGTTTCGATGATTGTCGGGCGTGATCCGCAATCGCTTGATCAGGCCGGGGTCAGCCGGGCGGCGATTGAAAGCTGTGCGGAAAACTTTTCGGACGGTGTGGCCGCCCCCCTGTTCTGGTACGTGCTGGGCGGGCCGATCGGGCTTTGTGCCTATAAGGCGATCAATACGCTTGATTCCATGATCGGTCATCGCAGTGACCGTTATCTTTATTTTGGCAGGTTCGCGGCCCGTCTTGATGATGTTGTGAACTTTATTCCGGCACGGATTGCCGGTGGGGTGATCTGCCTGGCCGCCGTGATAGGCCGCAAAACTTCCGGTGCGCATGCCTGGAAAATAATGCTGCGCGATGCGTCAAAGCACAAATCGCCGAACGCCGGATGGCAGGAAGCGGCTTTTGCCGGGGCGCTTGACCTGTCGCTTGCCGGGCCGCGCCAATACGGCGCGGAACTGGTCGAGGATCCCTATATTGGCGATGGCAGGCGGGATGCCGATGCCAGCGATATCGACCGCGCACTTAAGCTTTACACCACGTCCTGCATTCTGAACGCGGCATGGCCGGTGGTGTTGAAGATGATGTGGGTTTCGCTATGAGCTCAGGGAATGCCATTGATCAGGTTGCGCAGGGGCAGCTGTTTCTTGATCTGGTGTTACGTAACCGTTTCAACCGGACAATCCTTGATCGGTTTAGTGATTTGGGAATTGATGACTGGTGGTTAACGGCTGGGTGTCTGGCGCAATCGATATGGAATATTTTAGCAAACCGCCCTGTTGAAGACCGGATTGATGACTATGATCTATTCTATTTTGACGCTGACATCCGTTGGAATGCTGAAGATAAGGTGATTGCACGAGTGGCTGATTTATTCTCAGATCTGCCCATTCGGATCGAAATTCGCAATCAAGCAAGGGTGCCGATTTGGTACCGGAAGAAATTCGACATTGAATATGGTGATGTATCAGCTGCGTGCGAAGGGATTGATCGATTTGCTTATCGAACAACTGCAATCGGGCTGCGCAAACTGCATGACGAGTATCGTATATATGCGCCATTTGGGCTTGAAGCGGTTTTGGAAGGCACAATCATTCCAAACCCTGTCCTGCCGCTCCGGGATGTGTATGTGGCCAAAGTCATCCGATGGCGGAAAAACTGGCCCTGCCTTAAAGTGATGCCATGGCCCGATAACCCGGAATAATCTGGACTATTTCTTGCCCTGATTGATCCGCGCAATGGTGGAGGTCGTCGAAAAACCGTCGGCGAGATTGGCCAGAACGACTTTGCCGCCATACCCCTGAACGATATCTGCGCCGACAACCTTGTCGATGGTGTAATCGGCACCCTTGACCAGAATATCGGGTTTGAGGGCCTCGATCACAGTGATCGGGGTGTCTTCGCCGAAAATCACCACACCGCTGACGGTTTCAAGAGACCCCAGGACAGCCGCACGGGCGGCTTCGGATTGCACAGGTCGTGCTTCGCCCTTAAGCCGTTTGACCGACGCATCGGAATTAAGCCCGACAATTAGGCGGTCACAATTGGATCGTGCCTGTTGCAGAAGGCTGAGATGGCCCGGATGCAAAAGATCGAAACAGCCATTGGTGAAACCGACCTTGTAACCCTTGCGGCGCCAGCGTTCGACACGGTCCACCATGCGGTCAAGCGGCATCAGTTTGGCTTCGCCGATCATCAGGTCGTGATGATGCAGAACAGAAATCAGTTCGTCCGGATAAACAACAGCCGTGCCGATCTTGCCAACCACAATGCCTGCCGCGACATTGGCAATGCGGGCAGCATCGGAAAGCGACGCACCCCCGGCAATCGCCGAGGCAAGGCAGGCAACAACCGTGTCACCGGCACCGGAAACATCAAAGACTTCACGGGCCTCGGTCGGAAGGTGAATGGCCTCACCCGTGCTGGTGACAAGTGTCATGCCGTCCTGGCTTCGGGTCAGAAGCACATTTTCAATGCCGCATTCGGTGATGATTTTTGTTGCCGCGGCAATGGCGTCTTCGTCGCTATGAATCTCGATCCCGGTTGCGGCCAGGGCTTCGGCGCGGTTCGGAGTGACGACCGTGGCACCGCGATAGATGCTATAATCCGTACCCTTGGGATCGACAATCACCGGTTTTCCAGCCTTGCGAGCGGCGGCAATGGTTGCGGCGACGACGTCACCATGCAGAACACCCTTGCCGTAATCGGAAAGGATGATGGCGCTGACATCGGGGGCCAGTTGGGTGGCCAAAGCCGACAGGTTGCTGATGGTTGTCGCCGCAAGCGTTGCGGTAGTTTCGTTATCAGATCGTAACAATTGCTGTCCACCCGCGATATAGCGGGTCTTGATCGTTGTCGGGCGGTTGCGTTCAATCTGGATATAGGGTTCGACGCCCTTGTCATTGGCAACATATTCCATGACCTCGCGGCCCGGAAGATCATCACCGACAAGTGACAGAAAACGAACCGATGCGCCAAGGGCTGTCGCATTGCGGGTGACGTTGCCCGCCCCGCCCAGCATGGCGCTTTCGCGTTCGACCCGAATGATCGGGATCGGTGCCTCGGGCGAAATGCGCGTGACTGAGCCATACACAAACCGGTCGAGCATGACATCGCCGATGCAAAGTACCTTGGCATTGGGCAGCTGTTCAACCAGTTGGGCCAGATGGCTAAGATCGGTCATGTTCGTATCGTCTTCTGTTCGTTAAGTCGAAGGTGTTTGGTTGGCTCAGGCTTTGGTCAGGCCAAGGGTATGTTCCAGCGCGCCAACCAGCATCTGCCCGATCTGGATATGCATTTCCTGAATGCGGGCGGTGGTGTTGCTGGGCACGATCATTAGCGGATCGCACAGATCGACCATCGCGCCGCCAGTTTTACCAGTCCATCCGGTGGCGATCAGACCCATCTCGCGGGCTTTTTCAAGGCCGAGATTGACGTTCCTGCTGTTGCCGGATGTCGAAATGCCAATCGCGATATCGCCCGGCCGCCCTAGTGCCTCGATCTGGCGCGAGAACAGATAATCGAAACCGAAATCGTTACCGATGGCGGTCAATGCCGAGCTGTCTGTTGTCAGTGAGATGGCTGGTAAAGCACGCCGGTCATTGATGTAGCGAACCGTAAATTCGGTTGCGATATGCTGCGCGTCGGCGGCCGATCCACCATTGCCAAAGAACAGGAGTTTGTTGCCTTCATTCAGTGCCTTGGTGCAGATCGATACCAGCTTTGCAAAGGGTGCACGCGTTGCTTCGCGGGTTTTGTCGACCAGATCAAGATGCTCGTCAAATTCGGCATCGAAGAAGGCATTGATATCCATGTTTTTGATCTCTGGAATGTTCGAGGCGATGAAATCGGGCTGAAACTAGCAGCTTGGATGATGTATTGCCATGACTTATCGTTGTGGAAATCGGTGTTCGCGGCAATTGGCGGAACGTCAGAAAGTGCCCATTTTTCCCGTTTGGTTTCAATTTATCACAATGATAAATACATAAGCTGTTAACAGGCAGCGAACTATTGTATTTCAATCGGGACTTTCGCCGCGCGTTGCACATTGGAAAATCTGGTCATCCTGTATGTCTGAAAGTACGTTACCTTCACCCGAAGCCTTTCTGGTCGATTATGTGCGGCGTCTTGAACGTCGCAAGGATGGCGTGGGGGCAATTCATGTGCATTTTTCAAAACTTCTGCCATTCAACCGGCGTGACCATCACATCCGTACGGCAATTGCGTCGTTCGAAGACATTGTGCCAGAAGTTACCGGGCGCATCTTTACGCTGTCCAATCAGGATCTGATTTTTATATTTGATGCGGCCGAGATTGACGAGGTCAATGCCGTCATTTTCCGGCTTAAGTTCCTGTTCAATGACGATCCACTGATCAGTGATGGCAAGGATGAAAGTGGCGCACCGGCGACCTTTACCGACTATTTTGACGTTGCCCAGCAATACAAGGACTTCTTGCATCTGACCCAGACGCTTGTGCGATCGAACGCCAACCGGCCGCGTCAGGTCAGCAAGGCGGCCGAGCGCCATAACGATAGTCCGGATCTTGAGGACGGTCGTGCACCACTGACGCCGAAAATCCTTGGTCGTATCGACGAGGCATTGCGTCGTGCCGATCTTTCGAACCTGATGCGCCGACAGGCGATTTGTGCCGTTGTTGGTGATGCAAACCCGACGCCGGTTTTCCACGAACTGTTCATTTCGATCAAGGATTTGCAGCAGACGTTGCTGCCTGATGTCAATGTTCTGTCGAATCGCTGGCTGTTCCAGCACCTGACGGAAATTCTTGATCGGCGGATGTTATCCCTGCTTACGCGCAGCAATGACGCATCGGTTACCGGCTCGGTCAGTATCAATCTGAATGTTTCGACGCTGCTATCGCCGGATTTCCTGACGTTTGACAGCAATGTCAAAGCAGGCCAGCGCGGCACAATCGTGCTTGAGCTGCAGAAGATCGATATTTTCGCTGATCTTGGGGCGTTTTTCTTTGCGCGCGATTTTTGCCGTGATCGCGGATACCGGATTTGTATTGATGGCATCAGCCATCTGTCGCTGCCCTATATCAACCGCAACAAGCTTGGCGTTGATATGATCAAGATGATCTGGGACCCGGAAATGGAAAATCTGGACGAGGAACACGGCAATGCGATGCGTGAAGCTGTCGCGCAGTCAGGCGATACGCGTGTGATCATGTGCCGTTGTGATGATGAACGCGCGATCAAGTTCGGTCATGGCATCAATATCACCATGTTCCAGGGGCGTTATGTCGAGCAGCTGCTAAGCGAACGCACTAAAAAATAACGCCAGCAAATAGCTGGCGTCTTTTAATTCCGAAGTCAAAACGATTATGCGCCGCGGCTTGCAACACCAGCCTTGGCAAAGGTTGCCATGCCGTTGTGGCATTCCGCTGATGCCCGCAAAAGAGGGATGGCAAGGGCTGCCCCCGATCCTTCGCCAAGGCGCATGCCAAAATCGAGAAGCGGCTGTTTACCCAGTTTTTCGATCAGGCGCTTGTGGCCCGGCTCGGCCGAGACATGCCCGATCATGCAATGATCAAGCGCATCGCTGCGGATGGCGGCAAGGGTTGCCGCAGCGGCACAGGATACATAACCATCAAGAAGAACCGGCACCCGCTGATAACGAGCAGCAAGAATGGCACCGGCCATCGCCGCGATTTCACGACCGCCAACACAGCGCAGAACATCAAGTGCATCATGCATCTGATTTTTGTGCAGGATGATGGCGTCACCTACCACGCGTGTTTTGCGTTCAAGCGTTTCATCGTCAATGCCGGTACCGCGTCCAGTCCAGTCGGCGGCTGCACCGCCAAACAGTGCGTGGGCAATAGCCGCTGCCGAGGTGGTATTGCCGATTCCCATTTCACCGGGCACAAAAAGGTCGAGCCCCTTTTCGATTGCACTCATGCCAAAGGCCATTGCTTCGGCACAGCCTTCGTCATCCATGGCGGGTTCTTGTGAGAAATCGTTGGTTGGAATTTCAAGTGCGACTTCCATCACGCGCAATTCGGCATCTACTGTTTTGCAGATCTGGTTGATCGCCGCACCGCCATTGATGAAGTTTTCCACCATCTGCTGGTTGACCTCGACCGGGAAGGCAGACACGCCCTGGGCGCAGACACCGTGACTTCCGGCAAAGACCGTGACACGCGGGCGTGACATGTTCGGGCGTGAATTTCCCTGCCACCCGGCCAGCCAAAGGCTGATATCTTCCATGCGCCCAAGTGCGCCTGCGGGTTTGGTCAGTTCGGGCTCGCGCGCGCTGACGGCGGCCTGTGCCTCGGTATCGACACCGGGCAATTCGGCCATCAGGGTGCGGATTTCATCAAGGCTTTGCGGGGGATGCTTGGGGTCGAACATGGAAAATCTCCGGCTGGCGGACGAGGATGCAAAGCGTCTTCTGCTTGGCTTCTGTCGCGCCCATGATTAGTCTGATTGCGTGCAAAATGCCAGTTCGAATATGGGAAATCACCCGTGACAAATGATCATAATCAAGCCGGAATGAAATCGCAAAGCCCTGATGACGAGGGCATTGCCAGCAAGGTTGAGCACGACGAAGACATTTCGTCGCCAAAGGGACCGGTTGCCGATTTCTGGCGGGCGCTGGCCCTTTTGAGCCGTGTTCCGGTTTCCGCAACATGTGACTTTCGCCCGGTTGCGATCGCGCGGTCGGTCTGGTGCTGGCCATTGGTGGGACTGTTTATTGCAGGTATCGCGATCATCCCGGCATATCTGACCGAAGTTCTCACCGGAAATGGCATGATTGCGGCCATTGTCGCGACGCTGGCACTGATCCTGTTAACCGGGGCGATGCATGAAGATGGTATTGCCGACTGCGCAGATGGATTTGGTGGCGGGCAGGACAAGTTGCGTAAACTTGAAATCATGCGTGACAGTCGCATCGGCACATATGGTGTTGTTGCACTTGTTTTATGCCTTGCGATGCGTGTTGCGGTTCTGGCGGCTGCGGGTGAAAGCGGCAGCATGGCCGCCATTCTGATTGTGATGGCGACACTATCGCGTGCGGCGATGCCGATTGTGACCTATGTTTTTGATCCGGCGCGTGAAGACGGGCTTGGCAAGGGAGCCGGACGTCCCGACATCAGAATGGTCGCGGCAGGAATTGCCGTTGCCTTGATGTTGGTGGTGATTGTTGCAGGCGCATTGACCGCATTCATGTGTTTGGTTGCCATGATGGTCGGGGCATCTATCGTCGGTTGGATCGCCCGGCATCAGATTGGTGGCCATACCGGTGATGTGCTGGGTATGACGCAAATCATTTCCGAGCTATTTGTCGGCATTGCATTTATCGCAGTGCTGCAGGTCACTTGGTGATAAGATCATAAAAATACCGCCGCGCAAATTGACCGGCATTTCATGGATTACATTTTTCCTTGGGGGAAGAATGCAGAAGGTAGTGACGACGCGGTGGTGGCTTGTTCGCCATGCGCCGGTGACAAATCCGGAACGGCTTGTTTATGGTCGAAGTGACATGCCGGTTAATCTGTCGGATGAAAAAGCGTTGCGGGCCTTGGCGCGTCAACTGCCTCGCGAGGCGATCTGGGTTACCAGTCATTTGTCGCGAACGCTTGATACCGCGTTAAAACTCCTGGAACTGATGGATGAAAACATACTGCCGACCCGTGAGACCGGGTTTGCCGAGCAGCATTTCGGTACGTGGGAAAAGAAGCACTGGAATGACCTTCCCAAGGGGGAAACCACACGTTTCTGGACGGATTTTGCCAGACAGCATCCCCCGAATGGAGAAAGTTTCGGGGATGTTGTCGAACGCGTCGGGCCGTTGTTTGACCGGCTGACGCGCTATTGGGCAGGGAAAGATATTGTCGCGGTTATTCATGGGGGAACGGTACGCGCGGCTTTGGCAAGCGCCCTTGGTCTACCACTTGAGGCGGCGTTGTCGTTTCATGTCGATACACTCGGTTTGACGCGGATCGAACATATTGCCGGTGTCGATCAGCCTGGCTGGCGGGTAACCGGTGTGAATTTGCGCTTTTAGACGATCTGGCGATTTTGGATGAAAAGAACCCCGCGCGAAAATCAGGCAGGGTATCTGTTTCAGGCTGATTTTCGCTGTTCGGTTTCACGCGCGCCAGAAAGGGCGTATTCCGACAAAAAGCGATCTACCATATCGGCAGTGACATCGTATCTGCCACAGATTGATGCGACGTCTTCGAGATAGGCTTCGTAGTAGGGAATAGGGCGGCTGCGCGATTTGCCGCGAAGCTCGTTGATTTCACTGAAATCGGACGCGAATTCCGGTGCCTCTATCACCTGAATAATCGTGTCGTCGATGATGGCCGCTGGTTTGCCCTTGTATTTCTTGCCACAGGCTGAAAGCATTTTGCTGGCGGTTGGGATGGATATCCCCGGCTGACCCAGAAGCTGTGACATTTGATCCTCGTCGAAATCGTCATTTTCGAACAGTTCCACGAGTTTGGTCAGGTCACGGACCAGAAGCGAAAGCGCATTTACGCGAATGCCACGCGCATGCGACCAGATAATGGTCGCGACAACACCACAGGTCGGACGGCTGGCATAAATGTTTCGAACATCACGACGCGCCAATGATATTTCACCATTCACGGCATGATGTTGCAGGAATTCGGGAAAGGATTGATCGTTATAGTTCAATCTATCAAGCAGCCCGCGCCACATGTCTTCGCGTGATACGGTTTGCCAGGTTGTTGATTTCAGCTTCCGAATTCGTTGAATTTGTTCATGAATTGCCATTTGATCAGCAAATTTCCAATTAACCCCAAGAGTTGGCCCGAAACCTTTTGCAGTTCCGGCATCCGGACTTTGTTTGTTTTGTAATGTCCGGCGATCACGCTGGCGGCTTTTGGCAGCTCTGATTCCAACGTGATAAAATTATGTTCTCCTAAAGAATAACCGCTCACAAGCAGTCAATTCTTACAAATACTGACCTTATGGCTAGGTCGGAGTTTGGGCTTTGGTCATAGGGGTAAAGCTGCTAGGTTCGGCGCTGCCGTTTGGTGATGGGAAACCGGTGTGATGCCGGTGCTGCCCCCGCAACTGTAACGGGTTGGGTGACCCGGGTGATGTGATGTCACCAGCCACCGGTAACGTTGATGCGTAGCCAACATGCCGGGAAGGCGGATTGCTTTCATGCCCGCAGCCAGGAAACCAGCCATCGGTATCCCTGTTCGCAAGGATATGGGGTGACGCAATCGGGCCTCGGTGGGAGGTCAAAGCGAAGGAAAACGGGTATGACCCAGAATATGGCTGAAAACAGCCAGCTTGCCGGGATCCATCTGATCCTTGGCGGTGCCAGATCGGGCAAAAGCCGGTTTGCCGAAAACCGGATCAACCATGCAGGCGGCGGTATTTATATCGCGACCGGTCGTGCGTGGGACGACGAAATGGCAAACCGTATCGAACTTCACAAATCATCGCGCGGCGAGATGTGGCAAACGATCGAGGAACCGCTTGATCTTTGCACGGTCCTGTCTGCCTGCAGTAGTGATGGCAGCAAACCGGTATTGGTCGATTGCCTGACGCTTTGGCTGACCAATCTGATGCTGGAAGATCGCGATATCGAGGCCGAATTTGACCGATTATGCGACATCCTTCCCGGGCTGGACATTCCGGTTCTTCTGGTGTCGAACGAGGTCGGCTTCGGGATTGTGCCGGAAAATACCATGGCGCGCAGCTTTCGGGATCACGCAGGACGATTGCATCAGCGAATTGCCGAACTTGCCGATCAGGTGACGCTTGTGGTTGCCGGCATTCCGATGGCAGTTAAATAGAACAGAATTTATGGATTTAAGGACAATTGAACATGGCACAGCTTGGAAAAATCCCGGCAACAGTGATCACCGGTTTTCTTGGTGCAGGCAAAACCACGATGATCCGCAATATGCTGGAAAATGCCGGGGGTAAGCGGATTGCGCTGATCATCAACGAGTTTGGTGATCTGGGTGTCGACCGCGAGGTTATTAATGGATGTGGCATATCGGGTTGTGCCGAGGATGATGTTGTCGAACTGGCAAACGGGTGCATCTGCTGCACGGTGGCCGATGATTTCCTGCCAACCATCAAGGGCCTGATTGATCGTGATACACCGCCAGATCATATCGTGATCGAAACATCCGGGCTGGCATTGCCAAAACCGTTGGTCAAGGCGTTTAACTGGCCGGAAATCCGGTCGCGCGTCACGGTGGATGGTGTTGTTGCCGTTCTGGATGGGGCGGCGTTGCGTGACGGGCTGTTTGCCCATGATCATCACGCGGTTCAGGCGCAGCGCGAAGCGGACGACAATCTGGATCACGAAAGCCCGCTTGAGGAGCTGTTTGAAGAACAGCTCCATTGTGCGGATATGGTGGTTCTGAACAAAACCGATCTGCTGAGCGAGGCCGAAATTGCCAAGGTCGAGGCAGATGTCCGGGCCGAGCTGAAACGTCCGTCCGTCAAGATTATCGCAACCGCGCACTCAAAGGTCGAAAATGCTGTGTTGCTGGGCCTTGGTGCGGCAGCCGAGGACGACCTTGATAGCCGTCCGTCGCATCATGACGATGGTCACGAACATGACCATGATGATTTTGAAAGCTTTGTCGTGTCGCTTGATAATGTTGAGGATGCCGCAGCGCTTGAGAAGCGTTTGATTGACGTTGTGCGTCAGTTTGATGTGCTGCGGATCAAGGGGTTCCTTGATATTCCCGGCAAACCGATGCGCCAGGTCGTTCAGGGGGTTGGTGAACGGTTCCAGCGTTATTTCGACCGCCCGTGGGCGGCAACCGAGAAACGCCGGTCGGAACTGGTGGTGATTGGCCTGCATGGTCTGGATCGCAATGCTATCGAAGCGGCAATCAAGGCGTCCTGATTAGCGGCGCAGTCATGTTTGATGCTGAGATCATCCGGCTGCGCATGTGCAGGCCGGGTGATATCAGGGTCTTGATATCCGAGAAAAGAAACGGAAGTTCCCGATGCATTTACTTGCCGCCCAGCCGGGACTGGTCACCGATGGAAGCGAGGCCGTCGATTTGGGGCAAAGCCCGGGCGATGTCGTTATCCTGTCGGCGGCAGAGTCCGAGCTTGCCTGTCTCGCGGGTGCGCAGGCACGGCTGGATGCGGCGTTTGGCAAGGATGTCCCTTCCCTGCGATTGGCGAGCCTTTTGCAGCTGGGGCACAATATGTCGGTCGATCTTTATGTCGACGACGTTCTGGCAGAGGCCAAATTCATCATCGTGCGTATTCTGGGCGGGCGAGGATATTGGGAATACGGAATCGAACAGCTGGTCGAACTGGCCCGTCGCAACGATGTGCCGCTGGTACTGTTGCCCGGTGACGATCAACCCGATGCGGAACTTCTGTCCTTATCGACGGTTAAGGGCAGCACATATCAGAAAATCTGGCGTTACCTGATCGAAGGTGGGCCGGAAAATGCCGAACATTTACTTCGTCTTATATATGAAAAGTTAAACCCATCTGTCAGCTGGAACTGGAAACCGGCGGCACCCTTGGTCAAGGCCGGGTTGTACTGGCCGGGAAAAGTAACGGCAAATCTTGAAGAAATCGAACAAATTTGGAAACAAAATCAACCTATTGTTCCAATAATCTTCTACCGTGCGTTAATTCAGGCCGGTAATCTGGACGTAATTGATGCACTGGTTGAAGAACTTCAGACTAATAAACTAAACCCGTTGCCAATTTTTGTTGCCAGCCTGAAAGATCCGGTTGCTGCTGCCTTGGTCGAAGAATGGCTGGGGGCAACCAAAGCAGACCTGATCCTTAATACCACCGGTTTTTCCCTTGCGGTGCCGGGTATCGAACGCCAGAGCGGACCATTTGACGGCGTAGACGCACCGGTTTTTCAGGTTGTGTTGTCAGGCGGCGGTGAGGCGTCCTGGCGTGATGGTGTCAACGGGCTTGCGGCGCGCGATATTGCGATGAATGTCGCATTGCCGGAAGTAGATGGGCGTATCCTGTCGCGTGCAGTGTCATTCAAGGGATCGGCGGGCAAGGATGCCCTGACACAGATTGATCTGGTCAAATATATCCCGGTACGCGATCGTGTCGCCTTTGTAGCCGAACTTTCGGTCAATTGGGTCAAATTGCGCAAGACGGACGCCCCGCTGCGCAAAGTCGCGATGATCATGGCCAATTACCCCAACAAGGATGCGCGGCTTGGTAATGGTGTGGGGCTTGATACACCGGCCGGGATGATTGAAACCCTGCGTGCGATGAAGGATGCCGGGTACAGGATTGATGACCTGCCGGAAAATGGTGATGCACTGATTGCGGCGGTCAAGGCCGGGCCGACCAATGATTTCAAGTCGCTGGCTAATCGGACTGTTCGGGTGGTGATCCCGGTTGCCGATTATAAGGCGGCATTTTCCGTCCTGCCAGCGCGCATTCGCCAGCAGGTGACAGATGCCTGGGGTGATCCGGAAGGCGATCCGTTTTATCTGCCGGATCGGGCGGCGATTGCCCTTTCGATCCTGCCGATGGGCAATGTGATGGTCGGGTTGCAACCGGCACGCGGATACAATATTGATCCGCTTGAAAGCTATCACTCGCCCGATCTGGTGCCGCCCCATAACTATTTCGCGTTTTACATTTGGCTGCGTCATCATTTTGGGGCGCATGCGATCATTCATTTTGGTAAACATGGCAATATGGAATGGCTTCCGGGCAAGTCGCTGGCGCTGTCAGAAGAATGCTTTCCCGAGGCCGTGTTTGGCCCGACGCCGCATTTCTATCCCTTTATTGTCAATGATCCGGGCGAAGGCACGCAGGCCAAGCGACGTGCGCAGGCGGTGATCCTTGATCATTTAACACCGCCTTTGACGCGGGCGGAGAGTTACGGGCCGCTCAAGGATCTGGAGGCGCTGGTGGATGAATATTATGACGCGGCTGCGGTTGACCCAAGGCGACTGCTGATCCTGAAGCGCGACATTCTTGAGCTTGCCATCCGTATCGGCCTTGACCGCGATTGCGGCATTGAGCCGGACGAAGAGGAGGAAAGCGCGCTTGCCAAACTTGACAACTATCTGTGCGAGTTGAAGGAACTTCAGATCCGCGATGGTTTGCATATCTTTGGCAAAGCGCCGGAAGGCGATCTTTTGACCGATCTTTTGGTCGCATTGGCAAGATTGCCAAGGGGGGCGAGCGAGGGGCCGAAGGCATCGCTTCATCGTGCCCTTGCTGCCGATATTCTTGGTGATCCCGGTTTTGATCCGCTTGATTGCGCTTTTGCCGAGTTTTGGCCGGGCCTGAAGCCCGAAATCCTTGCGCGATATGATGTTGGTCCGTGGCGAACGACCGGTGATACGATGGAACGTATCGAGCTTCTGGCGCGCGATCTGGTGCGTGGCTTGGTCGCCGCCGATAGTGCATGGCAGCGAACAACCGAAGTTCTTTCCGATATCGAAACGTCTATTCGTCCGGCGGTTACGGCCTGTGGCGATGCCGAGATTGCCGGATTGCTGCGCGGTCTTGCGGGCAGGTTTGTCGAACCGGGGCCATCGGGTGCACCAACGCGCGGCCGCCCGGACGTCTTGCCGACCGGGCGGAATTTCTATTCGGTTGATACGCGGACGGTTCCGACCCCGGCGGCATGGCAATTGGGCTGGAAATCAGCCGAACTGTTGTTGGAACGGCATGTTCAGGATCACGGTGAATGGCCCGCGGCCCTTGGTCTTTCGGTTTGGGGCACCAGCAATATGCGCACCGGGGGCGATGATATTGCCCAGGCGCTTGCCCTGATGGGGGTACGGCCAACCTGGGACAGTGCATCGCGCAGGGTTACCGGGTTCGAGATTATGCCCGCATCCCTGTTGGGGCGTCCGCGCGTTGATGTGACGTTGCGCATATCGGGTTTCTTCCGCGATGCATTCCCCGGCTTGATTGACCTGTTTGACAGCGCGGTGCGTGCGGTGGCCGAACAGACGGAGGAGACTGCGGACATGAACCCGATTGCGGTTCGGGTTGCGGCAGAAACCGCTAAGCTTTGTGACGCCGGGGCAAATCCCGAGCAGGCACGGAAACAGGCGGCATTTCGCGTATTCGGCGCAAAACCTGGTGCCTATGGCGCGGGGTTGCAGGCGATGATCGACGAAGAACTTTGGGAAGACGAGGCCGATCTGGCGGATGCCTATCTGGCGTGGGGCAGTTATGCCTATGGCAACGGGGCAGAAGGCGAAGCGGCGCGTGATCTGTTTGAAACGCGGCTGTCGCGGGTCGATGCGATTGTTCATAATCAGGACAACCGCGAACATGATTTGCTGGATTCCGATGACTATTATCAGTTCGAAGGCGGAATGACATCAGCGGTTCGGCATCTGTCCGGCAGGCAGCCGACGGTCTATCACAGTGATCATTCCCGCCCGGAAAGCCCGAAAATCCGAACTTTGGAAGAAGAAATTGCTCGTGTTGTCCGGGCCCGCGTGGTTAATCCGAAATGGATCAAAGGTGTGATGCGCCATGGGTATAAGGGCGCATTTGAGATGGCGGCGACGGTGGATTACCTGTTTGCCTTTGCCGCGACGGCGCGGTGTGTCGCAGATCATCATTTTGATCTGGTTTATGATGCGTATCTTGGCGATACGGATGTGCGTGAATTCATCAGGGATCACAATCCCGATGCGCTTTGCGATATTCGCAACCGCCTTCGCGAGGCGATTGATCGTGGTCTTTGGCAGCCGCGCCGGAACTCCGTATCAGTCGATCTGATGGGGAACGGCACGGCATAACCGGGCCTTGGCCGTCATCGTGAATCACGAGAATTTTACCGTTGAAATGAATAGTCGGAACAAACCGGGGAGTTGAAACGTTTCGTTTTCGCACCATATCTCTTTTAACCAAGTGTTAATCAATTGGTTGAGGGACGGGGCACACCTATCGAGCCGATAACCGCAAAAGACGGATCGGCAACAGAGTTAGGAGGCCACTATGGAAAGAACGAAACACGTTCGTTTGCCTGACTATCTGCAGACCCCTCTGCCGGTTCATGCCGGACATGCAGACATTGTCGATTTCCTGCTTGCTGACGCCGACCTTCCTGACTGGTTACGCGCCGATTTGCACGGTCAGGGTCATGACCGCCCGGCCCGCGGTGCGATCCGTTCGGTTCTTGACCTGCGTGAACGGTTTAACGGTGTTCATGCACCGGTCAGTATCGAAGAATTTCGTGATGGCTTGGACGAACTGGCGCGCCATCTGCCGGGACCAGATCAAACAGCCATCGAAATCGATGCCAAGGTGCGGATTTACTGGCGTTATCTTCAAGGTGTCGAGCGTCAGATCTGGCGGGCAACCATTTCAAGGGTTCACGTGGCGTTAAATCATTTTCCCGTGGTTCGCGAATTGAAGTTACTGATTGCGGATGTTGTTACGACGCGCAACTGGCTTGAGCGTCGGCTTGAAGTGATCGAAAAAAGTTTCCAGAAACCGGTTCATGCCCCAAATGATGCTGTGCGCAAGGCATTGCTTCGCCTGCGTCAGATGTCACCGGGTGACCGTTTACAATTGTTCAACAAGGCACGGATGCGCCGCCCCGAATTGCGCAATACCGACATGCGCGAGCCTGATAAATGGGCCGATCTGGTGACGGGCGATCTTGGGTTGTCATCAGGTTGAAGTCTTAACAGACATGTCAGTGAACCGAACCCGGTGGGGTTCCGGGGGACCGCACCCGTTACGGGTGCAAGAGCGCGGCTGGAAACGGCCGCGCTTTCTTTTTGGATGGTTGTCTATAGCCTGTCAGACGGGCAAACTCGCAAGATTGATTTTCCAGGGGTATATGGATGCGCGCGTTTTTTGCCGTTGCAGGTTTGGTTTTGCAATTTGGTGCGGGGAGCGGCAGTGCGGCGGCGGATGACTGGCCAAAGGTCCCGAACGGGCCGTTGCATTGGCAGTTGCAGGGCGACATTGATATCGGCGGCAGTATCCGCGTAACCGATAGCGATCTGTTTGAAACGACGACCGATCAGGTGCAGGAATGGCGCGAAGCCGGTATTTTCCCGATCTGCTACATCAATGTTGGCGCGATCGAGGACTGGAACGACGATTATGCCCAATTCCCCAAAGACGTGATTGGCAACCCCTATTGGGGTTGGGAAGGCGAAAACTGGCTTGATATCAGCCGGTTCGAGCAATTCGCCCATATCATGGAGGCACGGTTTGACCTGTGTCGGGAAAAGGGTTTTCTGGGTGTCGAGCCGGATAATATCGATGCTTACGAAGCGGATGGGTCGAATAAAAAAACCGGGTTTGAACTGACACGTTCTGATCAGCTTCGTTATGTCGGATGGCTGATTGAGCAGGTGCATGCCCGCGGGCTTGCCATCGGGCAGAAGAATGCCGGCGAACTGGTTCCGGAACTGGTCGGCCGGATGGATTTTGCCCTGCTTGAATCATCCTTTCGGTTTGGCTTCATGGATGCGTTTTTACCTTATTCAAAGATGAAAAAGCCGGTTTTTGCGGTCGAATATGTCGAAGAAGGGACCGATCCGGACCGGTTCTGCCCTGAAGCCCGAAAATACGGTTTCCAGGGTATCGTCGCGCATCTTGAACTGGATCAGAAACCCGAAAACTGTCCTTGATCAGGGGCGCGCTTCACCGCATTGTTCCGACAGAAATGCAAAGGGATGAAGCAATGACCGACAACAACACGCCAGATACCGACCTGAATGCCCGCCATGATGAAAAAATGAAGAAGATCAAGGCCGCGCGCGACAAGATGATGGCGCAGAAGATCGACAAAAAGGGCCTGATCATCGTTCATACAGGCAAGGGCAAAGGCAAGTCGTCATCGGCATTTGGCATGGCGATGCGGTGTGTCGGACATGACATGAAAGTCGGCGTTGTGCAGTTCATCAAGGGTGGTTGGGAAACCGGCGAGGCAAAGCTTTTGAAGAAGTTTCCCGATCTTTGCGAATTTCACGCCATGGGCGCGGGCTTTACCTGGGAAACACAGAACCGGGCGCAGGATGTTGCACTGGCGCGTGAAGCCTGGAACAAGGCGCTTGAGATGATGCGCGACCCAAGCTTTGCCATGGTGATCCTTGACGAGATCAACATCGTTCTGCGCTATGATTTCCTGCCGCTTGATGATGTTCTGGCAGCGTTGGCGGATAAACTGCCCGACCAGCACGTTGTACTGACCGGCCGAAATGCGCCCGATACCCTGATCGAGGCGGCGGACCTTGTGACCGAGATGACCATGATCAAACATCCGTTCCGCGAACAGGGAATCAAGGCACAGATCGGTGTCGAGTTCTAATCTGCCGTTTCGGTGGATAGCCAGATACAGGAAAGTTTTGAAACCGGAATGAGTGTGCGCCCTGTTCCTGCTTTGATGTTGCAAGGTACCGGTTCGGATGTCGGCAAGTCCCTGCTGGTAGCCGGATTATGCCGTGCTTTTGCGCGGCGCGGGCTTCGTGTGCGTCCGTTCAAGCCGCAAAACATGTCCAACAATGCGGCCGTGACCGATGATGGCGGTGAAATTGGTCGGGCACAGGCGTTACAGGCGCGTGCATGCGGCATTCCGACATCGGTTCATATGAACCCGGTTCTGCTGAAACCGCAAAGTGACATCGGCGCACAGGTCGTGGTGCAGGGCAAGGTCCTGACCAGTGCGAAGGCGCGGGATTATTACCGGCTGAAACGCGATTTGCTGCCGCGTGTGACTGAAAGCTTCGATCTGGTGGCACAGGACGCCGATCTTGTGCTTGTCGAAGGTGCAGGATCACCGGCTGAGGTTAATCTGCGCGCGGCTGATATTGCCAATATGGGCTTTGCCGAGGCGGCAAGAATCCCGGTGGTGCTGGTGGGGGATATTGATCGGGGCGGGGTGATCGCATCAATTGTCGGTACGCATGCCCTGCTGTCCGAAGGGGACCGTCACTGGCTGCGTGGCTATATCATCAACAAGTTTCGCGGTGATGTCTCGCTGTTCGAGCCTGCCTTGCAGATCATCCGCGATCATACGGGACTTGAAAGTTACGGTATCGCAACATATTGGCAAGGGGCCAATCGCCTGCCTGCCGAGGATGGTGTCGCGCTTGAAAAAGCCGGACGTTATGTGCGGGCCGGTAAGGACGGAAAACTGATTAGGGTTGCAGTGCCGCATATGCCGCGGATTGCGAATTTTGATGACCTTGATCCGCTGGCGGCCGAGCCGGATGTCGAACTTCGGATCATTAAACCGGGCGAGGTTATTCCGGCCGATATCGACCTTGTACTGTTGCCTGGAAGCAAATCGACTACATCCGATCTTCGTTTCCTGAAAGAACAGGATTGGGATATCGACATTCTGGCGCATTACCGCCGGGGCGGTCATGTGATTGGTATTTGCGGCGGGTATCAGATGCTGGGGCGCATGGTCCATGATCCCGACGGGATCGAAGGTGAGGCGGGATCAGAAGCCGGGCTTGGATTGCTTGACGTTGAAACCGTGATGGGCGGTGACAAGACGCTGCGTCAAACCGCCGGGCTGGCGGAACTTGGCGGGGGTGCGGCCAATATTCCGGTCAGTGGCTATGAAATCCATATGGGCGAGACAGCCGGGCCGGATCGCGACCGAAGCTGGCTTTGTCTTGAAGGCGGGATAATGGACGGTGCGCAAAGTGCGGACGGGCGCGTTGCAGGCTGCTATTTGCATGGTCTGTTTGGCAGTGATGCGTTCCGGTCGGCCTATCTGGCGGGGCTCGCCGGGCGGTTGCGTGATGGCAGTACCGATTTCGAGGCAGGGATTGAAGCAGCGCTTGATGAACTGGCCGATCATGTCGAAGCGTGTCTTGATCTTGACGGGCTTTTGGCGTTGGCGCGAAGCCGGTCGGATTGAACGGATGACAAAAAGCGCAAGATTGGTACCGTTTGGCGCGACAAAGCCTTTACATTGGCGCATTTGCGTGGTTTGAGAGAATTTGAAATTCCGGTCCTGTAATGAATGGCGCACAGACGCCATATGGTATCAAACCGCCATATGCGGCCCGGTTTGCAAAACGTTCATCCTTGGTTGGGTATCTTCAATTCCATGCGTCAATTACATCATTTCTGGCTATCACCGTTTTCGCGCAAAGTGCGTCTGGTTCTGGCCGAGAAGAAGCTTGAATTCGAGCTTAAGGCAGAACCTGTCTGGGAGCGACGCGACGCGTTTCTGTCGCTGAACCCGGCGGGCGAAGTGCCTGTTCTGGAAGAAGAAGACGGCACGGTCCTGTGCGATTCAACCGTGATCTGCGAATATCTGGATGAAGTTTATGCCGACATCCCGCTTTTGGGAGCTGATGCCAAGGAACGTGCGGAAATCCGCCGCCTTGTCGCGTGGTTTGACGGCAAGTTCAACCGCGAGGTTACCGATCATCTGCTGGGCGAGAAGCTTTTGAAACGCTTCTTCTCGACAGGCACGCCGGATACCAAAATCCTGCGCGCCGGGCGCACCAATGCAGCCTATCATCTCGATTATATCGGATGGTTGTTTGAACGTCGAAACTGGCTGGCGGGTGAACATCTGACCATGGCCGATATTGCCGCAGCTGCCCAGATTTCCGTGATTGATTATATGGGTGATATCAACTGGTCAAAACATCCGCGTGCTAGGGATTGGTATATGCGGATCAAAAGCCGCCCTGCGATGCGCGACATTCTGGCGGACCGGCAGGCAAGCTTCCCTCCATCCCCGCATTATGCCGATCTGGATTTTGAATGACGGGTTCCTCGAAGGTCGACAGCTTTTATCCACAAGGTGGCCTTAACGCCGCCAGCTATGACCTTCGTGCCGAGCTTGATCGCAAATTATTCGAAGATCCGATCCCGTTTTATCGTGATATTGCCGTCAACATCGGTGGCCCGGTTCTTGAACTGGGCTGCGGGACAGGCTGGATTGCCGCCGCCATTCGTGAGGCCGGTATTGCGGTTGAGGGGCTTGATCTTTCCGATGCGATGCTGACACAGGCGCGCGCGAAATATCCCGACATGATTTGGCACAAGGGCGATATGTGCAACTTTGATCTGGGGCGGCAATTTGCCCTGATCATTATTCCGTTTCGCGGATTTCAGGAAATCACTGATGGCAATGATCAGCAGCGATGCCTTGCCGCGGTCTTTGCTCATTTGCGACCGGGCGGAATGCTGGTTCTTGATCTGATTGATCCGGATTTACGTTATTGTCTGCCGGAAGGTGACCCGGAAAGTGTTGAACTGCCGCTGTTTCCGATGCCAGATGGCGTTGGTGCGCCAGACAGCCGGTTGCGGATCACTGCGATGGAACGAACCAGCGATCCCCTGACCCAGCGGTTTGAAGAACATTGGCGGTTCGAGGAAATTGATCTTACGGGCAATGTCCTACGATGCGAGGATTGCTGGCATCATATGCGATGGGTTCATCGCAGTGAAATGCGGTTGATGTTGCAGATTTCAGGATTTGTTTCGATATCGGAATTTTCTGACTTCAAAGGTAATCCGCCGCGTTATGCCGCCAATCAGGTCTGGATGGTAAAACGGCCGGACTGATGTCCGGCCGTTTTATTTAAATCCTGCGCAACCTAATTCCCGGAGAACTTTTGGGCACCTGCCAACGCTTCCTGACGTTCGTTTTCGGGCAGGGGAACAAGGCCGTTATCAGCCAGCAGGCCTTCTTCGCCGATCACGGCGTCCGAGGTATAGGTTGCGACAAATGCACCCAGCGTGCGGACCAGTTGCTGATGATCGTCCTTTACATAAAGGTAAAGTGCACGTGATCCCGGATAGCTGCCATCCAGAATGGTGTCATAATCAGGTGCAACACCATTGATCGGAATGCCCTGCATGGCTTCACGGTTGCGATCAAGGTTATTGAAACCCATCACACCATAGGATTTTGGATCTTTTTCAAGTTTGCTGATCACCAGTCGATCATTTTCACCTGCCTCGATATAGGCACCATCTTCGCGGATGGTGCGGCAAAGCAGGCGGAAGCTTTCAGGATCGGTCGATTCGAGGCTTGCGATATCGCTGAATTCGGCACAGCCCTTATCCATCAGAAGCTGTCCCATCAGGTCGCGCGTGCCCGAAGTCGGCGGCGGGCCGTAAACGCGGATCGGAATGTCTGGCAGGTTGGCGTCGATATCGGACCATTTGACATGCGGGTTCGGAACGCTTGCCCCCTGAACCGGAACGGTGCGTGCCAGTGCCAGATAAAGCTGGCGGGCCGACAGCGTCATTGTCGGAGCCTTACGTGATCCCAACAGGACGATGCCGTCATAGCCGATTTTGATTTCGCTGATATTGCGCACCGAATTGGCGGCACAGATGGCGGTTTCCGAACCGGTTATCTGGCGCGATGCATCGACGATGTCGGGATATTCCGAACCGATTCCGCCGCAGAACAGTTTGAAACCACCGCCCGAGCCGGTGCTCTCAACCACCGGGGCCGGTTCACCGGTGGTCTTGCCGAAATATTCGGCGACCTTGGTGGTCAGCGGAAAGATCGTCGAAGAACCGACAATCCTGATCTGGTCGCGGGCCTGTGCCGTGCTGGCGGCAATCATCATCGTTACGGATGCGGCAATGGCGGTCGTGGCAATCAAACGACGCATGGGGTCCCCCGGCTGAAAATCTGGCGATATGGTCCCGAAACCGGCGGGCACATATCAAATGCGGATCAGAACCTATTCCGATCCGGTCTGAACATCCATCTTTTCTATATTCGCTCTTGCCGCATCAGCGACAGGGGTTCCGTTTGAATTTTCTATGACAGTTAGATAATCCTGACGCGCAAGATCGTTATTTTCGGCAATCCGATGCAGGTTTGCACGTTCGAAAAGCGCCTGAATATTGTTGGGGGATAGTTCCAGAGCGCGTTGAATATCGGTCATGGCGAGGTCGTAGGTTTCCAGCATACGCCATGCCGTGCCACGATAGATCAGGGCTTCGACATTGTCTGGATCAAGATCAAGCGCATTGTTCAGATCGTCGATCGAGTCCCAATACTGCCCGGCCATGCCCAGAACCATTGCCCGATCAACCCAAAGGGTTGGATCGTTTTTGACCATGTCCAAGGCACGTGATTGATCGCGCCAGGCAAACTCAAGATTGCCAGCCATCATCCAGCTTTGCCCGGCTTGTGCCAGAAGCCCGGCAACGACCTGTTGGGGGGATGTGCTTTCATCGGCAAGTGCATCAAGGCGGGTTGCGGCTTCTTCGTATTTTTCAAGCGCAATCAGCGCGACCGCGACACAATGCTTTGCCGGTTCCCCGCCACCCATATCGCGCCATGCAATGGCACTTTCAAACCCGTCTTCTGGTTTGAGGCGAGCGAGTTTCAGGCAGTCCTGATATTGCCTGGCGTCATCGGCACTCATATTTGTGCCTTGTGCCAAGGCCTGTCTTTGCGTGCCAAACGAAACCAGCATCATGCCAAACAGGGTCATCGCAACGAGTGATGATGCGCGCAAGGTTTTGCGTGCAAACAGTTCAGACATGGTAGGCCTTTCAGTTTGGCGTCAGTTTTAAAAGCGACGAGGCGTTGGCCAGCATACGGGTGTATTGCTCGTACCGACCAGAACCTGTTTATCAGGTCCGCATTGCAAATCATGAAAGCGGCAAGAAAATGATTGTGATTTCAAACTTTCCGCAACATGGTCCGGAAAGCTTTTGTCACGGTCGACCGGGGCCGATAGTGTTCCACGCTTAGAGATAGTCTCCCCGGCATATGGATTTGATAATGACCGAAAAGCTGTTTTGCTTCGGATTGGGATTTTCAACACGCCTTGTCACCAATCATCTGCGCGAGGAAGGCTGGAAAATAGCCGGTACCACGCGCAGTGTGGAAAAGGCTGACTCGTTACGCGCGCAGGGGATCGAGCCGCACATTTTTTCCGATGACGTGCCGGTGGCCGACATTCGCGACGTCCTGAAAGGTGTCACCCATGTCCTGATTTCGGCACCACCGGGGGGGAATGGTGATCCTGTTCTGGCCCATCATGCCGGTGATCTTGCCGCCCTGCCCAGGGGAACATGGATCGGATATCTGTCGACAACAGGTGTTTATGGCGACCGCGATGGTGCGACCGTTACCGAAGAAGACGACCTGATACCAAGTGGCAAACGTGGTCGCAGACGGGTGGCCGCAGAAAAGGCATGGTTCGATCTGGGGCAGCGTCATGGTCTTTGTGTGCAAAGTTTCCGATTGGCCGGGATTTACGGACCGGGACGTAATGCCCTGGAAACGGTTCGATCCGGACGGGCGCGGCGGGTTGTAAAGCCCGGACAGGTTTTTTCACGTATCCATGTCGAAGATATTGCACAGACGGTTCTGGCATCCATCAAACGTCCGAATGCCGGTGCAGCTTATAATGTGTGTGACGATGATGCCGCCCCGCCGCAGGATGTAATTGCTTATGCCTGTGGTTTGCTTGGCATGGATCCGCCGCCGGAGGAGGATTTCGAGACAGCCAATCTGAGCCCGATGGCTGCAAGCTTTTATGAAGATAACAAGAGGGTGGCCAATGACCGGATCAAGTCCGAGCTTGGTGTGAAGCTGCGTTTTGCCGACTACAAGGCGGGTTTACTGGCGCTACATGACGAAATATTGGCTAAAATCAACGGGGCCGGGACAGATACGCTTTAAAAGGGCATTGTTGACGCACCCTGCGGGTCGTATATAACCGCTTAGGAATTTTGATCGGGCCGATATCCGCATTTGGCCCTGATGGTACCCAGCGCCGGGTCGTGATGGCGGGATCATCGCGACATCATCGGCCGGCAAGGAGAGAGCAAGCATGGATCGTCGTATCGTAACCGTTTTTGGCGGCACCGGATTTG
Source organism: Thalassospira lucentensis (assembly GCF_032921865.1). Classification (NCBI taxonomy): domain Bacteria; kingdom Pseudomonadati; phylum Pseudomonadota; class Alphaproteobacteria; order Rhodospirillales; family Thalassospiraceae; genus Thalassospira; species Thalassospira lucentensis. The sequence continues at coordinate 1,687,811 of NZ_CP136684.1, forward strand.
TCGGGCGTCATATCGTCAAGCGTTTGCTTGAGCGTGACTTTATCGTCCGCGTTCCGACCCGCAGCTTTGAGCGCGTCAAGAAACTGAAGCCGATGGGCTATCTTGGGCAGGTGGTTCCGGTACATTGCGATGTTCGCAATGAAGAGTCGATCAAAGGCGCGATCGAAGGCTCCGAAGCGGTGATCAACCTGCTGGGCATTCTGTATCAGCGAGGCAGCAGCAGCTTCATGAATATCCATGTCAAAGCCGCAAAACGTATTGCCGAAGAAGCCAAGGCCTGTGGTGTTAAAACCTTCCTGCACATGTCCGCCCTTGGCGTTGATAAGAATCCGCATGCGCTTTATGCGACTTCGAAACTGGCTGGTGAGAAGGCTGTTCGCGCAGCTTTCCCGGATGCAGTGATTTTCCGCCCGTCGGTTATTTTTGGTCCGGAAGATAATTTCCTGAACCAGTTTGCCACCATGGCGCGTTATTCCCCGGTTCTGCCGGTTATTGGTGCGCCGGGCCTGCCGAAGGTCGAACTCGATAAAGGCAAGGTCGACATGCTTGGCGATGGTGGTCCGAAATTCCAGCCGGTCTATGTAGCCGACGTAGCCGAAGCGTTCGTAACTGCACTGGTCGAGGGCAAATCTGCTGGCAAGACCTATGAGTTGGGTGGGCCGGAAGTATACAGCTTTATGGGACTTCTGCGCGATATGCTGCAGATGACCCGTCAACGCGCCATTCTGATGCCCGTACCGTTCTGGTTGGCATCGATCAAGGCGTTCTTCCTGCAATTCCTGCCTAAGCCGCTTTTGACCCCGGATCAGGTTCGGTTGCTTAAAATCGACAATGTCGTTTCCGAAGGTGCTGAAGGTTTTGCCGAACTTGGTATTACGCCCAACAGCGTTGAAGCGATTGCGCCGACCTATCTGAAACGTTTCTGCCCGCCGCGCAAAAGTGGTGAATTCCGCCGCTTTGTCTGATCGGATGTTGTTGCAGAAGTGATAAAAAAGCCCCGCCGATGGATTTCGGCGGGGCTTTTTCTTTGGGTCTAGGCTAACTAACCGGCGCGAACGCGGGCGACAAAGTTGTTCGCCTCGTCCTGAAGGCGATGTGCCTTTTGCAGAAGTTCTTCGGCCGTGTTGCGGGTCGAACCCGAGAGGTCCTGAACCGCTTCGGCGGCACGTGAAACATTAAGCATGTTTTCTGATACGTGACGTACACCATTGGCTGCTTCTTCGGAACCGCTGGCAATTTCGGCGGTGGCGGCACCCTGTTGGCGCATGGCGGCTGCGATTGAGCTTGAGATCGTATCGATTTCGCCAATAGTCTGGGCGATGGTCGAAATCATTTCGACGGCTTCGGTGCTGACCGCACGCATTTCATTGATCTGCTTGCCGATATCCTCGGTCGCGCGCTGTGTCTGGGATGCCAGGTTCTTGACCTCGTTTGCCACAACGGCAAAGCCCTTGCCTGCATCCCCGGCACGCGCGGCTTCGATGGTCGCGTTAAGAGCCAGAAGGTTGGTTTGATCGGCAATGGTCGTAATCAGCTCGATAACTTCGCCGATACGATCCGCGGTTTCGGACATCTGGCGAACAGTTTCATCAGATTTGCGGGCTTCGGAAACGGCAGAGCGGGAAACCTCCTCCGCCTTGGAAACCTGTCGTTCAATTTCTGCAATCGATGCAGACAGTTCTTCGGTCGCGGAAGAAACCGAACTGACATTCTGGGAGGCATTCTGGGATGCTTCGCTGACTTCGATGGCACGATGAACGTTGTCACCGGCATTCTGCGCCATGTTATCGGCGGCATCGCGCATATCGCCAACCTGTGAAAGTAATTCGGTGACAAGGCCGTTGACCGAGCTTTCAAAGCCGTTCGCCATTTCAAGCAAAGCCTCGCGACGCTGTTCTTCGGCACGGCGTTCGGCGGCCTTGTTTTCCTCGCGCAGTTTTTCGGCGTCGCGGGCATTTTCGCGGAAGGTTTCAACAGCGGCGGCCATATCGGCAATCTCGTCACTACCACGATCGGAAACCGGTGTTTCAAGATCGCCATTGGTCAGCCTACCCATCGCAGAACTTAACCCGATAAGGCGGGCCAGCAGGTTACGTTGCACATACAGCCAGATGATCAGGCCAGAAATGACGATTGCGGCCACGGCGACACCGATCATTGCCTTTTCTGCGGCGCTGATCGTGGTTGAAACATCGTGGTTTGCATCGTCGATCTTTGCGCGCATATCGCTCAGAAGACGGTCGGCTGTCGAACCGATTGCTTGCGATGTTGCAGTTGTTTTTGCCAGCAGTTCATCAAGCGATTTTTCATCCTCGATTTCCTTCTGGCGCAGGCTGAACAGGTTATTGCCGTTATTGGGATTAAGGCCGTTTGAAATTGCCGTGAAAGCGGTCTGAGCCTTTTCGCGTGGCGTATCGAGCGGGATTTCAGCGATGCTGCTTTCCATCTGGGTCAGGACGGGGCCGGACCAGAACTTGATGCGATCAAGGTCCTCCTGATTGGCAGCTGTTGCCGTCATGCGGGCCAGATCGGGGATTTTCAATGCTACGGCACGCAGTTCCGCCATATTCTGCGACGTCAGTGCATCTTCGTCGAGAAGCTTGTCGAGCATTTCAAATGCTTTGTCGGATTTTTCCGGATCGCCGACCAGCCCGTAAAGTTCGCCTGCATTATTGGTTAACTGCATGTTGGCATTGGTTGACAGTTCACGGGCAATCAGTTCAACGGCATTCGTCGATGTGACGACGTCGCCCAGCATGGCGTTATGAGCGCTGCGCGTGTTGAACAGACTACGCATGGTGTCCTGTAACAACCGGATATTGACGATCATTTCACCGGTCTGGCTGGAAAATTCGTTCAGAATCGTACCGTCAACGCCATGCATCGCCAATGTTGCGATCTGGTCGTTCATGACATTTTCGGTTTCATCAAGATTTGCGGTGGCAGCCGCGACCTGATCTTCGTTGCGCGCGCTGGCGACGGCGCGCGCCATGCTGATGACCGCGTCGCTGCGGGAATAAAGTTCCTGGCCGGAAATCAGGGCCGGGATAGCATCATTCGCAACGATTTTCTGCTGTTGTTCGGTAATTCTAAAAGAAAACACCGCCATAGCGGCGGCACATACGGCGAGCAAGGCAATTGGCACAATCGCCAACATCAACCTTCCGCGCAAACCAATTTTGCCGGTCATTACAGTTCCCACTCATGGAATTCAGGGTGTCGGCGGCTATTTTTGCCGTTCTCGACTGATAATTCTGGACCGCCCTGAAAGGTCCATAATTGGGATTAGGAATATCGCCGAAAATCAGACACTGGCAAGAGTGTTTCTGACTTTTTCAATTATTTCATATATGGCCTCAGCCTGTTCAACCGGTGCCGCACCGGGACGTTCTACCATGATGATCGGGATGTTCAGTTCGCGTGCCGCAAGAATCTTGGCCTCTGTAGCCGACCCGCCGCTGTTTTTACTGACAATCACATCAATTTCGTAGCGCTGCAAAAGTTCGATTTCGCCTTCGACGGTAAAGGGACCACGCGCGATCAGCCATTCACCGAATGCAAGGTTGAATGGATCCTTGGGGGACTCGACAGTCCGGACCAGGAGCCATGTTTTTTCCAGTCCTTCGAAATGGGCAAGATCCTTGCGCCCGCTTGCGATCAAGGCGCGTCTTCCGTGGTCGGGCAGGATTTGGGCTGCTTCTTGAAGGCTTCTGACCATGATCCAGCGGTCTTTATCCGTTTTTTGCCATGCAGATCGCTGAAACTGAATGCAGGGCGTTGCCACCGCGTGACAGGCTTGGGCAATGTGACTGGATATCTGGGTGGCATATGGGTGTGTTGCATCAATCACGAGATCGATTTTTTCCGAACCCAGACAGGATATGATGCCTTCGGCCCCGCCAAATCCGCCAATACGGACAGGGATGCCGTCTGGTAATCTTGGTGCGCTGGTGCGACCGGCAAGAGAAAGCTGCAGACGCACATCCGATCCGAATTCCTGCAACAGATCAGCAGCAATACGATTGGCATCCCCCGTACCGCCAAAAATAAGAATGTTTAGCGGTGTAGCTGTGCTTCGTGGGGGGATCATGTGTTGCGGGCCTGTTTTTGTTAATTTTAAAGGTTCGGGTTTGTCGCTTTGGCAGGAAGAAAGGCGTCAAAATCGCCATGTCCGGCACGGGCAACAATCCTGCCAGCGCGATCAACGACGACAATTTCGATGGCGGAGGCACCGTCTATTGTTGCGCGGGCAGCTTCAGCGGCCTGAAGGGCAATGGTTCGTGCTATGTCAACGTTTCGGGATGTGCAAAGTTCCAGAACCTGCTTGGCAGTATTGGCGCTGGCAATTTCGGATACGAGACCGGTATCACCTCCAAGCGCGGCAACGGTTTCAGCAAGTTTTTCGAAATCGACTTCGGATCGGCTGCTATGCAGGTCCATATGTCCCTGTGCCAGTTTTACCAGTTTGGCAAAGCCGCCTGAAATTGTGACAAATTCGACCGGATGGCGACGCAGATATTTCAGCATGCCGCCAACGAAATCACCCATATCGAGGATCGCCTCGTCCGGCAAACTGTAAAATTGCCGAATGGCAGCTTCGGACGTTTTGCCGGTGGCCCCGGCCACATGTCTGCGACCGGTGGCGCGCGCGACATCAATGCCGCGATGAATGGAATGGATCCATGCCGAACAGCTGAACGGGATCACAACGCCGGTGGTGCCCAATACGGAAAGCCCGCCAACAATTCCAAGCCGCGGGTTCCAGGTTTTCAGGGCGATCTCCTGCCCGCCGGGAATGGAAATTTCAATTTCGACATCGGCAGTTGCGTTAAACCGGTTTGCCAGTTCGACGATCTGCTGTGTCATCATTTCGCGCGGTTTGGGGTTGATCGCGGCTTCGCCAACCGGGATTGGCAGGCCGGGTTTCGTAATCATCCCGACACCGTCGCCCGCACGGAAAGTGATGCCTGAACCCTGTTGTCCATGTCGGATTGTTGCGATGATTTCCGCGCCATGGGTGACATCGGGGTCATCGCCGGCATCCTTGATCACGCTTGCCCGCGCCCAGCCTTCGCCTGTTTCAGCCTTGATCAGGCTAAAGGAGGGTGTTTCGCCTCGGGGAAGGGTGATGGTGACCGGATCGGGAAACTCACCAGAAAGCAGGGCTTGCCACGCCGCACGGGTTGCGGCGGTCGCACAGGCCCCCGTTGTCCATCCCTTGCGTAGTGGTCCGTCCGGCTTTCGGGTCATGCGGCAGGTGATCCCGGTTTATGGCTATGAATATCTGGGTTAACCATTATTATGGCTGCATGCTTTTTTGTCAGAGTTTCTCTATTAAACATTAAAATTAATGTGATATCAGATAAATAACGAGAAAAATACGGACTAATGTGTTGGACCTGACGCCCAGATGCTGTTTAACATATTCAAACGATCCGGTCCTGCACAGATGGACCAATTGCCCGAGAGATAAAGAATTCCGTAATGACGACACTTGGTCTTGATTTTCCGGTATTTGAGCCGGGTTGGGTTTGGCTGGTCGGCGCCGGACCGGGGGACCCCGGTTTGCTCACGCTCCATGCCGTCAATGCGATGCAACAGGCAGATATCGTTGTCTACGATGCGTTGGTAGATGACCGGATCCTCAATCTTTTGCGTTCTGATGCCAAGCGTGTTTATGCCGGTAAACGTGGTGGGCGCCCGTCCTCAAAGCAAACGGATATATCTCTGCAGCTTGTTGATTATGCCAAGCAGGGGTTGCGGGTCTTGCGTCTTAAGGGTGGTGACCCGTTCGTGTTTGGCCGCGGCGGTGAAGAAGGTCTGACGCTGGTTCAACATAATGTACCGTTCCGGGTTGTACCGGGTATTACGGCCGGTATTGCCGGTGCTGCTTATGCCGGGATTCCGACAACGCACCGTGATTGCAATTCATCGGTAACCTTTGTCACGGGCCATGGTTCGAGTGGCGAAATGCCTGATAACATCAATTGGGCTGCCCTTGCCAAAGGTGCACCTGTATTGGTGATGTATATGGCGATGAAGCATTTGCGCCGTATTTCATCGGAACTGATGGCCAATGGACGATCCGGTGACGAGCCGCTTGCGGTTATCAACCAGGCGACCACGCCCAATCAGGGTATTCTGATCTCAACACTTGCCAATGCGGCTGACGATGTCGAAAAAGCCGGTGTTGAACCACCTGCGGTCTGCATTCTGGGCAAGGTGGTTGATCTGCGTGACCGGTTGAACTGGCTTTCACCGCAGGATGACGTCAAAGCAGTGCGTCATGTGCCGTTCGAACAGGTCCTTGATCTCATTACTGTGCCGAGTGATCCGACAGCTTCGAATTGATCTATATCGTTGTTCCTATCCGGTCTGGGCGTCACAATCAGAACAACTGATTAATCCGGATGGATCATGGACGAACAACAGATACTGATCCGCATCATCGAAAGCGGCTGGGCACAATGCGCCACTGTCCTTCAGCAGGACAGCGGTGTTTTGGCGACGGCACTGATTGCGGGCCTTGTCGGCAGTGCCACCCACTGTGTCGGGATGTGCGGACCATTTGTGATTAGTCAGGTCACGTCGCGTATGGAAAAGCTGCCGCTTGAAAAAATGAGCGAGTTTCGCCGGCTGACCGGGGCCGCGCTTTTGCCATATCAGTTTGGCCGATTGACGACTTATACGCTGCTTGGCGTGATGGCGGGCTTTTTTGCTGACAGCATCACGGTGCTGACCAAAGTCTGGTGGTTGGGTCCTGTATTGCTTTTGTTTGCAGCGATGTTCTTTCTGGTTTTCGGGGTGATCGGTTTGGTTCCTCATCTTGCCGGACTGTTTTCAGACATGGCAGGAGGAAACACTACGGGTGCATGGTGGAACCGGATGGTTGGTGACCGCATCAAACCGTTATTTGGTGCACCGTTCGGCTGGCGGGGTTACCTGTTAGGCATGATGCTTGGGTTTATCCCATGTGGCCTGATTTATGGTGCGCTGGTTCTCGCGGCCGCAGGTGGCAACGCATTGACGGGCGGGTTTGTCATGGCGGTATTCGGGCTTGGCACTGTGCCGATGCTGTTTGCAACCGGTGTGATCGGCCAATATGCCACCAGACGGTTTCGTGCTTTTATGGCCCCGGTTGGGCGGGGGCTTATGGTCGTTAACGCTGTCATCCTTGCCGTGCTGGCATTTCATCAGATCGGATAATTTTGAGAATTCGCAATGACGTCATTGTGAGCCGTGGCACAGTTACGGGTCTTGCATGATCGTTTTGCGGATTTATAGTGCCCGCAAGACAGTGGCTTATTTATCCGGTTGATTGGCGCAGGCTCGTAATCCCGGAACAGAAGGACAGGTAACGGCGTGAGCAAGAAAACACTTGTGATCATTCTGGCGATTGCGCTGGTTCTCGGTATTGGTCTGACCTATCGATTGATGATGATGGGATCGGAAACGACGTCTTCCGGTTCGGGGGCTGCGGCAATCGGCGGGCCGTTTGAACTGGTTGACCAGAATGGCCAGACCCGCACTGAACAGGATTTCCGCGGGAAATACATGCTGATTTATTTCGGCTATACCTATTGCCCGGATGTGTGCCCGACCGAATTGCAGGTGATGGGCAATGCGCTTGATGCACTTGATCCAGAAATTGCCAATGAGGTAACGCCGGTTTTCATTTCGGTCGATCCGGAACGGGATACGGTTGACGCGATTGCGGCCTATGTTCCGCATTTTCACGAACGTATGGTTGGCCTGACCGGAACGCTTGAACAGACTACGGCCGCCGCAAAGACTTTCCGTGTGTATTACGCCAAGGCATATGCCGATGGGGAATCAAAGGATTCGGATGCCTATCTGATGGATCATTCATCTTTTGTGTATCTGATGGGACGTGATGGATCATTTATCCGTCACTTTAATTACGGAACAGCCCCGGAAGATATGGCCAAGGGCATTGCTGAGGTCATCAAAAAGAACGGATGATCCACCGTTTGTGTCGGGATCAGTTTGTGCGGCATTCAGGGAAGCCGGAATATGGAACTATCTGCAGCGCAGCTTCCGGGCCTGATAATTGCGGCACCCTCGTCAAATAGCGGCAAGACGGTTCTGACACTTGGTCTTTTGCGGGCTCTTGCCAATCGGGGTGTTCGTGTGGCGGCGGCAAAAACCGGACCGGACTATATCGACCCGGCATTTCAGGCCGCGGCGTGCCGAGAAAAATGTATCAATCTTGATCCCTGGGCGATGTCACGCGATCAGCTTGCTGCGCTTGCCCGGCGGCAGGCCGGGGACAAGTCCCTTCTTCTGTGCGAAGGTGTGATGGGCCTGTTTGACGGGGCGGCGGACGGTAGTGGATCGACTGCCGATCTTGCGGCGTTGATGAACTGGCCGGTTGTGCTGGTTATTGATGTCAAGGGGCAGTCCGTATCGGCTGCCGCGGTGATCGCCGGGTTTGCCAGTTTTCGCAAGGATGTGAAGATTGCGGCTGTGATCCTTAATCGGGTTGGCAGTGATCGGCACCGTGTGATGATCGAAACGGCGTGCCGCGAACATCTTCCGGAAATCCCTGTGATCGGGGCGGTCCGGCGCAGTGATGCGTTATCGCTGCCCGAACGGCATCTGGGCCTTGTGCAGGCAGGAGAACATGACGCGCTTGATACGTTTCTTGATCAGGCGGCCGAGATTATTGCCAAGGACGTGGACCTTGATCAGTTGATCGGCTTGGTAAACGGTCGGCAACTTGGGGTGGGGGCCGGTGATGTTTCTGATGCAGTCGTTGGTATCCCGCCATTGGGGCAGCATATTGCCATCGCGCGGGACACGGCCTTTGCCTTTGCCTACCCGCATCTTCTTGAAGACTGGCGCCGTCAGGGCGCGGAATTATCGTTCTTTTCCCCGCTAATGGATGAAGCCCCCAACAAGGGGGCTGATGCCGTCTATCTGCCCGGTGGTTATCCGGAACTGCATGGTGAACGATTGGCGAGAGCAGGGAATTTCAAAGCGACCCTTGCGGCGATGGCAGCCAAAAACGCCCCGATCTATGGTGAATGCGGTGGCTACATGGTGCTGGGCGAGGCACTGATTGATGCGTCAGGCCAACATCACGAGATGCTTGGGCTTCTGCCACTTGTCACGAGTTTTGCGGATCGCAAACTGCATTTGGGATATCGGACACTGGTTTTGTCCGAGGCGACAGCTTTGGGGGCGATTGGAACGATCTTGCGCGGGCATGAGTTTCACTATGCCTCGACGCTCAAAGCCGAAGGTACGCCCCTTGGTAAAATGGCCACAGCAACTGGTGATGATCTTGGCTGTGCCGGTTTGATGAAGGGAAGTGTTTTCGGCTCGTTCTTTCATCTGATCTGCCAGTAGCTTCGATTGGCGATCTTTGCGGTTTGGAAGTCCGCCATATGCTACAATCAAAAAATAATAAAATGGTGCCGGACGAGAGAGACGATGAGAGAGCCAACGCATGAAGCGGAAAACGCCCGGTTTTGGGAGTCCAAAACGCTGGAGCAGATGACGCCGCAGGAATGGGAAGCCCTTTGTGACGGTTGTGGCAAGTGCTGCCTGCACAAACTTCAGGACGAAGATACCGACTTTGTCTATTACACGTCGGTTGCCTGTCGGTTGCTGGATTGCGAAACCTGCAGCTGCAAGGATTATCCCAATCGAACGCAGCATGTCCCTGATTGTGTGCAACTTTCGCAGGAAAATGTCTCGACATTGTCCTGGATGCCATCAACATGTGCTTATCGTTTGATGGCTGAAGGAAAAGGGTTACCTGACTGGCACCCACTTATTACAGGGCGTTCAGATTCAACGATCTCGGCCGGAATGTCTATTAAGGGAATGGTGATCTCGGAGGATGACGCCCACCCTGATCTGACCCGGTATATTGTAAAGTGGCCCGCTTGAAGTTATAACCTAGAGTAGATGCATATATGCCAAAATAGGTGGTTGATTACTTCTTAAGTATAGGTATCCTGCAAACCGAACAATTGTGCAGCACAAGCGCAATTGTTCGGTTTGTTTTTATGTATGCCTATAAATGACCGGGTTTGCAGTTAGAAATCCGGACAGCACAAGGAAGATATCCGGATGGGTTTTGCGTCACTTTTCAAGAATGGCAGTTCGAACGAGGGGCAGCAGATTGTAAATGCGCTCAGCTTGTCGATGGCTGTCATCGAGTTTTCAATCGATGGTAAAATTCTGACTGCCAATGAGAACTTCCTTAAAACGATGGGGTTCTCGCTTGAGGAAATCGTCGGGAAGCATCATTCGATATTTGTTCCGCGTGAAATCAGCAATGGCGAAGAATACCGGAAATTCTGGGAACAGCTTCGCAACGGCAAATTTTCGTCAGGTGCCGTGCCGCGTGTGCGCAAAAATGGCGAGATGATCTGGCTTGAAGCGACTTACAACCCGATTTTCGACAAAGACGGAAAACCGACAAAAGTTGTTAAGTTTGCAACCGACATTACAGCGCGACGCATTGAACGTGCGGTCCTGCAAAGTGTATTTGATGCGATGGAAAAATCGCAGGCTGTGATCGAGTTTGACCTGAACGGAATTATCCTTAAGGCAAACAAGAATTTTCTCGATGCCATGGGATACAGACTTGATGAAATTGTCGGCAAGCATCACAGCATGTTTGTTGCGCCAGCATATCGAGACTCTGCCGAATATCGCTCGTTCTGGGAAACCCTGAAAACCGGGAGTTTTCACACTGGCCAATTCAAACGTGTCGGCAAGGGTGGCAAGGAAATCTGGATTGAAGCGTCCTATAATCCGGTGCTTGATCCGGTTGGAAAGCCTTTCAAGGTGATCAAGTTCGCAACAGACATTACCGAGCAAACCCGCCTGTTGCTTGAGCTTAAAACCATGATTGATCAGAACTTTACCGAGATCGATAGCAACATTGCAGCCTTGGGCAATTCGGCCAGTCAAAGTGTCAGCACGTCCGAGGAAACATCGCAAACGGTGCAGACTGTTGCGGCCAGTGCGGAGCAGATGGCGGCATCAATTGCAGAAATTTCTCGCAGCATGGCGCAGTCACGTGATGAAACAGAGCGCGCGTTTGATCAGACGATCAGTGCCAACAATTCTACTCAGCGAATGGCGGAAGTTGTCGAATCGATGGGCAGCATTGTTGAAGTCATTCAGAACATCGCCGGGCAGATCAATCTGTTGGCACTGAATGCGACAATCGAAAGCGCACGTGCAGGTGACGCTGGCAAGGGATTTGCCGTTGTTGCCAACGAAGTCAAGAATCTTGCCAATCAGGCAGCTCGTGCGACCGAGCAGATTTCCGATGAAATTTCAGGCATTCAGTCGATCTCGTCCGAGGTTGTCGGTGCTCTTGAAACCATTCGTCATTCGGTGGAAACGGTACGGGATAGTGTTACAAACATATCTTCGGCGGTAGAGGAACAGAGTGCGGTGACCGAAGGTGTTTCGGAAAACATGCGTCTGATGGCTGGCGCGGTCGATGGTCTTTCCCGGAACCTTGATAACATCAAGTCTACAACGGGAATGGTAGCCGACTCGGTCAGCCGGACGCGCAAGGCCGCGGAAGTTCTGGCGCGTTAAACGCCTGATTTCCTATACAGATGTATCGAACTTCAAGGTGGTCGGCACGTTCGGCCACCCTGTTTCGTTTGTATGGTGACGGTTTTGAGACTTTATGGCGAAAACAAATCTGAACAGCTTGCCTAATGTTTGCTGTCTCAGCAAAAATAGACATTCATTGCAAATGATCCGCAAACAACGCGGTGACGGGGAATGTCGAGTGAATATATGCGCATAGATGTTCTGGGTGTTGGCGAGGCATTTGATCCTGCCTTTGAAAACTCATCCGTTGTGGTGAGTGCAAGTGGCTATCGGTTGATGATTGACTGTGGGGCAACGGTGCCCGGATTGTTGATGCGCAAGTTTCCCGATCCGGATGCCATTGATGCGATTTATTTTACCCACATGCACCCTGATCACGTTTTCGGGCTGGTGCCGGTTATGCTGAACTGGCGCGATGACGGCCGATCAAAACCGATTCATATCATCGCGACACCGGCGGTACGCAATCATCTGGAAAAGATCATGGAGCTTGGCTTTGCCGGGCTTGGCAGTGCATGGCCGTTTGAAATTGTCTGGCATGCGGTGCCGGAAACCACGCAAGTTGGCCCGTTCGAAACCAAATTTGCCCGGTCCGATCACAGCGTTCAAAACCATGCAATTTTGCTGCGTTTCGAGAACAAGGGATTTGCCTATTCCGGCGATGGCAACGTGACTGCCGATACCACGGCACTTTTTACCGCTGCGGATCTGGTGTTTCAGGAAACATATTTGCCCAAGCATGACCCACGACATGCCGCACATTGCGATCTGGAAACTGTTCTGCAATTGGCATCTGATATGCCCGGATCACGTTTCTGGCTTTATCACATCAAACGTGATGCAAGGCGTGAGATCGTCGAACTTCTGCGTGACAATCCACAGGTGCGGGTTGCCGTACCCGGCGAAGTGATCGAAATCCGTTAGGTTGTGCTTGATGAAACCCAGCAAAAAGGCAGCCCATCGGCTGCCTTTTGATTTCCTCGATATCCTGATTGGATCGCGTTAGTGAACCGAACGCGGGTCCATGTCATGCTGGCGGATTGCCGCATGGGCGACGGCCTGGCTTTCGAACGAAGCGATATGGGTGCCATCGGCGGTAAATACCCCAAAGACCGTTTCGTTGCTTTCATCTTCAGGATTTTCCATCGCCCGCACATAGGCAAAATCGTGAATGCCAAGCATGGCAAAATCACCAGACGACAGCAGATTCAAATCCTGTTCTGCACCGTGGGCTTCTTTGGTGTCATGGTCTGAGATGCGATTGCTCATAAAACCACTCTCCTTGTTACGCCTTGCGGCTTTTATCTTCGACTGCGTCTGCGCCATTTTCAGCATCGACGGTCATATCTATGGTGCGTGACGAGACGGCTTTCTTCTTGGCAGAGTTGATCGCAATTTCACGTACCACCGGTTCGGGAACAGGCCGGTTCAAATCTACATGCAAAAGTCCGTTATCAAGATGGGCGCCAACAACTTCAATACCCTCGGCCAGTACGAATGAACGCTGGAACTGCCGGGATGCGATCCCGCGATGGATATAAATCCGGTTGCTTTCGTCTTCCTGATGCTTGCCACGAATGATCAGCTGGTTGTCTTCGGTGGTGACCGAAAGGTCATCTTCGGCAAATCCTGCGACTGCGACTGTAATGCGCAGATGATTTTCGCCGATTTGCTCGATGTTATAAGGGGGATAGCCTTCTGCCTTGGTTTTGGAAACCTGATCAAGAACACGTTCGATCTGGTCAAACCCCAATAGCAGCGGGCTGTTAAACATAGAAATTCGTGACATTGGCAGCACCTCCTCAGCAGAGCGAGTGTGATATCGACCAGACCCCACGCTTTTGGCGTTTCGGGCGTCTGAACATCTGACCCGACCCGTTCGGCATCAGACATATCTATCTAATCGAATAAATGTGGTTTTCTATCGCATAGTCAAGACCCGGATTGATACTGTAGCCGCGGAAACCTTGGGAATATGCGATATCAGACCTGTGTAATACGCAGATCATGACTGATCAGGGAAGATCATACAACGCGTTCCGGCAGTTCCGGCATATTTTCCAGCGCATAATAGGCCACGGTCTGATCCTTTCCACGTAACGCCACTTCATGCATTACTGCGTTTTCAGGGAGCGCAATCGGCCCGTGGTCAAAAATTGCTTTTGATATCACCAGTGGTACACCATGCTTTTTGGTCTGGCTTTCCAACCTTGCGGCCGTATTGATCGTATCACCGATGGCGCTGATATTTTCGCGGCCCGGAGGCCCCATCTCGCCGACAATTGCCTCGCCCATATGGATGCCGATACCGATACGTAGTGTATGGGGTAGCTCTGATTTCAGGTGTTCGTTCAGGTTTTCGATCCGGCGCAACATTCCCGCCGCACCATGAAGGGCGTCCCGGATCATGGTTTCAGTGTCATCTGTATCAAGACCGTAAAGTGCCATCAGTCCATCACCGGTAAACTGGGCATAAAGCCCGCCACTTTCACGCAGGGCTTCGGTCATTTCGGCGAAAAACTGGTTCAATATGAACAGAACATCGTAGGGCATTTTCTTTTCACCCAGACGTGTCGAATCCCGCAGATCAGTAAAAATCGAGACAACTTGGCGTTCGCTACCGGACAGGCCGCCGGGGCGTCTTCCATCCTGTGCCGTGGCGTTGGCCGGCAAAAGTGGGGCAACGGCGAGATCGTTTAACGGACGGATTTGACATGCCAGTCGCATGCCACGCGGGGCGTGGATACTCGCGAGTGCCGCAGCTTCGATCTTGCCGGGTGCGGCGAGTTGATCAATGCCCGATCCGCAATGAATGCGGCAGGTTGTGCAGCGCCCATGCCCGCCGCAAACAGATGCCATCTGCACACCTGCATCGCGAAGGGCTTCAAGTGCTGTCGCTCCGGGGGCCACGCGGATCATTTTACCATTGGGCATCGATAACATTGGCCCGCGTTTGATCCGATCAATGGTCTGGCGAATTTGCCGCACAACAAATGGCGCAAAGGCCAGTGCGATGGCGATTATAGTGCCCGGGAGAACCGCATTTTCATAGAATTTGATAGCCGCATCATTGACGTTGGCAGCATCAAGAACCCCAAAAACATATTTGCGGCCGCCTTCTTCGCTGCGGCGAATGATTTCAGCTGATGCCGCACCAAAACCGGCAAGCGCCAGTGTGGGGACAAGAACAGCGGTTGCACCCAGCGCACCGCGCCATCTCGGATAGAACGGTTTTAACCGCAGCCAGAAATGGATGCCGATACAGCCGTGTGTCCAGACAACAATCACGGCGATGGCATGCAGAATGCCCTGACTGGGAAGGAAAACCGCAAGATCAAGCAGTACTCGTTCAAATGCTGGATCGACATCAAATCCCAGTTCGATGATACGGGTCGCAATAATATGGCGGAATAACAGGAATGGAATGCAAAGGCCCAAAATCATTTGTGCCCATTCCGATTTGCGCAGGCGTAGGGACCGGCGGCTGGTCAGGCGGGCCGTGGCCAGCAGGAAATGGGTAATTGCCGCGGCCAGAAGCAGGATTTCCAACGGGGGAAATTGCCAGATTCCGGTTGTCAGTAAGTCGGCGGCTTCCATCGCTTCGGGCGATATGATGCCAGCAGCCTGATTGATCAGATGCATGAAGACATACGCAAAAAGCGTCAGGCCGGAATAGAGCCGCAAATTCTGGATCATGGCGTTCCGTATTATGGGCGGTTGATGCGCGAGAAACTCAGTATCCGACGCAATCATAAATAAATGGTGTTTTGGAGAAGTTCAAAGCTTTCAGGTTTGAAAAAATGCTGTGCGATCCGGTGAAATGCAAAACGGACCGCCCCTCTCGGTGACGGCCCGTTTAAAAAAAGATCAAGTCCGAGCGCTGGTTCAGGCGGCCTTTACGGCCCGTTTGCCGCGCAGGAATGTCAGCATCCATTTGGCGAACAGGGCGCTATCCGTGGTTTCGTCAAGCGACGCCGTTGCGTTTGAATGTACGTCTTCGGGTAGCAATGCATATCGCGCCTTCAGTAGGGCTTCTTCGTAAGGGCGTTGGAATTCGGGGTGCGGCTGAATGGATGCAGCGGTTTCACCATACTGAAGGGCGGCATAAGGGCAGAATTCAGAACTGGCCCAGACAGTGGCTCCTTCGGGAAGTTCGACAACCTGGTCCTGATGGAAGGCATTCAGTTTGAATTTTTCCGGTGCATTGCCCAGCCATGCCGGTGCCTGCTTGCCGGTAGTGTATTCATGAACGCCAATGCCCCAGCCATTGTCGGATTTAACGACCTTGCCGCCAAGAGCCGCCGCCAGAATCTGATGACCAAAACACACGCCGAAAACCGGAACCTGTGCTGTGACAATATCGCGCAGCAAGCCCTGCAGGCGAATCATCCAGGGTTCGTTTTCATAAACACCGTGCTTTGATCCGGTCACGATCCACGCATCGGCAGCATTCAGATTTTCGGGGAATTCATCCAGAAGAACAGTCCATGTCTGGAATGTCAGTTCTGGATCAAGCGGGCCGAGCATCGTTTCAAACATGTTCGGATAGCTTTTGAATTCATCGCGAAGTTCTTCCGGAACAAGACCGGTTTCAAGAATGCCGATTTTCATGCGGGGCCTTTGAAATCATGGTGTGATGCTGTTTTGCACATATGCCAGTGTTGTTGCAAAGACAAGCATGTTGCAGCGAGATTTCAGGCTTTCCAAGCTGGTGCGTGCGAAATTTGAATGCTAACAGATTGATTTTTCACAACATGGAAAACTGGACCGTATGGCAGGTCTGCAAAAGGTGCCTGACAGACCTGTCAAAGTTCTTTGTTATTTCCGTGTGAATGCGGTTTTGTCCAGTGTGGTCATCATCAGTTTGTGAGCGACCATTCCAGTGATCATTGCGATGACAAAAACGATTGTTTCTGTGTGCCCGAATGCAAGCGCGCTAATGGCGGGCCCCGGGCAATAACCGACCATTCCCCATCCGATGCCGAACAGGAGCCCGCCAATGACAAGGTTGTGATCAATGTTGCGACGTGTCGGAAGCTCTATCTTTCCGCCGCAAACCGCACTTTTACGTGATTGGGTAAATCGGAAAAAGGGAAACGCAACAACAAGGCCGCCCACCATGACAAAGGCAAGGCTGGGGTCCCAGTGGTCGGTTTGTATTGCAGCAATATCCAGAAATCCAAGGACCTTTTGCGGATCCGTCATCCCCGAAATCAGCAAGCCGGCCCCAAATAGCGCGCCACAGAGAACAGAAGCAAGGATACGCATTGTTTTAGCTCCCGATGACATGGCGAATGATATAGGTGCTGGTAACGCCTGCGCCCATGAAGCATAGCGTCGCAACCATTGATCTTGCGGAAAGGCGCGACAGGCCACAGATTCCATGCCCGCTGGTGCAACCGCTGCCAAGTCGTGTGCCAAACCCGACAATCAATCCGGCAATAATGATAACGGGCCAGGATGCGGTTACGATGCTTTGGGCGTTGAGAGATGAAATGGCCAGTATGACAGTTGGCGCAATGATCATGCTGGCAATGAAGGCAAGTTTTTCAATCCGATCAGATGTCGGCGTTTTGCTTGCAAGCATGCTTCCAAGGATGCCGCTAACGCCTGCAATTCGGCCATTGAGCAAAAAATAAAGGCCCGACGCCAGCCCGATCAGCGCACCACCCAGCAGCGCAGAATAAGGCGTAAAATTTTCCATTTCGTCTCCTAGGATAAGGCGATAACGAAATAACATAATATTAATATATTATGTTTAAATCAATTTATTCGGTGTGTTCGAAGGAAAGCTTGGTGCCATTCAGTTGCAATGCAGTCTGCTGCCGATTCCGAAGGAAGGCACCCTCATAAGATGATTTTGCGCTCCTGAAAGCAGTGAGACTGGTTAAGTATCTGATTAAAAATGATATTATCCATCTTGCCAAAGTCCCGGATTCAGAAGATACAGCGATGATCTGGTTTTGATGTTTCCGGTCATCCTGCCCGGGACCTTTTCGGATTTCTTCGCACATATGAGCAAAGATCGTTTGTTGGCCAGTCGGCGGCTTGATGTCGCGCTGGCGCTTGTCGGGCAAAATGATACCGAGGCTGCAATCGATGTGGCCCGGGCTGCAATTTCGGCTGATCCCGATTGGGAAGAAGCGCATTTTGTGCTGGGCGATATTTTCGAGCGCATGGGACAGCATGAAAATGCGATTGAGGCGTTTCGTCAGTGCCTTGCCCTCGATCCGGTTGACCGTATGGGCGCGGAAGTTCGACTGACATTGTTGGGCGCGGTTGCCATGCGCGATCGTCTGCCACCCGACTATGTAAGGGCGCTGTTTGACGACTACGCGCCGCGTTTTGAAATCTCGCTACGCGACCGATTGGCCTATCGTGGTCCGGAACTCCTGTTTGAAGCCATTCGGCCCTATTTGCCGGAATTGCTGCGTCCGCTGCGCGTGCTTGATCTTGGGTGTGGCACCGGTCTGGTTGCGGATGTATTTGCCGGGCATGTTGATGTGATTGACGGTGTCGATCTGTCACCGCGCATGATCAACCGCGCACGTGCCAAGGGGCTTTATCGTAATTTGATTGCTGCGGACATCACGGATTTGCCTGATGGCCTTGATCGCGACTATGGCCTGGTTGTTGCGGCCGATGTTCTGAACTATCTGGGTGATCTTGTCCCGGCATTGCGGGCCGCCCATGAGCGGCTTGTACCCGGCGGATTGATGGTCTTCACGCTTGAACATGGCGATACATTCCCGTTCGATCTTGGCCCGGGGCAAAGGTTCCGCCATCATGAACATGCAATTCATGACTGGTTGAAAGATTGCCTGTTCGAAGTTGTTGCCGATGCCACGGGGATTCTGCGGCAGGAAAAGGGAAACCCCGTTTCAGGTCGTATCATGGTGGTACGTGCAGGGGATGGAATGTCAAAATTGATTGGCGAGTTGGGTCGTCTTCCTGATCCTGATCGATCAATCGACAGAATTGTTCATTGAGTTTCGTTGATTATTCTCAGGGTTTCAGCTTTTCTGTTGTGTGTGTTGCCGGTCATGCAAATCCGGAGGCGGCTAGGAGTCTTTTAAAGCGATGTTTGCGAATTGGAGAAACTCACTTCAGGAATTTCTTGATTGGTTCCTTCGTAAGCGTGCGCATATCAGGTTCTTTTTCCCCAAGCTTTTTCTGCTTTTTGTTCTGATCAATCTGGTGTGCTATTGGTGGGCCCTGCTAACCACATATCCGCAACATCTGGCATCCTGGAAGGGGGACGAATATGTCCTTTTGGGTTTTCCGGTTGCGGTACTGGGGGCAATATTTGATGCGATGTCATTTTATGTGACTTTGGCAATCGTCCGCCGCGCGTTGGCATCACAAAGCAATGTGCGCTTTGTCAGCTATCTCAGCGTAGATGTTTTTATTGCTGTTCTCGCTACTTTCTGGGTCCTGTTTGCATTTGTGGCCTCTGGCTGGGTTGTCAGTATTGTGCTTGATCGTCCGGAAACATTGACGTACCGCACTGAGCTGTACGAAGGACGTTTCTGGAAAGCGGTTCTTAATCCGCTCGCACCGGACAATATTCGCAACATTTATTTTGGGATGATGATGGGGGCGTCTGCGCTTTTACCCACTCTTTATCACTTTGGGGTCGCAATTTATTCGATGTTTCGATGGATGGCCGGACACATGTTGGCGATCAGAGCGCGCTAGGGAATGTGGTTTCGATATTTGGCAGCCGCAATTTTCTGGGTATTGGCAGTGTTAATTGGGTTTTTGTCGCTTCAATCGGCTGACAGTATGCCTGATATACAGGTATGGGACAAAATCCAGCATTTGATTGCCTACTGCATGTTAACTGCTGCCGGATTGATCGCTTATCCTGTTCGTGTCTGGCGGGTTGTTATTGGCTGTCTGATTTATGGCATTTTCATCGAGATTGCCCAAGGATGGATACCAGGCCGGTTTGCTAGCATTGAGGATGGGCTGGCCAATTCAATCGGTATTGGGCTGGCTTTTGGAATTTTTTGTCTCCGGTCTGTTCGAGATCGATAAATTTCTTTCCGGAAACGACAAAACCCGTCGCTTTAGGCGACGGGTTTTGATGGTGGAGCCGATCAGGATCGAACTGACGACCTCTACAATGCCATTGTAGCGCTCTCCCAACTGAGCTACGGCCCCATTTTAGTCCGCGTCGCAACGAAATCCAGTGTTTCCGTCGCGGCGCGGGGGATATTTAGAAGGTTCGCCAAATCTTGGCAAGACCTATTTTCAAAAAATCCTA
Organism: Thalassospira lucentensis; assembly: GCF_032921865.1. Classification (NCBI taxonomy): domain Bacteria; kingdom Pseudomonadati; phylum Pseudomonadota; class Alphaproteobacteria; order Rhodospirillales; family Thalassospiraceae; genus Thalassospira; species Thalassospira lucentensis. The sequence continues at coordinate 1,707,693 of NZ_CP136684.1, forward strand.
GCGGTCGTCTTCGTCGCTTTCGACATGTTCAAGGACTTCGCCAAGATCATCGTCATCTTCACCAAGATCAGACGCATCTTCAAGGATATCGTCATCGATATCGGTGTCGACATCATCGTCAAGATCGACGTCATCATCCAGGTCTTCGTCTTCTTCCGGCTTCGGCTTTGCAACCGCGGCTTTCTTGATTTTGGTCACCCCGTCGGGGGTTGCGCATTTGGGGCACACGACCGGCGTACGATTCAAATCATAGTATTTGGTACCGCAGGCTTGGCAGTGACGTTTCTTACCGCGTGCTGACATTACGGCAAACCCTCTTAAATACCGTTATCATCAAAGAATGGGTTGAAGGCCGAATTCACCTTCTTCTAGTTGGCCCAATTGCCATCTTGGGACGGGCTTGTCAAAAGGAAATTGTCCGATTTTATCACAAGCCTCCAAAAGGCGGGATTCTGCGCCACGCACCGCTATAAACTTCAAGCAAAATTTGGCTTCGATACTGGTGCGTCAAAAGCGCATATGATACGAGTTTGCCCCCGGTAATCGAACGTACGATTTGCGCCCGGAATTGCGGCAGCATCGAAGTGCGGTTCAATGACCGAAAAACCGATGATTTGATGGTCACAACAAGAATAGACAGGCAGGCCCGATGAGCTCTTCGCAGACCAAACGTCCGCTTCAATCACTGAAGTCCCGTGCGCTTAACGGCGATATCCGGGTTCCCGGTGACAAATCAATTTCCCATCGTTCCCTGATGTTTGGCAGCCTTGCCATTGGCGAGACGAAAATTACCGGCCTTCTCGAAGGTGAAGATGTTCTGGCGACTGCAGAAGCCATGCGCAAACTTGGTGCGACGGTGACCCGTGACGAAGACGGGACCTGGCATGTGACCGGTGTCGGCGTTGGCGCCTTGCGGGAGCCCGATAGCGTCATTGATATGGGTAATGCCGGAACCGGTATTCGTCTGATGGCCGGTATTGTTGCGACCCATCCGATCACCACCTTCTTTACCGGCGATGCATCGCTTTGCAAGCGTCCGATGGGCCGGGTTGCCGATCCGCTGGCGGAATTCGGCGCGCAATTCATCACGCGCGAACGCGGTCGTCCGCCTATGGCCGTCATCGGAACCGATGAGGCAAAACCGGTGACCTATACGCTTCCTATGGCATCCGCACAGGTCAAGTCCGCTGTGTTGCTGGCTGGACTGAATACTGCCGGAACGACCACCGTGATCGAGCCGAAACCATCGCGTGATCACACCGAACGCATGTTGCGCCATTTTGGTGTCGATGTTGATGTCAGCATCAATGATGACGGTGGGCGCACGGTCAGTCTGACCGGCCCGGTCGAAATGAAAGCAGCCGATATTGTGGTTCCTACAGATCCGAGCTCGGCAGCATTCCCGCTGGTAGCGGCTTTGATCAATCCGGAATCAAAAGTGACCATTCGCGACGTTTGTCTGAATCCGTTGCGGACCGGCCTGATTACGACCCTTATCGAAATGGGGGGTGACATTACGATCGCTAACGAACGTGAGGAAGCCGGTGAAACCATCGGTGATCTTGTCGTTAGCGGTAAAAATCGCCTGACCGGTATTGTCGTGCCAGCGGAACGTGCTCCGTCGATGATTGATGAATATCCGGTGCTGGCCGTTGCTGCCGCTTATGCACAGGGTGAAACCCGGATGTGCGGACTTGAAGAATTGCGGGTCAAGGAATCGGATCGTCTTGCCGCTGTGGCCGCGGGGCTCGCAGCAAACAAGGTCATTCACCGCATCGAAGGTGACGACCTGATTGTCACGGGTGGCGAGGTACCCGGAGGTGGTATGGTTGAAACCCATCTTGATCATCGTATCGCCATGTCCTTCCTTGTCCTCGGACTTGGGGCAAATGATCCGGTTGCGGTTGATGATGCCAACCCGATTGCGACCAGCTTCCCGAGTTTCGAGGCATTGATGCGCGAATTGGGGGCAAACCTTGCCCCGGCGGGTTCATGATCTGTTTCGTGACTGGTTTCCTTTATTCGTATTCCGGGGCTCGTAAAGCCTTTCTTGGCACACAAATATAAGTGACATCAAAACAGATAGGGGCGCCCGCGCATGATCATCGCGATTGACGGACCGGCAGCATCGGGAAAAGGCACTTTGGCACGTCGAGTCGCCGGGGCAATGGACTATGCCTATCTTGATACAGGGCTTTTGTACCGGGCGACGGGGGCAAAGGTTTTGGCGCTTGGGCTTGATCCCTCGGACGAGGATGTGGCGGTCGGGGTGGCCGAAAAACTCGGCGCCAACGATCTTGACGGCCAAGAACTTCGCAGTGAAGAAGTCGGAAATGCAGCATCAAAAGTTGCCGCGATTCCAAGGGTTCGTGCGGTGTTGCTCGATTTTCAGCGCAATCTTGCCAGCTGCCCGCCCGGTGGTAAACGGGGTGCCGTTCTTGATGGTCGCGACATCGGGACGGTTGTGTGTCCGGATGCTCCGATCAAGTTCTATCTGACGGCCAGTGTTGAAGAACGTGCAAACCGTCGGTTCAAACAGTTGCAGGAAAAAAATCCCGCTGCTATATACGAGCGCGTTCTCAAAGAGCTTGAAGAACGGGATGCTCGAGACAGTGCGCGGGATGTTGCGCCGCTCAAGATGGCATCGGACGCAATCCACATTGATACGGATCGTCTGAATGCTGATGCGGTGTTTAATGCAGTCATGGCGCATATTCGGACCCATATGGGTGAGAATGACTGACACACGGGCGTTTTAACCGTCAAGCGGCAGAACGATCTCAGGGGTAGCTACCCTAAGGTGAACGACATGTGCGTTCACCTTTTCGTCTATGGAAAACCGTTTGGTTTTCCGCGAACGGGATCGGGACATCGATTGGCAAAAACCCGCCACGATTTTGTGGCAAGACCATCGGATACAACCGATTGGCCGGAATAGTGACGATACACTCGAAAGGAAGTCTCTTTAATGACAACCGCTGAAGAAGCACAATTCTCCACCGGCGAAGATTTCGCCGCCCTGCTGGCCGAAAGCCTCGGTTCTGAAGACGAAGGCTTTATTGGCCGCGTGATGACCGGTACGGTCGTCAAAACCACCGACGACGATGCAATCGTCGATGTGGGTCTGAAGTCCGAAGGCCGCGTGCCGCTCAAAGAATTTGGCGCAGGCGACGTTAATATCGGCGATACCGTTGATGTTTATGTCGATCGCTATGAAAACAAAGATGGCCTAATCGTTCTGTCGCGTGAAAAAGCGCGTCGCGAAGAAGCCTGGGTCGAGCTTGAAAAACAGTTCAACGAAGGCAAACGCGTTGACGGTACCATCTTTGGTCGTGTTAAAGGCGGCTTCACTGTTGACCTGTCGGGCGCCGTGGCATTCCTGCCGGGCAGCCAGGTTGACATCCGTCCGGTTCGCGACGTTACCCCGCTGATGAACAATCCGCAGCCGTTCCAGATCCTGAAAATGGATCGTTCGCGCGGTAACATCGTGGTTTCGCGTCGTGCCGTTCTCGAAGAGACCCGTGCTGAACAGCGCGCCGAACTGATCCAGAACCTTCAGGAAGGTCAGGTTCTTGACGGCGTTGTCAAAAACATCACCGATTACGGCGCATTCGTCGATCTCGGCGGTGTTGACGGCCTGCTGCACGTCACCGACATCGCATGGAAGCGTATCAACCATCCGTCTGAAGCACTTCAGATCGGTCAGACCGTCAAGGTTCAGGTTATCCGCTTCAACAGCGAAACCCAGCGTATCTCGCTTGGCATGAAACAGCTTGAAGCTGATCCGTGGGAAGGTGTCGAAGCTAAATATCCGGTCGGTTCGAAATTCGAAGGCCGTGTCACCAACATCACCGATTACGGCGCATTCGTCGAACTCGAAGCTGGTGTCGAAGGTCTGGTCCACGTTTCCGAAATGTCCTGGACCAAGAAAAACATTCACCCGGGTAAAATCGTTTCGACCTCGCAGGAAGTCGAAGTCATGGTGCTCGACGTCGATGCACAGAAACGCCGTATCTCGCTTGGTCTCAAGCAGTGCACCTCGAATCCGTGGGATGCCTTCCTGGCTGCTCATCCGGTCGAGTCCGAGATCGAAGGCGAAGTCAAGAACATCACCGAATTCGGTCTGTTCATTGGCCTTCTGGGTGGTATCGACGGTATGGCTCACCTCTCGGACCTGTCATGGGACCGCGCTGGTGAAGAAGTCATCAAAGAATACAAAAAAGGTGACATCGTCAAAGCCAAGGTTCTTGACGTTGACGTCGAGAAAGAGCGTATCTCGCTTGGCATCAAACAGCTTTCAGGTGACCCGTTCAAAGAAGCCGTTACCGGCATCAAACGCGGTGAAACCGTAACCTGTGAAATCACCGAAGTTAACGACGGTGGTATCGAGGTTGCTGTTGGTGGCACCGATCTTAAAGGCTTCATCCGTAAGGCTGAACTCGCACGTGACCGTTCGGACCAGCGTCCGGAACGTTTCGCGGTTGGCGAGAAAGTCGATGCGCGTGTTACTACGATCGACGCCAAAACCCGTAAGGTTACCCTCTCGGTCAAAGCTCTCGAAGTTGCTGACGAGAAGAAAGCCATGGCGGATTACGGTTCGGCTGACAGCGGTGCATCGCTTGGCGATATCCTTGGCGAAGCACTTCGCAAGAAACAGGAAGGTGCCGAATAAGGCATTTGTTCCTGATCGGACAGGATCTGCTCTGGCAGATCACAAAGACGGGTCATGCGTTGCACGGCCCGTTTTTTTGTCGCTTTTGTCCAAAATTCCCGGTTTGGACGCGACTTTGCCGCTGCGATGTCATTTTTTAGCGAGAATTTTGATTTCAAACAGTTTTTGTCCTTGCCAAGCGAATGAAGAAAAACCATTTGAAAAGGCAGGTTTTTGAAGCTGTTAGTTCATTACTGAATACCGGGGCGCATTAAATGGCACTTGATGCCGATATCCTTCTTGATCGTCGACGTTTGAAAAAATCGATTTTCCGCTGGCGGGTGCTGGCGGTGGTCGCAATCATCATTGCCATCGTGGTGGCCTTTGCGCGCAGCGGTGCGGACGACGTGGTGTGGGGCAATATTGGCCCGCGCATTGTCGAGGTGAATATCGAAGGGGTGATTACCGAGGATCCCTACCTTCTTGATGCGCTGGAGCAGATTGAGGGAGACAGCGATGTCGCGGGTCTGATCGTCCATATCAACAGCCCTGGCGGTACGATGGTCGGTGGCGAGGCGCTTTTTGAGAGTCTGCGCAGGATTGGCGAAACCCGTCCGATCGTTGCCGAAATGGGAACTGTTGCCGCGTCTGGTGGTTACATGACGGCAATTGCCGCTGACCACATCATCGCACATCGCGGAACGGTGACCGGATCGATTGGTGTGATTTTCCAGTCGATGAACTTTACCGGCACATTGGAAAAACTGGGTGTAGAGCCGCTGACGGTTAAAAGTGGCCCGCTTAAAGCCGTTCCGAACCCGTTCGAACCGACGGATGATGCCGCGCGAACGGCTATGGAAAGCCTGATTTCAGACATGTTTGGCGTGTTTGTCGACATGGTTGCCGAACGACGCGGTATGGATACCGAAACCGTGCGTCAACTGGCCGATGGCCGGGTTTATACCGGCCAGCAGGCTGTTGCCAATGGCCTGATCGACGAGATTGGTGGTCGTCGCGAAGCTTTGCGCTGGCTGCAGGACGAAATGGGAGTATCGCCGGATGCGGCAGTCGTGCCGCTCGAAATTGATTATCCGGAAGACTCCATTATGACGGCATTGTTCGAAGGAAACATCGGAAAAATGCTGTCATCTGAGGGGCTTAAACTTGACGGTTTGCTGACTGTCTGGCAACCTGAGTGAAAGCGCCGACGTGACGTAATCTAACCTTTGGTTGATTGGATATCTGTCAGAACGAACAGGATGGGGCCTGAATATGACAAAATCAGAACTGATCGCCCGGCTGGCTGAGATGAACCCTCATCTGTATCAGCGCGATGTTGAGCGGATCGTGGCGACGATCTTTGACGAAATTACCGAAGCGCTGGCACGCGGGGATCGTGTCGAGCTGCGTGGTTTTGGCGCATTTTCCGTAAAGCAGCGTGATTCCCGGGTCGGACGCAATCCGCGTACCGGTGAAGCCGTACCTGTGGGCGAGAAAAAGGTTCCCTATTTCAAAACTGGCAAGCAGTTGCGCGAACGTCTTAACTGATCGCAGCCTGTTTGATCGGCTTGCTGTTGGCGTGTGAACTGCGCTAAACCGTTCTTGTGGAAATTCTGCAGGATGGTTGCAAATTCATTTGCACATGTTTCCGTTTGACCATATCGGGTCCATTCTCTGGTTTCAGCCGGTGCGTGGGCTATGACCCCTGCCTTTTTGCATGCCGGCACGAGGAGTTGAAATGCGCATTCTTTACTGGATCATCTCCATCCCGCTTGCGATCCTGATTGCGATTTTTGCCGTGTCGAACCGGGCGCTGGTGACGTTGTCATTGTGGCCCTTGCCTTATGAAATTGACATGCCGCTTTTCCTGCCGATCATGGCGGCATTGTTGATCGGGCTTGGTATCGGGTTGACGTATGAATGGTTCGTACATGGCAAACATCGCCGTGCCGTCAAGCGGATGGATAGCGAGCTGCGCCGACTGCGTCCGGATGAAACCGGCAGCGACATATCGAATGATCACAAGGTGATCAGCCAGCAAAAGGCATCCTGAGAGGAATCCTGCCAAAGGTTATGGCCAATTCGGGATTGGTATTTCAGGCGAAATCGGCTAAGTCATGCCCGGTCCGTCGCATCTTCGTGGGCCGACGATGAAATTCCAGCCCGCCGGAGGACACCATGACCGATAAGCTTGCCCCGCACGATCGCATTTTTTGCGCCATTGATACCACTGATCTTGCTCATGCAATTGATCTGGCTTCAAATCTGTCCGGGGTGATTGGCGGCGCGAAGCTTGGCAAGGAATTCTTTGCAGCCCACGGCCCGCAGGGTGTCCGTGAAGTCGCCAAGGCCGGATTGCCGATTTTTCTGGACGTCAAGTATCACGATATTCCCAACACGGTTGCCGGTGCCATCCGCGCGGTAACGCCCCTTGGTCTCAAGATCGTGAATGTTCATGCGACGGGAGGCTTTGAAATGATGAAGCGTGCCGGGGAAGCGGCACGTGAAACTGCTGACAAGGCGGGTGTCGATGCTCCGTGGGTGATTGCCGTAACGGTCCTGACCAGCCTTGATCAGGGTGATCTTGATGATGTCGGTCTGGCTGGACCGATCAGCGAGCGTGTCGTCAAACTTGCGGAACTGACCCAAAAGGCAGGTCTGGACGGAGTTGTGTGCTCCGCACAGGAAATTACCGCAGTACGTGCTGCCTGTGGACCGGATTTCAAATTGATCACCCCGGGTATTCGTCCGGCCTGGTCAAGTTCTGATGATCAAAAACGTATCGTCACACCGCGGGACGCCGTTGCGATGGGCACAGATGTGATGGTAATCGGGCGCCCGATTACCAAGGCCGACGATCCGGTTAAAGCTGCAAAACGTATCGTTGACGAACTTTTCTGATCCGGATTTATCCGTTTTGTTTTTCCGACAGGCCCGGTGTTCAACCGGGCCTGTTTCAGTTGTGACGGGATTGCATAGTTTTTATGCCAATTTTGCGATGGTGAAATTTGTGCGCTGCACGCAAAATTGAATCGTTTCAATTTTCGGTCGATTCAAACGTTTCGAAAATCTCCCGAAATCCTGTCGCCCGCCATTATCCCGCATTGGTGCCTGGCACCCTTGGACGTATCGATCATGACAACTGCTGTTGCCCGCACAGGTTTCTTTGAAAACCTTCCGATCCTTGCCCTCGCCCTTGCATCCTTCGGGATCGGGACGACCGAGTTTGTCATTATGGGCTTGTTGCCGGATGTGGCGGCCGATCTTGGTGTCAGCATTCCCGATGCCGGGTTGTTGGTAACCGGTTATGCGCTGGGTGTTACGTTTGGTGCGCCGTTCCTTGCGATTGCAACGTCCAAAATGGATCGTCGGCATGCTTTGATGATGCTCATCGCGATTTTCATCATTGGCAATTTCCTGTGCGCGATTGCACCGGATTACTGGCTTCTGATGGCGGCCCGCGTGGTTACTGCTTTCTGCCATGGGGCGTTTTTTGGTCTGGGTGCGGTGGTTGCAGCTAACCTGGTTGCACCGCATAAACGGGTTCAGGCCATTGCCCTGATGTTTTCGGGGCTTACTCTTGCCAATGTGCTTGGGGTTCCGTTTGGTACGGCTCTCGGTCAGGAACTGGGTTGGCGTTCGACTTTCTGGGCGGTTGTTGGGATCGGTATGGTTGCGGCTGTCGCGCTTTATTTCTGTTTGCCACGCAAGATCGCGGCGACGGGTGGCAGTTTGATGGCGGAAGCCCGTGCGCTGCTTAAAACCCAGGTTATATTTGCCATGCTGATCAGTGTTCTGGCCGCGGCCAGCATGTTCAGCGTGTTTACCTATATCACTCCGATGCTGCAGAATATCACCGGCATTTCAGCGCGACAGGTAACCTATGTGCTGTTGCTGTTCGGCGCAGGTTTGACGATTGGCAACTATATCGGTGGCCGTCTGGGTGATTGGCGCCTGATGCCCGCGATCATTGCGACGTTTGTTCTGCTGATTGCGATACTGGTCGTATTTGCTGAAACGATCACCAATGTGATCCCGGCTGTGGCAACGGTTTTTGTCTGGGGTGTGGTTTCCTTTGCACTGGTGTCCCCCCTTCAGATGCGGGTGGTCAACGAAGCGACCGATGCACCGAACCTTGCGTCGACCCTTAATCAGGGGGCATTCAATCTGGGTAATGCTGCGGGTGCCTGGTTTGGTGGTATCGCAATTACGCAGGGCGTTTCCTATCAGGATATCCCTTGGCTTGGCGCGGGAATTGCCGTGATCGCGTTGCTGTTTTCGATCTGGAGCCACCTGATTGACCGTCCTGACGAAGTCTTTATCGAGACGACTGCCAATGCCTGAATGAATTGAATGTCAAAAAACAAAGCCCGTCGGACAATGTCGCGGCGGGCTTTTTGCTGTTTGCTTGGGAATGGGGAAACCCGGTTTCTATCCGATCCAGACCCGCATTTGATCCCAATACTGGCTGATGGTGCTGCCATACTGATCGATGATCAGCTTTATCGAAATGGCAACCGAGGTAACAACCAGAAGCGGCCGCACCAGCCTTGCACCGACTTTCATCACCAGATGAGATCCGATCTGGGCCCCGATCAATGAGCCGACAGCCATGACAAGGCCGATCATCCAGACAACTTCGCCCCCTGCAATGAACATCACAAGCGATGCGAAATTTGATGTAAAGTTCAAAACCTTGGTGTGGGCTGTTGCCTTTGTCATGTTGAAACCAAGCAAAGCGACAAAAGCGATGGAAAAGAACGATCCGGTACCCGGTCCGAAAAAGCCATCGTAAAAGCCGATGCCAAAGCCTGCGGTAAAGGCAAAGACCGACTTGCTGATAACCTGATGCGCGTCAATATCGCCAACGCGTGGCGAGAAAAGAAAATAAAGCGCAATCAGGATCAACAGAGCCGGAAGGATTTTAAGCAGGATGCTGGCATCAAGCATCTGCACCAGCACGGTACCAAGTGCCGACCCTGCAAATGTCAGGACGATTGCCAATACCATATCGCGGGGATCGACATAGCCTTTGCGGATAAAGTTGATTGAAGATGTCAGGCTGCCAAAGCTGCCCTGCAGCTTGTTGGTCGCCAAGGCCTGTGCCGGTGTAATACCCGCCCAAAGCAGGGCCGGGATGGTAATCAATCCGCCGCCGCCGGCAATTGAATCAACCATGCCGGCGAACGCGGCGACCGCAAAAAGTATCAGTAAAAGATCAACGCCAAATTCCATTGACTGAAATCCTGTGGATGGCCCGTAAGGTGGGGCAGACGCGCCCGGTGGCAATAAGCGGCGCAATCATATGTACTTGGCGGTCATCGTCCATTGTTACTTTGTAATGGCGACAATGTTGTTTGGTGTGCCGGCTTGCCAATCAGCGGGCCGGGTTCTAGATATGTTTCTCCTTTCATTTTGCGAGTTTCCAGATGCCCGAATTACCTGAAGTCGAAACGGTGACACGCGGTTTGACGCCGGTGATGGAAGGGTTTGTCGTTGATCACGTTGTTCAGCGCCGCCCGAACCTGCGTTTTCCGTTTCCGGAAAACTTTGTGGGGCGGATGGCGGGACGTCGGATCAATCAGCTGACCCGTCGGGCGAAATATATTCTGGGCTATCTGGATGACGGGCAGGTTTTGCTGGTTCATTTGGGAATGTCCGGCCGCATGACGATCTTCGATGATCCTGCTGTGGGTGTTCCAGCTCCGGCAAAGCATGATCATGTCGATTTTGTCATGCAGGGGGGCGCTGTGGTTCGGTTTACTGATCCCCGCCGGTTTGGTGTTATCACCCTGATTGCGGCTGATGAGGTTGCAACCCACAAGATGCTGGCTGGCATCGGGCCGGAGCCATTGGGTAACAGTTTCAACGCCGCCGTCCTGGCCACAGGAATCGCCAGACGGGCAAGCCCGATCAAGACTGTGTTGCTTGATCAGCGACTGGTCGCAGGGCTTGGCAATATATATGTGTGCGAAGCATTGTTCCGGTCGGGCATCGCACCGGACCGTCTGGCCAAGGATTTGAAACAGGACGAGATCGAACGTCTTTATCGTGAAATCCGTTTGGTTCTTGAGGACGCGATTGCCGCCGGTGGGTCCAGCCTTAAAGATCATCGTCAGGCCAATGGCGAGCTGGGTTATTTCCAGCACAGCTTCCGGGTTTATGGTCGGGAAGGCGAAAGCTGCACCGCGGATGGCTGCGAAAGCGTCGTGGGCAGGATTGTTCAGGCTGGTCGATCAACCTTCTTCTGCCCTACTTGCCAGAAATAGGCGTTTTGCATTTCCTGTTGCCGGAAACGCGTGTGACAGAATTCGGATAATCCGGTGATTCTGTCGGGTCCGGTTGCGGCTTGGAAATAAAATCGGTAAAACAGTATCAAAATATGTCTTCGACCGAATCGGATCGCAAATGTAAGCGGATTGATTCCCGACAAAGGATTGCAGCATGTCTTACGAGAACATCATTGCCGAGGTTAAGGGCAATGTCGGCCTGATCACTCTTAATCGTCCCCAGGCTTTGAACGCGCTTTGTGCGGCATTGATCACCGACATCGGTGGGGCGCTTGATCAGTTCGAAAATGACGAAAACATTCGCGCCATCGTCATTACCGGATCGGAACGGGCCTTTGCGGCCGGGGCCGATATCAAGGAAATGGCCGATTATGATTATATGGATGTCTATAAGAGCGACTTCATCACCAAGGGCTGGACACGGGTGGCGAGCTGCCGCAAGCCGGTTATTGCCGCGGTAGCGGGCTTTGCGCTTGGCGGCGGTTGCGAGCTTGCGATGATGTGCGACATCATTCTTGCTGCGGATACGGCAAAGTTCGGTCAGCCGGAAATCACCATCGGAACCATTCCGGGTGCTGGTGGGACGCAGCGCCTTACGCGTGCCATTGGCAAATCCAAAGCAATGGAAATGTGCCTTACCGGTCGGATGATGGATGCTGAAGAAGCAGAACGCTCGGGACTCGTCGCACGAGTCGTCCCGGCCGACTCGCTTATGGAAGAAGCGATGAAACTGGCTGATAAAATTGCTTCTTTCTCTGGCCCGGTTCTGATGAAGGTGAAGGAGAGTGTCAGCAAGTCTTATGAAATGTCTCTGACCGAAGGTCTGATGTTTGAACGTCGCGAGTTCCATTCGACATTTGCGCTCGATGACCGGGCCGAGGGCATGAAAGCCTTTGCTGAAAAGAGAAAACCGGATTTCAAGCATCGCTGATTCGGGCTGGATCGTACCCCGATACCTGCGATGCATTGCTGCCTTGCAGTAGTAAAGAGTCGCAAACCGCGGAAATTCAGCGGGATTGAAGGTATCGGGGGTTGACGAGGGTTTCCGACGGAGCTATAAGCCGCGCTCCGAATTACGTAACATTTGTTTTAAGAGACAGGTTCGCAATGGCTCACCATAAATCGGCCAAGAAGCGCATTCGCCGCAACGCCGCACGTGCAGAAGTTAATGGTGCACGCATCGGTCGCATTCGTACCTTCGTTAAGAAGGTCGAGGCTGCGCTGAACGTTGGCGACAAAGATGCCGCTCTGGCTGCGCTGAAAGTTGCAGAGCCGGAAATGGCACGTGGCGCGCAGCTCGGCGTTCTGCACAAGAACACCGTCGCTCGCAAGGTCTCGCGTCTGACCGCTCGCGTCAAAGCGCTTTAATTTATCCCTTACGGGATGGCGAGTCGAAGGCCGTGCTTGTAGCACGGCCTTTTCGCTGCCCGGATTTCGTCGAATCACCTTTTGTTCCTTGGTTGCGGCATCGCAAAAAACCGCACAAACAAAGGACTGTTTTGGTGCCGAAATCCTTTTAACGTTCTGTTAAAGATCGCCTTGCCTGATGCGGATCGCATCAGTACAGTGTTTTGACTTCGCTGGCCGCGCAACGCGGCGAAAGACGAAGAACCAAAAAACAAAAGGCGCGAGTACGCTTCCAAGACTTGGTGGAAGACAGGCGTGTTGATCATGTTTGTGATCAACGCGGGCGAGTACTTTTTTGTCTTTCGCGTTTTGTTTGGTAGTGAAGATTGATTAAGCGGGGAAAGGTTCTAACAGTGCAGCACGCCGTTAGGGGAACGCAATCGGCACTCGGGGAGTCCAACGGGGGGATTCCGGGTGACCAGCAGGCGGCACTAGACGATCACGCGAAAGCGACATGGCAGATTGTTCGCGAAAAGCTTCGTTCGGAGTTTGGCGCGACAGCTTATCGCTATTGGCTTGATCCCGTCGCATTGATCGCGGTCGAAGCCGGTGTTGCGCGTCTTGGTGCGCCAACGCGTGCAATGCGTGACTGGGTAACTCAGCACTATCTGGATCGTATTCAGTCCTTCTGGCATTCCGAGGATGAGAACATCCATTTTGTCGAGATCGTTGTTGTTCAACCGGCGAATGGTAACGGTCAGAAAAGCCTGCCTTCTTCCTCCGCTTCGAATTCAGGTGCCCAGTCCGGGAATGGCAGTGCGCGTGGTCGCATCAGTGACGATGTCACACGACTGGATAAAGTCGCGAACGAGGTGACTGATGTCGAAGGTTCCAGTCCATCCTATGCGGGCAATGCAAAAGGTCTGGTTTCCGGCGGTCGCAAGGCAATTGGCACAATGTCCGATGACGGCATATCGGCCGCACTTGATCCGCGTTACACATTCGACAATTTCGTGATCGGCAAGCCGAACGAATTTGCCTATGCGGCAGCACGCCGCCTGGCCGAAGCCGAATCGGTGCCTTTCAACCCGCTGTTCCTTTATGGCGGTGTTGGCCTTGGTAAAACCCACCTTATGCATGCAATTGCGTGGCACATTCGCCGCACGCAGCCGCACCGCACGGTGATTTACCTGTCTGCCGAAAAATTTATGTACCGGTTCATCCGGGCTCTGCGTGACAAGAACACCGTTGATTTCAAAGATCAGTTCCGGTCTGTTGATGTGCTGATGGTCGATGATGTTCAGTTCATTTCCGGCAAGGACTCGACTCAGGAAGAATTCTTCCACACCTTCAATGCGCTGGTGGATCAGGGGCGTCAGATCATTGTATCCGCCGACAAATCACCTTCGGACCTTGAAGATATCGAGGAACGTTTGCGTTCGCGTCTTGGCTCAGGCCTTGTTGCTGATATTCATGCCACGACCTACGAGCTGCGTCTGGGCATCCTCGAATCGAAGGCGGAACGCCAGAATATCGAGCTGCCGCAGCGCGTGATGGAATTTCTGGCTCACAAGATCACCGCGAACGTGCGTGAACTCGAAGGTGCGCTGAACCGCGTCATTGCCCACGCACAGCTTGTCGGACGTGAAATCAGTCTCGAGATGGTTCAGGACGTGCTGCACGATGTTCTGCGTGCATCCGAACGCCGGGTTTCGATTGAGGAAATCCAGAAAAAAGTTGCCGAGCATTTCAATATCAAGGTGTCGGACATGCATTCCGCCCGTCGGGCCCGGGCCGTTGCCCGCCCGCGTCAGGTCGCGATGTATCTGTCCAAGCAATTGACGACGCATTCCCTGCCGGAAATCGGTCGCAAATTCGGTGGTCGTGACCACACGACCGTCATGCATGCCGTTCGCAAAATCGAAGAACTGCATGTGAGCGATCCTTCGCTGTCCGAGGATATCGACCTGCTGCGTCGCATGCTTGAAGGCTGATTGCGATTTCGAAAATAATTGGGCGGGTCACGGTTTGAAAACGGTGACCCGTTCTGATTCCGATCGGATTTTTACGGTGACCAACGGGCTGAAAATCAGGCACCGCGCGGGGTTCCGCCTTTTGCGTGCATTGGGTGGGAAAATATACAACGACTCGTTTTGTTTGCTTGGGTTTAAGCCGTAAAAATCCTTCGATTTCCCGACATGCATGTTATAATGCGCCTGCCTTGCCCGAAAGGGTGAAGCAAAAGCGACAAAATCGATTATAAATCAATTTGTTAAACCAATACTGACAGACGGATAGGACGGGCATGAAGCTGACCATTGAACGCGCGGCTCTGTTGAAATCTTTGACCCATGTTCAAAGTGTGGTCGAACGGCGCAATACCATTCCGATTCTGTCCAATATTTTGCTGCGGGCAGAGAATGATCAGCTGTCTTTGACTGCAACGGACATGGATCTTGAGGTGATTGAAACCACCACTGCAGAAGTCAGTGAAGCCGGTGCAACCACCACCCCCGCCCATACCCTTTACGAGATTGTCCGCAAGTTGCCGGAAGGCTCGCAGGTGCAAATCGCGCTTGAGCCGGGAGCAGGGCGTCTTACCCTGTCTGCTGGTCGTTCGAAATTCAATCTGGCGGTTCTTCCGGTTGATGACTTCCCGGTCATGTCCGGTGGTGAGCTTCCGGTCAGCTTTGGCCTTGCCGCGGCGGAACTTCGCGGTCTGATTGATCGTGCGGAATTTGCGATTTCGACCGAAGAGACCCGTTACTATCTGAATGGTATCTATTTCCATGCGACCGACGCAGAAGGAACCAAAATCCTGCGTGCTGTTGCAACTGATGGCCATCGTCTGGCTCGGGTCGAGGCACCGCTTCCCGATGGGGCGGAAAACATGCCCGGCGTTATTGTGCCGCGGAAAACCGTTGGCGAATTGCGCAAGCTGATCGAGGAAACCGGCGAAGCGGTAGACATCGCCATGTCCGACACCAAAATTCGCTTTGGTTTTGGCAAGGCAGTGCTGACCTCCAAGCTGATTGATGGCACCTTCCCGGATTACGAGCGTGTCATTCCGTCTGGCAATGACAAGACGCTTGATATCGAGTGCAAAGCCTTTGCCGATGCTGTTGATCGCGTTTCCGCTATTTCGATCGAAAAGTCGCGTGCGGTCAAAGTCGTCATGTCGGGGAATACCCTGACCCTTTCCGCGTCGAGCCCGGAACACGGAACCGCATCCGAGGAACTCGAAATCAACTATGATGCCGATGACATCGAAATCGGTTTCAATTCGCGTTATTTGCTCGATATCGCCAAGCAGGTAAAGGGCGACACCCTGAACCTTCTGATGTCGGACGGTTCATCACCAACCATTCTGCGTGATACCGATGATCTTTCGGCATTGTACGTTCTGATGCCGATGCGCGTCTGACGGTTAGCGCACTTTTGCTGTGGCTGTTCTTGCCCATAATCTTCCACCCCAAGACGGTACGTCCATGACGAACCGTCTTGCCGTTTCCCGTATACAACTGGGTGATTTTCGGTGTTACGAAAGTCTGCGCCTGTCGCTTGACGGGGCACCGGTGGTTTTGACCGGCCCGAACGGTGCAGGAAAGACCAATCTGCTTGAAGCGGTATCGCTTTTATCGCCGGGAAGCGGCTTAA
The DNA here is from genome assembly GCF_032921865.1 of Thalassospira lucentensis. Lineage (NCBI taxonomy): Bacteria > Pseudomonadati > Pseudomonadota > Alphaproteobacteria > Rhodospirillales > Thalassospiraceae > Thalassospira > Thalassospira lucentensis. The sequence continues at coordinate 1,723,638 of NZ_CP136684.1, forward strand.
GACGGGCCAAGCTGGGCGAGATATCGCGCAGGGTTCCCGGTGAAGACGAGGGGAACGTAAGAGCATGGGCCGTGTCGGCACAGCTGACCACGCCGGATGGGGACTATCAGGTCGGATCGGGCCTTGATCCTGCAGCTCTTGCGCAGGGGCGTGAAAAACGGGCTGTGCGTATTGATGGTGAAAACCAGCGCGGTCAGGCGTCGCTGGGGCGGGTTTGTGCCGCGGTTTGGCTGACGCCGCAAATGGATCGTCTGTTTCTGGATGGTCCGTCGGCGCGCCGACGTTTTCTGGATCGGCTGGTTTACGGCCTTGATCCCGAACATAGCAGCCGGGTAGCGGCCTATGAGCACAGCCTGCGCAGCCGGGCCAAGCTTTTGAAAGAAGGCAAAGGGGACGACAAATGGCTGGCCTCGATCGAAGACTCGATGGTTCGCCACGGGATTGCCGTTGCGGTTGCACGTGCTGAGTTGCTGGCAAAGCTTGGCCGCGCCGGAACAATGGTTGTTGGACCGTTTCCGGCGGCAAGACTTGCGCTTGCAGGGGATCTTGAAAACTGGCTGGAACAGCTACCGGCGATCGAGGTTGAAGACAGGATGCGGGCGGCATTGCGCGACGGACGGTCACGCGATGCCACTTATGGCGGGGCTTCCGTCGGGCCGCAGCGCAGTGATTTGCTGGTATGGCATGATGCCAAGAACCAGTCCGCAGATCAGTGTTCTACGGGCGAACAGAAGGCCCTGCTGCTATCGATGATTATGGCCAACACCCGCTTGCAAAGCAAAGCGCGCGGAGCTGGCCCATTGCTGTTGCTTGACGAGGTTGTGGCGCATCTGGATGCAGAACGCCGCAGCTACCTGTTTGATGAAATCGTGGCGCTTGGCGTCCAGGCCTGGATGACAGGTACGGACCGGGCGCTGTTTGAAGGTTTGGACGGACGTGCGCAATTCTTCCGCGTGGAAGATGCCACACTGACCGCTGAAACCACTCCGTGAATGCCGAGGTTGTGACGCTATGACCAACGAAACAGAAGCTCCGAAAACCGCCGAACAACAGGCGCAGGATTACGGTGCAGAATCGATCAAGGTTCTCAAGGGTCTTGAAGCGGTGCGTAAACGCCCGGGCATGTATATCGGTGATACCGATGACGGCAGCGGTTTGCATCACATGATCTATGAAGTCGTCGATAACGCGATTGACGAGGCGCTGGGCGGATATTGCGATACCGTCTGGGTACAGCTGAATGGCGATGGCTCGGCAACGATCCGCGATAACGGCCGTGGTATTCCGACTGACCTGCACAAGGAAGAAGGCGTTTCGGCGGCCGAAGTCATTATGACCCAGCTGCATGCCGGCGGTAAGTTTGACCAGAACTCCTACAAGGTTTCCGGTGGCCTGCACGGTGTGGGTGTGTCGGTTGTGAACGCGCTTTCAACCTTGTTGAAGCTGCGCATCTGGCGCAACGGCAAAGAGCATTACATGGAATTTTCCAGTGGCGATGCGATCAAGCCGCTGGAAATTGTCGGTGATGCGCCAATGACGGCAGAGGGCAAGCCGCTGACCGGGACTGAGGTTACCTTCTATCCCGATGCCGAAATCTTCACGATGACCGAGTTCAACCTGCCGACGCTTGAACATCGTCTGCGCGAACTGGCCTTCCTGAACTCTGGCGTGATCCTGACGTTGCGTGATGAACGCCATGGCGAACCGGTTGAAACCAAACTGCATTACGAAGGCGGTATTCGCGCCTTTGTGGAATATCTCGACCGTAACAAGGCTCCGCAGATCGAAGAACCTATTACGATCGTCGGCGAAAAAGACGGCATTACCGTCGAAGTTTCCCTGCAGTGGAATGATAGCTATCACGAAACCACGCTGTGCTTTACCAACAACATTCCGCAGCGTGACGGCGGAACGCACATGGCCGGTTTCCGTGCGGCACTGACCCGTCAGATCAATTCCTATGCGCAGGAAAGCGGGATCGTGAAGAAGGAAAAGGTCAGCCTTTCTGGGGATGATGCCCGCGAAGGTTTGACCTGTGTGATTTCGGTCAAGGTGCCGGATCCGAAATTCTCGTCCCAGACGAAGGACAAACTGGTTTCGTCCGAAGTCCGTCCGGTTGTCGAAAACATCGTGAACGACAGGCTTCAGCAGTGGCTGGAAGAGCATCCGCAGGATGCACGCAAAATCGTCACCAAAGTGGTCGAAGCCGCATCGGCACGCGAAGCTGCCCGCAAGGCACGTGAACTGACCCGCCGCAAAGGCGCGCTTGATATCTCGTCCCTGCCGGGCAAACTTGCCGATTGTCAGGAACGCGATGCGTCCAAAGCCGAACTGTTCATCGTGGAGGGTGATTCCGCAGGTGGATCAGCCAAACAGGGCCGCGAACGTGGTTTCCAGGCAATTCTGCCATTGCGTGGTAAAATCCTGAACGTTGAGCGTGCCCGTTTCGATAAAATGCTCTCAAGTCAGGAAATCGGCACACTGATTACCGCCCTTGGCACCGGTATCGGCCGTGACGATTTCAATATTGAAAAAACGCGCTACCACAAAATCATCATCATGACTGACGCCGACGTCGATGGTGCGCATATCCGGACCCTGCTTCTGACCTTCTTCTACCGTCAGATGCCGGAACTGGTTGAACGCGGATATCTCTATATCGCGCAACCGCCGCTTTATCGTGCCAAACGCGGTAACTCGGTCCAGTACCTCAAAGATGACCGCGAGATGGAACAATACCTGACCGCGCAGGGGACCGAAGATGCATTGCTGACGCTTAGTGGTGGTGTTCAGGTTGCCGGTCCGGATTTGGTCCGGATTGTCGAACTGGCGCGCAAGGCCAAGGGGCTGCTTGAGCCACTTTCGCTGAAACTGCCGATCTCGGTTCTTGAGCAGGCTGTTCTGGCGGGTGCCCTGAACCCGGCATTGCTTGACGATGATGCCAAACGTCAGGAAGCGGCAAATACGCTTGCCGGTCGTCTTGATCTTCTGTCGGAAGATTTTGATCGCGGCTGGAAGGGCGAAGCATCGCAGGATGAAATCGTCATGTGGCGTATGCTGCGCGGGGTTGAGGAACGCTATGTTATCGACGGCAATATTTTGCGTTCAGCCGAAAGTCGCGCGATTGCAGGTCTGCTTGGCGAGTTGCGCGAACTGTTTGAAACTGGTGCCGAATTCGGTGCCAAGGACAAGGTCTGGAAAATCAGTGGCCCGGTCGATCTGGTCAATGCGGTGATGGAATATGGCCGTCGCGGTATTTCGATCCAGCGTTATAAAGGTTTGGGTGAAATGAACCCGGATCAGCTCTGGGAAACCACCCTTGACCCGAATGTCCGCTCGCTCCTTCAGGTGCGTGTTGATCACGCGGACGAGGCAGAAGAAGTCTTCTCGACCCTGATGGGTGATGTCGTTGAGCCGCGTCGCGATTTTATTCAATCCAATGCGCTTAAAGTTGCCAATCTCGACGTATAAGTGGCATCAGGTGTGTGAATTGACTCATAAAATTAGAAACGCGACGCATAAATCTAGAATCTGTGACACATAAAATTAGAACGGGCAGAGCAAGTTCAAATGAATGCTATGAATTAGCTCTGCTCGTCTTTAATCGTTGAGATTTGTTGCATCTGGGCGTCTGGTTAAGTTAAAATCTCTCCAACAACACCCCCCCCACGCTTAGCCTGAAGTTCTTAGGAACTCAGTGATGCGCCTCTTGGGGGGTTATTTTTTGCCAAAATCGCGAGTTGTTGTAGGTTTTGCCTCTTTCGTGAAATTTATTCACGTCATTATGTGAGCCGAATATGGTGATTAATCGGCTCACGAGGGAGCATTGTGATGGGCAAATGGAACTGGCAGCACAGCGACTGGCCCAATTTCACGTGGGATAAGCAGCAGCTCCAGGCCCGCTTGCCTTCTGTTTATCATAAACAGGGATACGTGGCCGGATTGGTCAACTCGCAGAACGGCAGACGAGCCTTAATCACCAAAGCACTTACTGAGAACATTGTTGCTTCTTTTGCAATTGAGGGCGAGTACCTAAACGCAACTGAAGTATCCTATGAAATCGAGCGAGGGTTTGGCCGACCTTCCTCTTGCGATGAGGCCAAGAGTGTCGGGCTACTGGAGGGAAACGCCGCTGCTTTGATATCAACCGTTTTTGACGAGTCCTCTAAAGACCTTACTCTGCATCGATTGGGGATGTGGCAGCGCTGCATGTTCGAGAGGACCTACTCGCCAGCTCAAATCGGACAGCCTGCAACATGGCGAACTGAAGATATCAAGGTGGTTTCCGGTGGAACTGGTGACCGGAAGATTCATTTCGAAGCCCCTGATGCATCACGCATCGCAATCGAGATGGAAGCATTCCTTCATTGGTTTGCTTACAGTCGGGAAAGCAAAGAAATAGACCCGGTCTCGCGAGCTGCTTTGGCGCACCTGTGGTTCGTGACCGTGCATCCGTTCGATGACGGCAATGGTAGGAGCGCCCGCGCGGTTGCTGATTTGGCACTGTTTCAGTCAGACAAAAATGCTGTCTTGTACCCAATGGCGGCTTACATTTTAGCCGACCGAGAGAACTATTACCGAGTGTTGGAGCGAACTCAGTCTTCCGGTTTGGACATAACGGAATGGATGATCTGGTTTTTCAAAACTTTGGAAAATGCACTCGACGGGGCGTCAACGAGATTAAGCTGGAATATTGAAGCAAATAACCTCGTGGCAATGCAGCCAGAAAGCCGACTTTTGACGCAACAAGTCAGAATTCTTGTGATGCTACATGATGATGCGGATCAAAATGTCATAAGCGCATCACAATATGCTGCGATTAATAGCGTTAGTAAGGCGACAGCGACGCGCCACCTTACTGACCTGGTCGAGAAGGGCTATCTATGCGTTTGCGAAGGACGCGGTCGTTCGACGAAATACCGTTTGTCAGGCAAATAATTGATCAGGCATTAGACCATTCCAAAATCTGGTATGCCCTGACGCATGATTTCGCGAAGAGTTAGAGAATAACGAGAGGGCCGGGCGTCTCCTTTTGGGCGACGAACAATCTTCATTTCGCTGCCCGTTTCATCAAATTCGATGATCCCGACTTGATGAATGTCCAGAGCGTCAATCGCCGAATTAATTTCTTCTGATGGCCATCGGAACGAGCTGTTTCTGCAAAGCCATACGTGCCGGAAAAAGCTCGAGCGATAATCGATATCCGATAGCAGGTTCTGGAAAGCGAGTTTGTTGTTTCCGGGAGAGCCGGTCATGAACATGAAGCCGTCAACCAGCTGTAAGGCGCCATCCTCGCCACAGCGAATGCCAACAGCGTCAATGCTGACGAATTCGAAATCGTATCTTTTAAAATAGATACTGACATCGTCACCTCCATAAAGGAGCGATTTGTGCTCGTCGATCAGAGCAAGCGCGTCTTTTCTGTGAAGGGCGTCTTTGGGCATCAGGAACGTTGGAGCGGCTGATGAAGAGTATTTGCGGTTTGTTACTTCACTGAGGATTTCCTTGATGCGAACAACCGGGACCTTTTTGTCTCGCATCTCAGCCAAGAGATCGAGTGCAGCGTCTGGGTCTGCGCTGTGAATACGCGCGAACAATTCTGCAGTGTGAAAGTGACCCAGTACGTCAAACAGGGCATTTGGTTCGATTGCGCGCTGTCCGAGAATTTCTTGCAGTTTCATTTTTTCGCGATCTGCGATGGCATTTCCGCGGATGAGTGTTGAGCGCATCCGTTGCAATGCGTTGCGTGTGTATCGCGTTTTCTGAGCAAGCATTTCCCAGAAATGTTCTTTATTTGCAGAGTATTGTTTACCTGCTGGCGTTTTCTCGATCGCGTTAATGAGCATTGCAATATCCGTCCATGGAAGTCTGCGATCCCTGGCATTATCGAGTTTTGCAAGAAGTTCATCGAACGATTGTGTGCTCATTTTGATTCTTTTCCACGGTGTTGGAAGTTTCTTTCAATTACCCATAGCAGAATTTTTCGATTGTGCAAAGTTGATTTGAATCATAATATGCCACGAATCATAACGTGGATTGTGAATGATGTTTGATCCCCATGCACAAAGAAGCAGGAAGGTTGTCCGTCGGACAACGCATCGCGTTGTAGGTCGTTTTCCAAGCTTGAAATCCAGTCGGGTCGTCCACTGGGAGTCCCAGCTCGAGCGCGACATGATACGTTTGTTGGAGTTTGATCCGGCGGTGTTGTCATATCGGGAGCAACCAGAGCCTCTTACTTATTTCGATAGCGGAAAAAGGCGTAAATACACACCCGATTTTATCGCGCAGATGACGACTGGCGTAACTGTCTTTGAGGTGAAGCCTTACGAACAGTCCATAACAAGCCCCTTGAAAGAGAGACTTGTGGCATTCCGGGAGTACTACAGCGTGCAAGGCATAGATTTCCTGGTGATGACCGAGCGCGAAATCCGAAAAGAACCGCGACTTTCAAACATCACCAAACTCTTGCGGTATCAGCGCGAAATCGTGAATCCCGCCAGAAAGCAGGTTGTTATCAATCTCATTAATAGCGGTGTTCAGACCCTTGCGGGGTTGTTCGAACATTTGAAAGAGCATGGTGTTCCGTTCTCGCAGGTCTATGCACTCATTGCTCAAGGCATTCTTGGCGTCGATATTAATCAACCGATCGACAACGACAATACACCTGTCTGTTTGCGGAGGGCTTCATAATGGTTGCTGTTCGTATCGGTATGGGCACTGAGATTTCTGTTGGGGAAACGATCTACGCTGTTCGTCGCTGTCTAGAAGGGGATATTCTTCAGCTTGAGTCAGAAGACGATGGTCAATTGGTGAAAATCCCAAGACCTGAATTGGCGTCCTCCGTGGCTAACGGTGAAGCTTCCATCATCGTAGGTGATCGCAAGCGGCAGATACCTGAACGACAGGACCTCAGTGCCCTTCCTGAAAAAGATCGGGATGAACTTCGTCGCAGGCTTGTCTACGTAAAATTAGTTGAGAAGCCGAGGGTTGCAGAAAGTGGCGCTGCCTTGATGAAAACCAGCATAGAAATTGGTGCAGCGCAGCTCAACGACCTTAAACCGCCGTCAGTTGCAACTCTCTATAACTGGTGGAAACTTTACCGACAGGCTGGCGGCGACCCTGTCGCTTTGGTGCCGCAAACAAAGCGTCGCGGGAATCGACAACGGCGATTTTCTCCTGAGGTGCTTGAGATTCTTCAGAGCGTTATTAATGAGCGATTTCTGGTTACTTCTAGGCCTAGGCCGACAGATGTTTATTCCGCTGTTGTCGTCGAGATCGAAAGACTGAATGCATATCGACCATCGTTTGATCAACTCGCGGTTCCGACACTTAGAACTCTCTATCGCGAAATCGAGAAACTCGAGCCCTACACATACTTAAAGGGCCGATACGGGAAATACATTGCCGACAAGGAAACACGACACGTGGGAAAAGGTGCGTTCTCCTGTCGGCCGCTTGAGCGGGTTGAGATTGACCACACGTTGCTCGACATCATCGTCTATGATCCAGAACTAGGCATTCCTTTGGGGCGGCCAACACTCACATTGATCATTGACCATTTTTCACGGATGCCTTTGGGCTTTTATCTCGGCTTCGAAGCGCCAGGTTCAGCGAGTGTAATGATGGCGCTGCGCAATGCGATTGGAACCAAGGAATGGGTCAACGAGCGTTACCCTGACATTGAAGGCACATGGCCTTGTTATGGCGTGCCTGAGGTTCTTGTTACGGACAACGGGCCTGAATTCCATTCCAAAGACCTGGAAATCGCGTGTGCCCAACTGGGTATCACCATTCAGCATAACAAAGTGAAGTCGCCATGGACCAAAGGCGTTGTGGAGAGGATTTTTGGTGAGATCAACCGATCTCTGCTGTGTGATGCACCGGGCAAAACCTTTCACAACAAGGATGCACGCTCAGAGAATGATGCGGTTGGAGAGGCTAGCGTTCCTGTCGCGCTTCTTGAGCATGTCTTGTGTAAATGGATTGTGGAAATTCATGCCAAGAAGATGCACGAGGGTATACGAGCAATACCGCTTGAGAGATGGACTGAAGGTGTAGACGAGTTTCCTCCTCGGCTTATTTCCGATCAGGAGGACCTCAATGTTCTTCTTTCCTGCTTCAAGGAAGTTCGGAAAATTCACCCCAAAGGAATCGTCATAGAGGGCATTTGGTACAGCTCAAGAACGCTGACCGAGCTCCGCAACAGTTCTACCAAGGATTTTCAGGTAGATATGAAGTTTGACCCGACCAATATGGGCCGCATTCATGTCCGTGATCCCAGAACCAATACCTATTTCAATGTCCCGGCATTGGATCCCGAATACGCAGAAGGACTCGGGTTATGGCCGCACAAGATCTTTCGTAAATGCCTTCGAAAACTGGGATCGCGTCAGATCGACACCACTGAACTTGCGAAAGTTAAAGAATACATTCACGAGCTTATTCATGAAACGGCCAAGACCAAGAAGCGAAAACGCACAACGAATGCACGGATTGGACGTTTTCGTGAGTCTTCAAAACAAGCATCCACGAATGAAGATCGTATGGTCGAGCCGAACACCTCTTATGATATCTCATTTGACGCTGTGCCAACGGTCGAGGAGGAAGATTATCGCGACAACCTGGTCGAAGATGACGATTTTCTTGCTGACGGCATGCGACGTATTCAGGCGGTCGGAAAGGATGACGCATGAGTATTTCTGTAAACCCAGACAAGCTTGCTGGCATCAATCAGGTGATGGGTGATGTTCTGATCCGCCATCGTTCCTTCAAAACCGGTTTGGCACGGCTTGAGGAATGCATGCAGTCCTACACAGGCTATGGCGAGCCGGTTTGCATGCTTTTACACGGCCCCTCAGGGGGTGGGAAGTCAACGCTTGCAAAAGCTTTTCTCGTCGATAACCAGCCTGTCGAAACGCAGGATCGTAAACTGGTTCCGGTTCTGAGCGCCGTAATTCCCGTGCCGGCAACGATGAAGAACATGGCGTCCGAACTTCTCGATAAGCTTGGCGACCCTCTGTCAGATCGGGGCACACTTGAGCAAAGAACCAAGAGGCTTCGCAAGTTGCTCCGGGAGTGCGGTACGAAACTCATCATTCTTGATGAGTTTCAGCACTTTATCGATCGCAAGAGCGAGCGGGTTATCCTCGATGTTTCAGACTGGCTGAAGAACCTCATTTCCAACACATCGATCCCGGTGGCTTTGGTTGGGCTTCCGTATTCGAGAAATGTGCTGTCGGCAAATGAGCAACTGATGCGGCGTTTTAGTTATCAAACTGAACTCTCGCCATTTGATTGGAATGACAAGGCGGAGTGCGCAGAGTTTAACAGGATTCTTGACGCGGTTGATGGAAAGCTTGCAGAGACCCTGGGACGCAGAAGCGATTTGAAGGGCCAAGGTGTTCGCTGCCATGCTGCGACGAAAGGCCTGATTTCTCTTCTGATCAAGTTAATCCATGGCGCCGCATATGAAGCAGCCAAATGCAATGCTTCGTTGATAACCCGGCAGCATCTCGCCAAATCGTTCAGGGAGCGCCTTGTACCAGACAAAGCAGTTCTCAATCCGTTTCTCGATAGTTGGGACGGCCAAGCAATCGACCCACTTCCCGAGAGCAGGCATATGTCTGTGGCGGGATGCATCCCGTCGATTAGCGCGAGATCACGTTCTCAAAACGTCAACGAAGTCCTCTCAGCAAGGTGAGACACATGTCAGGTGATCAGTCACTATTGGTGCGTCCTAAGCCGGAAAAGGCTGAGAGCTTCCGAGGATATCTGCTCAGGGTTTCGACGGAAAATGGTTATCACAATGCAAACTGGATGCTGAGGCAGCTTGGTATTCATCCACGCACATATTTGCCGCGTGATGACATTACAAAGTTGGCAAGCGCGCTAAATCTCCAGGACCGCGAACTTTCAAATATGCAGAACCGAGTTGTGGCGCCTCGGTGGGTTCGTGTGGGGGCGCATGAAGTTCATATCTGTGCACAAGAAAGGCGTTCTTTTCGCTATTGTCCTGAATGCTTGAGCGAAGCTCCGTACCATCGTGCCGTGTGGGATCTCAAGCCTATGAGTGCCTGTCCAAAACACGGGACCTATCTGCTGGAGAGTTGCAGGAAATGTAATCGACGCGTTGGCTGGGCACGTGAAAACCTTCTGGAGTGCGCCTGTGGTGCGGATTTGAGGCCGTTTCGGCCGCGTTTCGCACCCGATAAGACAGTAGATTTCTGCAGGTTGCTAGAGAAGCGTTTCAACGGTCAGCCGGCAGACGAAAACTGTGCCTTGCACCCAGCATTTCAGAAGTTGAGTTTCACGGACCTTCTGAATCACACGATGTTCTTGGCGGCTTATATTTCCGGTCGCGGGCGTGGAACCGGCCGACAACTGTTTTACAATCTTACCGCAGATGCATTGCGCGAGGTATTTGATCGGGTTTCTGTGATTCTTGCTGATTGGCCGAACGGATTCCACCTGCTGCTCGATGAGGTGCGGCAATTCACTGAACAGGATGTTGGAAAGCATGTCGGGCTCGAGGCGGAATTTCGATCGCTCTACACCAATCTGTTTCGCAAGCAGCAGGAGGTTGAGCATCTGCATCTCATCCGGGCCGAATTTGCCAAATATATTGAAAGCAAATGGTTTGCTGGGTTTGTCGTGCCAACCAGTAAACGATTGTCTGATGAATGGTCCCAATATCAGTCGTTTGTCACGGTTGCGGAAGCGGCACGACGCCTTGGTATTCATCCAAGTATCCTGAGACGTGATATCGCCGAGGGGAGTTTGGCTGCAACCACAAGACAGATGCAAAGCAGATGCCTTCGCGTCGTAGAAGTCTCGGAGGTTGAGCGGTACCGAAACGCGCGCGAGAACCTGCTTGGAACCAATGACGCTCAGGAACTGTTGGGCATTTCAAAGCACCCACTCATGAAACTGGTGAATGCTGGCCTGATCAAATCCGTCAAGGGGCCGAAGGTTGATGGTTCACAGCACTGGGCATTCAAGAAACAGGACATCGATGAATTCATTGCATCTTTGGCAAAGCAAGCGACCTATCGTCAGTTCGCCGATGAGCCTGTGACTTTTGCTAAAGCAGTGCGTCGTTGTACCGCCAAAGGGCTTTGTATTGTTGACTTGGTTCAGGGTTTGCTCGGTGGCGAGTTGAAAGCGCTGAAGCGCTCGACAAAAGTGATCAATCTCAAAAATCTGTTCTTCAATGACGCAGACTTCCGAGCGTTTCTTTACAACGAAAAGCGGACGATCAAATGGGCCGTTACCATTCGTGAAGCTGCAAGGATGCTTGGGCTAAATGAAGAAGCAACACGTCATCTCGTGCATAAGGGGTTTCTTGAAACAACCTCTGTCCCGTTAGATGGGCGTCTTCGCAGACAGGTTTCATTGGATGCGATTGAGCGATTCAAGGCGACTTATGTCTCCGCTTCAAGCTTGGCAGCCCACAAGAATACTTCCGCAAGATCCGTCGTTGCCCAGCTACAAGAATTGGGAACCAGCCCTGTTACCGGGCCAGCTATTGATGGAAGCCGTCAATACTTCTTCAGACGATCCGCGACAGCATAGGATGCTAGCTTTAACGGATCGGTTGTGGACGGAGCCGGCGCGAATTGATTGACTCTTCTTCAGTATGCCCACAATCTGATGACTGTGACGCAACGACAGCAGTGGTTGCCTACTTTCCGAAGCCCGCGCATGTCGCGGGCTTTCGTGTTTTAGGGCCAATCTCCTTGCGCCATTTTTTTCATTGCCTATCGACGCAGCTTGTGTATCGCGAGACCTCCCTAGGTTAAAAAAGCTGTCAAAATTACACGCATTGATGCTTCCGCAATTTTCCGTCATTCTCTCGCAGAAAGAGTTGGTTCGGAGCGACCGAAATGGAAGCCGACATAATGACCGTTAAAGAAGTGGCTGAGTATCTCAAGATTAATGAGAAAACGGCCTACAGACTGGCGGCAGAAGGAAAGTTGCCTGGATTCAAAGTTGGCGGCTCGTGGAGATTCAGGCAAAGCGATCTCGTTGAGTGGATAGAAAGGAACAAAGGCGTGGAGAAGTATTGATGGGGATCGCTCGTCAGGATCTTACGAATTTCATATTTGAAATCGCGAACAAGCTTCGTGGACCATATCGGCCGCCGCAATACCGCAAGGTAATGTTGCCGATGACGGTTCTTCGTCGCCTCGACCTTGTTCTTCAACCCTCCAAAGACAATGTAATTGCGGAGTACGAGAGACTTCAGGCATCTGGCCTAGAGGGTGAAGCGCTGCACAAGGTTTTAGCTCGAAAAGCGAGTGGTGGAAGGCAACAGCCAATATACAATATCAGTCCGTTCACTTTCGAGAAGATGCTTGGTGACCCGCCCAATGTTGCGACCAACTTGGTATCATTCATCAATGGCTTCTCTCAGAATGTGCGGGATATTTTTGAGCGTTTTGAGTTCGAGGCTGAAATTGAAAAGCTCGACAAATCCAATCGCCTATTTCTCATTATCAAGGAATTTACAGACCCCAAGGTCAGGCTGCATCCGAACGACTTGGACAATGCAGATATGGGCGACGTTTTTGAGGAACTCGTAAGGCGCTTTAACGAGCAGGCCAACGAAGAGGCCGGGGACCACTTTACGCCTCGTGAAGTCATTCGACTGATGGCGGAGCTTGTCTACACAGAAGAAGAGGACGTTTATAAACCAGGGATCGTTCGGACCATTTATGACCCTACCTGCGGAACCGGTGGGATGCTTTCCGTCTCAGAAGACGTAATCAAAAAGAAAAATACCCAAGCTTACCTAGAACTTTTCGGTCAAGAATATAACGCTGAAAGTTGGGCCATATGCTGCTCTGATATGCTGATCAAAGATGAGGCGGTAGACAACATCGTCTATGATGACACTTTGACAGACGACGGACACAGCGAACGTAAATTCCACTATATGCTGGCCAATCCTCCGTTTGGAGTTGAGTGGAGGCCGCAAGAAGATTTTGTCAAAAAGGAACATGAAGCGCTTGGTTTTGCCGGACGATTCGGGCCGGGCCTCCCTACCATTCGGGATGGGGCCACACTGTTCCTGATGCACATGATGTCAAAGATGCATCCTGCACCAAGAGATGGTGGTGAAGGTTCAAAAATCGCGATCGTTTTCAACGGCTCCCCTTTATTCAATGGCGACCCGGGGCCAAGCGAGAGCAACATCCGGCGATGGATTATCGAGAACGACTGGCTTGATGCCATTGTGGCCTTGCCGGACCAGCTTTTCTACAACACAGGCATCCTTACCTATATCTGGCTGGTTTCAAACCGGAAGCCTGAGCACAGGCGCGGCAAGGTTCAGCTCGTCGATGCATCTCGTCATTTCGTCAAAATGACCAAGAGCAAAGGTGACAAGAGAAACCGAATTGCAGGCACCGAAGACGGGGACACGGAAAACCAGATCGCGGAGATCGTCCGTCTCTATGGAGATTACACGGACGGAGATTCATCACGCGTACTGGTCGATGGTAAGCATGAAGATCGGGTATGCAGCCGAATATTCGACAACAGGGACTTCGGCTATTTAAAGGTTACTGTTGAACGCCCACTAAGGCTTAACTTTCAGCTTTCCAAAGAACGCATCGAAAAAATCAAAGAAGAGACTGCATTTGCAAATCTGGCAAAATCAAAAAAGAAATTTGGCAGCGATGCTTACAAGGAAGAAGTGGCGGCCGGCGAAGAACGCCAGAAAGCAATTTTTGACGCGCTCAGTGCTTCGATATCAAATCAGCTGTTCAAGGATCGCGACGAATTCACCGAACACCTAGACGGTGTCCTTGGCGATCTAAAACCGAAAATTCCAGCAGCTCTGACTAAGGCGCTTGTCAGCGCGTTAAGCGAAAAAGATCCAACAGCCAATGAATGCTATATCGCTAAGCGAGGTGGTGAGCGGGTAAAAGAGCCTGATCCCGATTTGCGAGATATTGAGCTCGTCCCGTTACCCGATGATGTCAGCCTCCCCTTGCCGGTAGATTATGATCGGGATGCCGACAATTCGCGCCTGCTCACCCTCGTGCAGGATCACTGTGAAGACTATTTGGCACGTGAAGTGACGCCCTATGTTCCAGATGCCTGGATGGACCACTCCAAAACCAAAGTCGGCTATGAAATTCCCATCAATCGACATTTCTACGTCTATAAACCACCCCGCGAACTATCCGAAATCGAAGAGGATATCAAAAACCTCGAAAAGGATATTCTCGCGCAGTTGAACAAGGTCGTGTCATGACCGCGGGTAGCAGAGGCCAATCACTGGAGCTCTATTTTATCAACGGCAAGCCAGACGGGATGCTGACAGCTGAGGTGTTCAATTGGACAGGCCATGTCCTAATGACGCCGCGCACCCAAATATCTGAAGCCCTGAAACGCCCAGAGGCACAATTTACCGGCGTTTACCTCCTGTTTGGCGAGAACGATGGGAAACCTTGCGCCTACATTGGCGAAGGCGAAGATATGTCCTATCGCATTCGTTCTCATGAAGCGCGCAAGGATTGGTGGACCCAGGCGATCCTGGTCACGACCCAGGCCAACAGCCTTAACAAGGCACATATCCGTTATCTGGAAGCGCGCCTGATTGAAGAAGCCAGAAACATCGCGCGTGTTGGTCTGGATAATGGAACAGCCCCTACGCTTCCTTCCCTAAAAGAAGCCGAGCGCGCCAACATGGAGGGCTTCCTCGACTATCTCCTTATGGTCTTACCTGCCATTGGGATTGACGCATTTAAGCAGAACAAACGCCCTAAGCTTGCAGAAGCATCGAAGGAAGATATCACGTCGCCGATATTTGAACTTCACACCCGTAAACACGACCTCCGTGCCCGAGCGCTGATTGAAGATGGTGACTTTGTTGTTCTTGAAGGTTCCGAAGCAAGGCCAGAATGGGGTGGCAAGGGGTCCGAGCTTACATCTTACGCCAAGCTTCACGGCGAGCTGTTGGGCAGTGGTGTGCTGACGATTGCGGGCCCTAAAGCCAAGTTCACCCAGAATTTTGCTTTTGCCAGCCCCAGTGCGGCCGGCGCTGTCGTAAATGGTCGACCGACTAATGGCACCATCGAATGGAAGATCGAAGGCAGCAGCAAAACCTACAAGGATTGGGAAGCTGAAAGATTGGAGGCCTCGGAATGAGTTTAAGCGCCTCTAACAAAAGCACTTGGGAAACGAAGCGGCTAAGGTTCCTTGCTCGTATTAATAAATCCAGAATCCCAAAAGAACTAGAAGAGACTGACGAAGTTTCCTTTATTCCCATGCCTGCTGTTGGAGAGTATGGCGGCTTAGAGCTTTCGGAAACAAAGCCAATTGGAGATATTGGCGCCGGATACACGCCTTTTGTGGAAGACGATGTCTTAGTCGCCAAAATCACACCATGCTTTGAAAATGGCAAAGGGGCAGTAGCACGCGGCCTAATAAACCAAGCAGCATACGGCACCACTGAACTCCATGTTGTGAGCTGTGGCCCAGAACTTTTACCTGATTTTGCTTTCTATCTTTCTATAAGCGATCCGTTTAGGGGGTTTGGTGAAGGCAGTATGTATGGTGCTGGTGGTCAAAAGAGAGTGCCTGAGAGCTTTATCAAAGACTTCCTAGTATCCATCCCAACTTTGGAGCATCAAAAACGCATATTGAGTTTCTTAGAAACCAAACTCGGCGAGATCGACGACCTAATCGCGAAAAAGCAAGAAATGCTGAAGCTTCTTGCCGAGAAGCGGTCAGCCTTAATTACTCGCGCGGTTACCAAGGGTTTGAACCCTGATGCCCTCATGAAGTCAAGCGGATACGATTGGCTTGGCGACATACCCGGACATTGGGAGATAAAGCGCCTTCGGTTCATTGGACGACCTCAGAATGGCATAAACATTGGAGGTGAGTTCTTTGGAAAGGGGCATCCATTTGTGAGTTACAGCGATGTCTTCAATAATTTTGAGCTACCTAGCAACATTTCCGGTTTAGTTGAAAGTTCAGATGATGACCGCAAAAGATATTCAGTCCAAAGAGGGGATATTTTTTTCACCAGAACCTCGGAAACTATAGAAGAAATTGGAATGTCAGCGGTTAGTATGCGAACGATTCCAGACGCCACTTTTGCAGGGTTCTTGATCCGCGTTAGACCCTCTAGAAAAGTTCTACTCCCAAGCTTCGCAAAGTACTATTTCAGAAATACCAGTTTGAGGTTCTTTCTCGTCAAAGAAATGAACCTAGTTACACGCGCGTCTTTGGGACAGAACCTGTTAGGTAACTTGCCAGTAGTCATTCCCTCGTTGGCTGAGCAGGAACAAATCGTAGGATTTATTGAAACTGAAGCCACAACACTCGATGCTGTCACCTCAACCATTGAGTCGGCCATCCTGCATTTAATTGAATATCGATCATCTGTAATCAGTAAAGCTGTCACTGGTGAATTGGAGGTTGCCTAGATGCCCTTGAGCGCTGAAGGATATTTTGGGCATATCAAGGCCTGTTTGAACCAAGCATTTATTCAGGACCACGGGACAGGGGAATCTATAACCCTAAAGGAAAAAATAGACGGCCAATCTAAGCCATTGACCGTTTCTTTCCCTTTTCAAGGTGAAGCGTTTTCGATCAATCTTGATCTGAAGTCGACAAAGAAGGGTGAGGACCCAAGGCTCTTTAGGTTTCTTGATGACGAGGCTAAGCCGTGGGCAAAAAAATGCGACTTCGTTGTTTTTCATCGAATGCCTGTGGGTATATACGCGTACCTTATCGAATTCAAATCCAATGGAATTGATGGCGCGGGGATCAAAGCCCAATTGGATGCGAGCATCAATTGGCTGAAGTCTCTCAAACAAGTTGTCGCGCATTATTACGGCCACGAACGCGAACTTACTGTCCAAAAATTTGTATTTAGTTCGAATACAAATCCAAGGGCATATCTGGACTCGCATGGAAAATACCTGAAGGCCGATCCAACAATCAGGTTTTATCACTATGAGGCTTTGAAGGGTCTCTCGCTCGGCGAACTTGAAAACAATATGGCCGACGAGATTTAGGGGGCAAAATGTCAAAGCATAAAGAAATCAGATTTGAAGAAGCCATTGAAGAGTCCCTCCTTGCGGATGGCGGTTATTTCAAGGGCGATTCCGACAGCTTCGATCCTTTATTTGCGCTATACCCCCGCGACGTGATCAGTTTTGTTGAAGCAACCCAGGACAAGAAGTGGCAGGCGATCAAGGCCTTGCATGGGCCAAAGGCAGAGGATGCCTTGCTATCCGCACTCTCACGCGAGCTGGGCAGCAAAGGCGCTCTGACTGTTCTACGCAAAGGATTCAAGTGTTATGGAAAGACTTTCGATCTTGCCTATTTTGCACCCAACACAGGCATGAACCCGGAAGCCAAAGCGCTTTATGACAAGAACGAATTGAAGGTCACACGCCAGGTTCACTTCAGCGAAAAGACCCCCAACCAGACCCTGGACATGGTGTTGTCGTTGAATGGCCTCCCTGTTGTTACGCTAGAAATTAAAAACGCAATGACAGGTCAGACGGTCGATCATGCCATCAAGCAGTACAAGTTTGACCGCGACCCCAATGAACAAATCTTCAAATTCAAGGAGAGGGCATTAGTTCACTTTGCCGTGGACACGGATCAAGCCTTCATGACGACGCGGCTCTCTGGGGGCAAGACCTTCTTTCTTCCCTTCAACAAGGGGTATGAAAATCGGGCGGGTAATCCACCTCAGGATGGGGACTATAGGACATCGTATCTGTGGAAGGATATTTTGGCGCGCGATAGCCTAATGGATATCTTGGCACGCTTCCTTCATCTGCAGGTTCAGGAACGCCGGGTCGTCACCAAGAAAGGCATCAAGGTTGAAAAGCGGGAGACGATGATCTTCCCCCGCTTCCACCAGCTTGACGTTGTGCGAGAGCTTGTTTCTCATTCGAAGGCAAAGGGCTCCGGCCACAACTACCTCGTTCAACATTCTGCCGGATCGGGTAAGTCCAACTCGATTGCCTGGCTCGCTCATCGCCTCTCCAGCCTGCATGACGGTGCAGGGCAAGCAAAAGTCTTTAACTCGGTCATTGTGGTTACGGACAGACGCGTATTGGACCAGCAACTACAAGACACGATCTACCAGTTCGAGCATAAGCAGGGTGTGGTTCAGAAGATCGATAAAGATACGCGCCAGCTGACCAAAGCCTTATCGAGTGGTGTGCCCATCATTATCACCACCATACAGAAGTTTCCATTTATCGCTCAAGCTTTGGACACGATGTCGCAGAAGGGCGAGACGATTGATATTGATACCTCTAACAAACGATTTGCCGTGATTGTCGATGAGGCGCACTCCTCACAATCAGGCGAAACAGCCATGGAGTTGAGGAAAGTCCTTAATCGCTCAGGCATCGAAAACGCAATTGCATCCGAGTTTCTGGATGAGGAAGAAAACCTATCAGAAGAAGCCAAGAAAGAGTTGATTGCCGAGATGATGAAGCGTCCTCGGCAACCGAACCTGAGCTTTTTTGCCTTTACGGCAACACCGAAATTCAAGACTCAGGTAATCTTCAACGAACCCAATCCAAGGACGAACACAGCACCATTTCATACGTACTCAATGCGGCAAGCGATTGAGGAAAAATTCATCCTGGATGTCTTGGCGAATTATACGACATACAAAAGGTTCTTCGGCCTAGTTCAGCAAATGGAAGATGATCCAGAAGTGCCCAAGAGCAAAGCGGCCAAGGCCTTAAGTCGCTTTGTCTCCATGCACAGCTACGACATCTCCCAAAAAGTTGAGATCATCGTGGAGCATTTCCGGTCTTCTACGAAACATAAGATTGGCGGTAAGGCCAAAGCCATGGTGGTGACAGGCTCCCGAATTCATGCAGTTCGCTACAAACTGGCATTTGACAAATACATTCAGGAGAAGGGCTATGATGATGTGCGGTCCTTGGTGGCTTTCTCCGGCGATGTGAGCGACCCAGAATTGCCGGGCCACACCTTTACAGAGGTTGGCATGAACTCAGGCATCAAGGAGCGGGAGCTGCCGGAGAAGTTTGCTACTGATGAATTCAAGGTCTTGCTGGTGGCTGAAAAGTACCAGACGGGTTTTGATGAACCTCTTTTGCATACGATGTATGTGGACAAGCGCTTAGCTGGTGTTCAGACCGTTCAAACGCTCTCCAGACTAAACCGCATGACGTCCGGTAAAGAAGACACTTTTGTCCTCGATTTCGTTAATGAACCAGAAGAAATCTACAAAGCCTTCAAGCCTTACTACGAGGTTACGCCTCCAGGTGAGGCCACTGATCCGCACCAGCTTTACGACTTGCAGCACAAGATTGAAGAGTGGCGTCTCTTTGATCAGTCGGAGCTAAACGCCTTCTGCAATGTCTGGTTCCAAAAGCATGTGGAGACGGCTTCCGCAGATCATATGAAGCTGAATGCGATTATTGATCCGTGTGTTGAGCGCTTCAAAAAGCTCGATGACGAGCAACAGGAAAATTGCAAGTCACAGCTGGAGAGTTTCAGGCGGCTATATGCCTTTCTTGCCCAAGTCATTCCTTATCAGGATACCAGTTTGGAGAAGCTCTATGTCTTCGCACGTTTCCTGCTGAAAAAGCTGCCTCGGCGGGATGATGGCGGGGTCTTTGAGTTGGACGAGGAAGTTACTCTCCAATACTACCGCCTGCAAAAGATGAGCGAAGGCGCAATTGATCTTTCTGAAGGCGAAGCAGAGCCTCTTAAGGGGCCAACTGAAGTCGGAAGCCGTAAAGCCGAGGAAGAGCTAGTTCCCCTGTCCACCCTAATCGAACGCCTGAATGATCGATTTGGGACTGATTTCACTGAAGCCGACCGACTGTTCTTCGAACAGGTTGCCGAGGCCGCCACCCAGGATGCGACCCTGAAGGCCGCAGCTGAGGTTAACACGATTGAGAATTTTGCTCTCGTGTTCGACAAGATGCTTGAGGGCCTTTTCATCGAACGGATGGATGGGAACGAAGCAATTTTCGCGAAGCTGATCGCAGATAAAGACTTCCGGCGAATCGCCAATGAGCACCTTTTGAAGGATGTTTATGAGCGTCTATCGAAGGCTAGAGTCTGAGCCCAATTGTACCGGTTGAAATTGAGCTATGGATTCCCGATTTTATTCTTCAAACCACAATTGATGCGACTTCATGTTAATTTACCCACTCCAAAATAAATAATTGCATGAAAGATTACTTGGTCAGGCAGTCGTAATTGGCGTCAGGAACTAAGAATTTTAACATAAAAAGTTGGAATTTCTTTGTAGTTCTGTCCTCTCAAGGTGTTGATTTAAAGCATATTTTTAAGGTGTGAGAAATTTCCAATTAACTCTGTCAAGTTCATCGAATTTTATGTGTCAAAGGCGTTGCGGTTTCTAGGGGTTTAGCAAAAGTTGATTCCAGATTTGTGCGTCAATTCACAAGGTGCGCAATTCGTACAGGGCAGTCCATCGGGCTGCCCTGTTTGCGTTTGGATGAAGTACTTTCTTAATAGCTTGGCGCTTTACTGTACGTTGGCATAGTCAATCTGTTGATAAAAGCGGAACCGGGCGTGGCAGAAGAAGAGCAGGACGAACCGCAACGCGGCGGTGCAAACGCCGCCCATGCGGCGATGCAGGAAATTGCAGAACGTGAACTGCGCATCATCAGGCGCCGCCGTCGTCGGCGGCGTATGCTGATGATCGGTCTTTTCGCGTTGACCGGTTTTGCTGCGGTGATGGCGATTGTCCTGACAATCCAGTCCAATCTTGATTTCAGCCGCAACATGATCAGAAGCCCCGAAGTCCGGATCATGGGTTTTGACGGTGCGACGCTTGAAATTGTTCAGGGGCGCTATAGCCAGGACGTCTCGCTGACGACCATTCCCGAACGGATACAGAATGTGTTCGTCGCAGGTACTGATCCCGGTTTTTATGGGCATTTTGGTGTATCGGCCAGCGATTTCGTGCGTGTTTTCACAAGCAACGATATCCCCGGATCGACCATAACGATGCGGGTTGCGCGAAGCTTCTTTAAAACCCCTGAAGTCAGTGCAGGCCGTCATCTGCAGGAGCTTCTGGTCGCGCTCTGGCTTGAATTCAAGTTCAACAAGAAAACCATCCTGCGCAGTTATCTTGAGCGCAGTTATATGGGCCGCGGCATATTCGGGATCACGGCGGCATCACGCATCTGGTACGGAAGCCCTGCCGAGCGGATAACATTGCATCAGGCCGCCGTTCTGGCGGCTGCAATCAATGATCCGAAAAAGTTTGATCCCTTATACCACCCCAAGGATGCGGCCAATGCGGCCAACGAGATCCTTCTGAATATGGGGCGCTATAAATATATCGAACTTGATCGCGTATCCGCCCTTACCCTGGTGGAGCCTAAGCTGGATGTTCAGTACAAGGATGGCGTGGTTTCAAGCTATGTTGTCGACATGGTCATGGACGAAGTCGCTGCGCGCATCGGCTATACCAGTCGCGATATCGAAGTTATCACCAGCATAGATCTGACCATTCAGAGTCTGGCACAGGATGTTGTGCGTGAAGTTTCCAATCTGCGTCTAAGGCCCAAGGGGGTCGAACAGGCTGCACTGCTTTCCATGAGCCCGGACGGGCGTATTCGTGCGATTGTTGGTGGGGCGAATTACAGCCCGTTCCGTCCGAACCGCGCCTGGGATGTGCGCCATTTCCCCGGCCGAATGATCAAGATCGTGCCATATTATTACGCGCTGAACGAAAACAGCGATCCGGCCCAATGGGTGCGTGACAACCGTATGGCGGTGGGAGGCTGGCGTCCGGTTAATCCGGATCACGAATATCGTGGCCAGATTTCATTGCGCGAGGCATTCGTTCGCGACGTCAATACTGTTCCCGTCAATCTGGCCGATCAGTTCGGCTTGCTAAACGTCAAGGATTATGCCCGTGCCATAGGGGTTCAAAGTCCGCTATCAAACGATATCCGAACCGTTGTCGGGCTTGATCCGGTGTCCTTGGCAGACATTGCTTCAATTCATGCCTTGCCACAAAACTCGGGTAAACCGGTGCAACTCAGTCTGGTCAACCGTGTTGCCTTCGCTGGAACTGGCGAACTGGTCTATCAGCGGGTCGAACAAACCGTTGAAAAACGTCTGACTGACGAAGCCATTCAGGGGGCCTATACACTGTTTTCCAGTGTGACAGATCCGCAACTTCGTCTGGATCGACCGTTTGCGGGCTATGGTACGCAGGATACCGGGGCATCTGATGCATGGTTTACCGGTTTTACATCCGATCTGATAACGGTTGTCTGGGCCGGAAATGATGATAATAGCCGAATTCCTCAGATCCGCGGCGATGTAGAGCTTGCGTCTCTTTGGCGGTTATTTATGCTGGATGCACATGACGGTTTGCCTATTCGTTCGATGATTCGTGCCGCCTCGCAACGCCGACGTGAAAATGATGGCGTGACGGATATGTGGAAACACGACTTGTTGAATGAACAGCAGTAAAATTGCCGAAGAACCGGGGGATCGGGGTCTCCCGCAGACGTTGGGGCATAACCATATAAATTTCAGCCGAAATGGCTGAGTGGCGCGGTTTGAGGCCTTGTTCGCCTGTCTTCTGCCTGTCTGGCAGATACGTTGACAGATCAGGCGTTCACGGGCACAAACCGGCGTCCCTATATGATATCAAAGGTGCTTAGTGGCCCAAAGACCATTCAAAAGACAACAGACCGTACGCAAGGGTGCAACGACGCCGCGAAAACGCAAGAAACGCGTTAGCAGTTCGGGCAGTAGCGGCAGCAAGAAAAGCGGGTCGGGTATTTTAAGTAAAATCGGCGGGATGATACCCGGACCCGAGGCGATTGCGCGTTTTATTGTCATTATGGGTATTTGGGGACTTGTTATTGGTGGCGGGATCGTTGCCTATTACGGTTATGGACTACCGGAAAAGATAAGCTTCGAAGTTGCCAGCGAACGTAAACCATCCATCCGTGTGATCAGTGTGGATGGCGCCGTACTTGGGTCTTATGGTGATCGTTACGGCAGTCCGGTGGAGGTTTCCGATCTGCCCGATCATGTCGGGCAGGCTTTTGTATCCATTGAAGATCGTCGTTTTTATGATCACTTTGGTATCGATATTCTGGGGATTCTGCGTGCCAGCTGGGTTAATCTGACATCGGGGCGTATCGCCGAGGGCGGCAGCACGATTACCCAGCAGCTTGCAAAAAACCTGTTCCTGTCACCCGAACGCAATTTCGGGCGCAAGATCGAAGAAGTGCTTCTTGCATTGTGGCTGGAATTCAAATTTACCAAGCAACAGATCCTGTCGCTTTATCTGAACCGCATCTATTTCGGATCGGGGATGTACGGGATTGATGCCGCATCCCGACATTATTTCGGAACAGACCCGCGACGGCTTAATCTTTACGAAGCTGCGGTTCTGGCCGGTTTGCCAAAGGCACCAAGCCGTTACAACCCGCTGGTTGATCCCGAAGATTCCGCAAAACGTGCCAACGTCGTTCTTGACGCGATGGCATCAAACGGTGTCATCACTGCCGCACGTGCGGAACGTGCCAAGCAGCGCACCGTGCGCACCACGCGACAGGGCAAAAGTGGGCCGGGTGTCCGATATTTCACAGATTGGGTTCTTGATCGCGTTCGTGATTACATCGGCTATGTCGATCAGGACCTGACGATCCATACAACGCTTGATTCCCGTCTTCAGGAAATCGCGGAGCTCAACCTTGAACGTGCTTTGGCAAGTCCGGTTGCCCAGCAAAAACATGTCGGGCAGGCTGCACTTCTGGCGATGACGCCGGATGGCGCGGTGCGTGCGATGGTTGGCGGGCGTGACTATTTCGAAAGCCAGTATAACCGTGTGACCCAGGCCCGGCGGCAGCCCGGGTCGGTGTTCAAACTGTTTGTGTATCTGGCGGCACTGGACAAAGGCATCGGGTCGAATGACTGGATGCGTGATATGGCGATTTCGATCAATGGCTGGGAGCCGCGCAACTTTGATCGCAAGCATCATGGCACGATGTCAATCCGTGACGCGGTGGCAACCTCGAACAACTCGATTGCTGTTCAGGTCGCGATGGAAGTCGGATTGGATAATGTGATCAAAAAGGCCCACGATATGGGCGTTTCGTCCGAGCTTGGACGGGAACCCAGTCTGGCACTTGGTACCAGCGAGGTATCGATGCTTGATCTGACAGGTGCCTATGCAATCGTTGCCAATGGCGGTTTTTCCGTCTTCCCGCACGCAATTCGCAAAATTGTCGGTCAGGGTGGTGTGGTTCTGTTTGAACGCAGCGATGAGTTCCCTGTGCGTTTGATGAACCCGCTGCATGCCGGTGAGATGAACAATATGCTGTCTTCGGTGGTTGCCAAGGGCACAGGACGAAATGCGATCATTGATCGCCCTGCTGCGGGCAAGACCGGCACGACGTCGGATTCACGTGATGCATGGTTCATCGGTTATACCGCCGAACTGGTTGCAGGGGTCTGGATGGGGAACGACAACGGCAGCCCGATGGATGATGTTTCCGGCGGTGATCTGCCAGCCAAGCTTTGGCATGATTTCATGCTTCATGCACATCAGAACCTGCCAGTTCGTTCTCTTGGCAAGGCGGCACTTGCACGGTCGCAGAAAGTCGGCGAGGACGGCAGCTGGCGTGAATTTACATCCGGCTTCACAACCGGGAATACAAAGCAGTAACTGGCTTTGATGTCTTGATTGCAAATGTAATTTAGGCCGGTGCTGATGCATCGATCCGTTTGCGTTTCGCCCAAGAAAAAATGGCCGGTATCCTGGGGGATGAACCGGCCATCAAGTTTGCAGTTTGCATGGCTTCATCGGGGGAGACCGATGAAGCCGAGGGAGATCTCACCTGTCGAATATCGCGATGTGATCAAGGGTCAGGGGTGCAATCTTTCCCTTGCATCGGGTGAATATCCGCATGCACCGTTCAGGGCGGTACATCGGCGAGAGCATCAGGCCGCTACAGCCTGATCACTGAGCTTCTCGAGGAATTCGAGACATTCCTCGATCTGCGAAATTTCGATGAATTCGTTGGCCTTGTGGGCTTGTTTGATGCTGCCCGGGCCGCAGATGATGGACGGGATATTGCCCTGTTTTTCGAAAATCCCGCCTTCGGACCCATAGGAAACCTTGCCCGATACTTCGGGGATGATGTTGCGAACCAGCGCGAATGCCTCGGCATCCGTGCAATCGCCCATACCGGGATAGGAAAAGATTTCTTCCCACTCGAACCCGGTTTCTGCTTCCTTGGCTTTCATTTCGGCATCAAGGGTCGAAATGATCTTTTCTTTGATACCATCAAGAACGGCCTTGGCGTCATGTTCCGGCAGATGGCGAATTTCAAACGTGAATTCGCAGAAATCCGGGGTCACGTTGGTTGCCGTACCACCGCCGATGGTGGTGGTCAGCATGGTGCTGTGCGGGACCGTGAAGTCGTTATCAAACGGGCCGTTTTCCTCGAACTCGCGCGCAAGGTCGGAAATCATTGCAATGGCGCGTGCCGCATATTCGATGGCATTGACGTGACGTGGTGCGAAGGACGAATGCCCGGCTGTACCGGTAACCGATACCCGCATCGAAAACTTGCCTTTCTGCCCGTTGATGACCTTCATCTCGGTCGGTTCACCAATAACGGCAAGGCGTGGCGGGGTTTTAAGGGCGGCGAGATGATCAACCATCGAACCAACGCCAAGGCAACCGACTTCCTCGTCATAAGACAGGCAAAGATGGAATGGGATTGCCAGGTCGCGTTTGACCAGTTCGGGCACCATCGCCAGCGCGCAGGCAGAAAAGCCTTTCATATCGGCAGAACCGCGACCAAACAGTTTGCCGTCACGCTCGGTCAGTTCGAAGGCCGGGCTGATCCAGCTTTTTTCAAGGGCGGGTACAACATCTGTGTGTCCCGAAAGTGCAATACCGGGAACGTCTTTCGGGCCAATGGTCGCCAGAAGGTTTGCTTTTTCACCTGTCTCGTCATGAAACAGCGTGCTTTCAATGCCATATTGCGCCAGATAGTCGCGAACAAAATGGATCAGACCGAGATTCGAGTTCTTGCTGGTGGTGTCAAACGCCACAAGCTTGCCAAGCAGATCGATGGCATTATGCAGACGGGACATGTTGGGTTTGCTCATTTTTATCGCTTCTCGTTTCTCGGAATATTAGGCTGACTGTGCCGTATTTCGGGATTTCTCACGCCATTTCTGCCATTCGCGGCGAATGGTCAGGGCGATGAACAGAACGGTAAGGGCAAAGAACCCCCACGAAATCCATGACTGGAAAAAGACACCAAGATCACCGCGCGAAATCGCGAGCGAGCGGCGCATATTGTCTTCAAACATCGGCCCCAGAATGAAGGCGATCAGGAATGGTGCTGCCGGGATGTTGAGGATCATCATTGCAAAGCCCACAACGCCCATGACCAGAAGCACGGTGACGTCAAACGGGCTGGCACCGATGGAATAGATGCCAAACACGCAGAGAACCAGAATGCAGGGTAAAAGTAGCGTCTGTGGAATACGCGAAATTTTGGCAAAGGCTCCGGCGGTCAGTTTTCCGGCAACAAACAGGAAGACGGAACTGAACAGGATACCGATAAACAGCGAATAGACTTCGCCGATATTGTTCTGGAACAACAGCGGGCCTGGTGTCAGGCCGTGAATCATGAACGCGCCAAGCATGACACCCGTGATCACATCCCCCGGCACGCCAAGTGCCAGAAGCGGGATCATGGTCGCACCACAACAGCCGTTATTGGCGGACTCGGATGCAGCAACACCTTCGAGCTCACCTTCGCCGAACTTGTCACCGTTTTTCGATGTGCGGCGTGCTTCGCTATAGGAAAAGAAGGCGGCGGTCGACGGACCGATCCCCGGAATGGCACCAAGGACCACGCCGATAACACTGCCGCGCAGGATCGATTTCAGGCTGCCGCGGAATTCTGACATGGTCAGGCGGTTATCACCAAGCTTCATCGCCGCATTGTTGTCCTCGGGCCGGAAGACGATCATTTTTATCAGTTCGGGCAAGGCAAACAGGCCGATCAGGACCGGGACGACACCAAGACCCGATTTCATATCTTCGGTAACGGCAAAGCGGAACGAGCCATAGATATCTTCGCCGACGGTTGCCAAAAGCAAACCGATGCAGGCTGAAATGATACCCAGCAATAGCGAACGACCGGAAATGCTGGCAACAATCGTCAGCGAGAACGCCATCAGCATGAAATATTCTGGCGGACCGACCCGAAGCGCAAATAACGCAAGCGGCATCGCCAGGAAGAACAGCGAGATGTTCGAAACGAAGTCGCCGATGCAGCTTGAAACCAGCGCCATATTCAGCGCCTTGCCACCTTTTCCCTGCTGGGCCAGTGGATAACCGTCAAGAACGGTGCAGGCTGCGGATGCGGTACCTGGTGTCTTGATGAGGATCGCTGAAATTGATCCGCCATAGGTCGATCCCTTGTATAGGGCAACCAGCAGCAAAATGCTGGTGACAGGGGGCAGATAGAAGGTGAATGGCAGGGCAAGGGTCACGGCCATTGTACCGGTCATGCCCGGAATGGCACCGATGATCACACCACCCCAGATTCCCGCTGCCATGGCAATAAAGTTGGGCAGCGTTGCGACGGCTTCAAAGGCGTAAAGCAATTCGTTCCACATGAAGGGGCGCTTTCAAATCAGATCAGGGTCACGGAATCGGCGATATAGGTCGAAAACAGATGGCCTTCGGGGAAAGGCGTATGGGTGACTTCGGTGAAAACAAGATAAAGCAGGATCGGAAAGATAATGGACAATCCGATCATCCAGATTTTCCGACTGTAATTGCCGGTCATCAGGAACAGGTAGGCCAGAAGCAAAATGGTTGCAGGAACAAAACCGATTACCGGCATGCCATAGGTAAAGGCGGCAAATCCGATCAGGACGGCAACAAAGCGGGCAATCAGTTTACGGTTGCGGTTCAAGGTCTGACCAATGGTCGTGACACGCTTACCGCTGGCCAGCCGCATTTTGGGAATGGCAAAAATAATGGCAAGGATGCCCATGGCAAGCCCGACACCGGTAATCACGCGTGGCCACATATCAGGCGGCGGCGCAAAACCGGGGATGAAAGACGGAACCTTCACATAGATCGGGATCAGGACGAACAGGACAAAAGCAAAGAAGGCCGTTGCAACCAGTCCGGTATAAAAATCGCGATTTGGGGTCATGGTTCCGTCTCGCATTCAGATGTTTAGGGGATGGGGATTACTGAATGTAACCGAACTTCTTGGCCATGCCGTTATAGAGCTCGTACTGGCTCTTGACGAAGGCAGCCGGGTCTTGGTCACCAACGACCGAAACCGAACCGCGTTTTTTGGCAAGGTCAAGCCACTGTTCGTTGGTTGCAACGTTCGACAGAATGTCTTTCCACTTTGCAACAACGTCTTCCGGCAGATTTTTCGGGGCGAACAAGGCGCTCCAGCCGTCAACCTGACCGGCCAGGTTATAACCAAGTTCCTTGGCGGTCGGGACGTCCGGAAGCGCGTCCATGCGCTTGGGCGAATAAACCATCAGCGCCCGCATTTTACCGGCTTCGATATGGGGCATCAAAGAACCGGCTGCGATGGCGAGGAAGTCGACATGTCCACCGAGAAGGGCTGCGGCAAGGGCACTGCCGCCTTTGTATGGCACGAGGGTGGAGGCAGACAGCGGATCCAGATCAGCATCGGCAAGAAGAGCCTGAACCGTAAAGCCGTCAATCGCGGTGGGGCCGGATGCGGCATAGGTGGTTGCGCCATTGCTTGATTTGATTTTGGCAAGCAGGTCGTCGACGGTTTTGATGTCCGAGTTTGCGTTAACCGCAAGGATCATCGGGGTCGATTCCAGAATACCAAGGAAGGTGTAATCGTCCCAGCCAACCGGGCTATCGATATAAACGGCCGGGTAAAGTGCCATGCCGACGCGCGACAGCAGCAGAGTATAGCCATCCGGCTTCTGTTCGGTGACGTAACGCGCACCGTTCATTCCGCCATTGCCGGTTTTGTTCACAACAACGACCGGCTGTTCGTCGGTGTAGTTGCGCGCGGTTTCAGCCAGTGCGCGACCGGCCAGATCCGATGCACCGCCCGCGCCATAAGGCACGACAAGGGT
This sequence comes from Thalassospira lucentensis, assembly GCF_032921865.1. NCBI lineage: Bacteria > Pseudomonadati > Pseudomonadota > Alphaproteobacteria > Rhodospirillales > Thalassospiraceae > Thalassospira > Thalassospira lucentensis. The sequence continues at coordinate 1,752,786 of NZ_CP136684.1, forward strand.
GATGGCTTTTTCCGGGTAGTCAGCGGCCTGTGCGGTTGAAACCAGTGTTGTGGTTGCAAGAACTGCAGCCGCAAATGTCGCGGCCTTTTTGAGCTGTCGAAACATTTTCATGTCTCCCTGGATGGTTGGTGGCAGGATTGCCCGAGCACGTCGGTTTTTTATTTTGTATACATTTCATCGCAAACTATAACTCGTGACGCAAAAAATTAATTTCAGTATAACTAATTTACATACTGAAATTAATTTTGAGCCAGACAATGAATTTGCGCGAACTTGAAAGCTTCAATGCCTTTATGACCTATGGCTCCGTCACCAAGGCAGCACAGGCCATGAATATCAGTCAGCCCATGGTCAGCCGTTTGCTAAACAGTTTTGAAAAATCTGTCGGGTTCGCGTTGTTCAACCGCAAACGAAACCAGTTGTTGCCAACGACCGAGGCATTGCAGTTTCATACAACCGTCTTGCGGTCGCTTAATTCTCTGCGTGAAATCGAAACACAGGCGCGTGCCATTGCCAACGAGCAGCTTGGCAGTATCCGGATTGCGGCACAACCGATCTATGTTGACACCTATCTTCTTGATGTGGTGGCCAAGTTTAAGCGTGCTCACCCCAACGTTTCGGTCAGTATTGCCGATACCGGTCTTGAAGGTATGCTGGATATGGTCACAACCCGGCAATGTGATCTGGGTATCGGCATCACGCTTGATCTTCAGGATCCGAATATGGAAGTTATGCCGTTGGCGCAATGCCGGGCGGTGTGCCTGATGCCGCGCAATCATCGGCTGGCCGGTTTTGAAACCATCGATATCGATTTACTGCGTGGTGAAAGTTTTGTCGAACTCTCGATAGGATCGCCGCTCCGCACCAAGATCGACTACATTTTTCAGATTGCAGGCTGGCCGCGCAAAATTGCGGTCGAAGCCCGCACCATCCGAACCATTTCCCGGCTGGTTGAACGCAATGTCGGCATTGCGGTTATTGATCCGTTTGCGACTTTGCTGGTGGACGAGGAAAAGGTCGTTGCCCGTCCCCTGACCCCTGCAATCGAATGGGACGTTGCCGTGTTCCGGTCTTCAGGCGAACTCAGCGCGGTCGAACGCAGTTTTCTAAGCTTCCTGCGTGCGGAATTGCCCGACCTGCGCAAGGCGGGTTGTGTTTTGTGATGCGATTATGCCCGCTTGTCAAAAGCCAGCCGTGCGGCAAGTGCCAGAAATACGCAACCAGTAAAAATCTGAAACGCGCGTGCCAGACGGGCCGAACGCGACAGGAACTGGCCAAGCTTTCCGGCAAAACCACCAACCAGGCAATTGATAATCGTGCCGCCGATATTCAGGATCACACCAAGGATCAGAAACTGTGCCAGAACCGATCCACGTGCCGGATCGACGAACTGCGGAATAAAGGCCAACACGAAAACGATGATCTTTGGATTAAGCAGGTTAACCACGATGCCGTCGCGCCAGGCTTTCATGGCGGTTGCCGGTGCAGTTTTCGCCGGTTTTAAAACGCCGCTATCGTTGCGGAACGACTGAAACGCCAGCCACACCAGATAACCAATTCCCGCCCATCGCAGAATCTCGAGCGCCACCGGGTGGGCAGCGACCACTGCTGCCAGTCCGAGACCGGCAAGAAGAGTATGGATCATGGCACCTGTTGCGATCCCGAAACTGGCGGCCAGACCGGCCCGTGGTCCTGACTTGATACCCTGACCAAGGCAAAACAGCATGTCGTTGCCCGGTGTCATGTTCAGCGCCAGTGCGGTCGGAATGAAAATCAGCAGGGTTTCAACAGGGATCAGCATATCGGGACTCCGTTAGGATCAAGTACCTGCGCCATATCGATGCAGGGCTGAACCGTTCTTTTTTAGCCAGTGCTGCTGTTTTTTTGACGGACCATAAAGGTTTTCGACGACAGCCCAGAAACGCGCACTGTGGTTCAGTTCCTGAAGATGAGCAACTTCGTGGGCAACCACGTAATCCAGCACATCTTCAGGGGCCAGAACGAGTCGCCAGCTAAAAGACAGATTACCGTTGGATGAGCAACTGCCCCAGCGTGTGCGCGTATCTTTTAACGAAATACGGTTTACCTTTTTGCCGATCCGTTCGGCATAGGCATGGGCACGGGGGGAGATCTCAAGTTTGGCCTGTTTCTTCAGCCAATCAGAAACCCGACGATTGGTATGCTCGGGCAATCCCGAAACCCAGATCACACCTGCTTCGGCCCAGACGCCGCGCTTGGCGTCGGGAACGGTGCGTATGGCATGTTCGTTGCCCATGAACGGCACCCATGCGCCCGGAACGAACTGTACGCGTTCGGGCAGGCGGCTCATATGGGCAGTGACCCAGTCGCCATGCTGATACAGCATCGAGATCGCCGTTTTGCGCGATATGCCGTTCGGAACGACAATTTCAACACCGTCAAATGCCGGATCGATCCGCAATTTGAGTCGCGTCGCACGCGCACTCGGGCGCAAACGAACCGGCAGGGGGCCGATTTGCGGCAGATCGATTTCGGTTTCTTCGATATTTCGCAGCATTCAGGGTGAATTTTTCCAAAAGCGGGGTGGAATTTTCGTACTTTTTGCGCCTTTTTGGCCGGAAGGGCATCTTGCCCCTTGCCCGGCACTAGTGTTTTCCTATACTCCGCGCTCAAGGTCTAGGGGACTTTTGCAATGTATTTGTTGCAGCCCCGCAAGGGACGCTGGCCTGCATGTGCCGCGCCCCGGTTTACATCGGAAGAAGAAAGGCGTCACTCCAATGAGCGATCAGGTCAAAAAGGTGGTGCTTGCCTATTCAGGCGGGCTTGATACCTCCATCATCCTGAAATGGCTGCGCGAAGAATATAACTGCGAAGTCGTGACTTTCACCGCCGATCTCGGCCAGGGCGAGGAACTTGAACCCGCCCGCAAGAAAGCCGAGATGTTTGGCGTCAAACAGATTTTCATCGAAGATCTGCGCGAAGAATTCGTTCGCGACTATGTCTTCCCGATGTTCCGTGCGAACGCCCTTTATGAAGGTGTGTATCTGCTCGGCACTTCGATTGCGCGTCCTCTGATTGCCAAGCGCCAGATCGAAATCGCCGAAGAAGTCGGTGCCGACGCCGTTTCCCATGGCGCGACCGGCAAGGGCAACGATCAGGTCCGTTTTGAACTCGGCTATTATGCGCTTAAGCCGAACGTAAAGGTCATTGCACCGTGGCGTGAATGGAAACTGAATTCGCGTACCGCACTCCTGAACTTTGCGCGCGAACACCAGATTCCGATTTCGGCTGATAAACTCGGCGGGGACGAGCCCCCCTATTCAACCGATGCCAACCTTCTGCACATTTCCTATGAAGGCAAGGCGCTGGAAGATCCGTGGGTCAAGCCGAACGAACAGATGTTTGAACGCACCGTATCGCCGCAGAATGCACCCGATGCGATCACCACGATCGAAATCGAGTTCGAACAGGGTAACCCGGTTGCCGTGAATGGCGAACGTATGAGCCCGGCCACCCTTCTGACCAAGCTGAACGATGTTGCTGGCAAAAACGGCATCGGACGTCTTGATCTGGTCGAAAACCGTTATGTCGGTATGAAATCGCGCGGCGTTTATGAAACCCCGGGCGGTACCATCCTGTCGGTCGCGCATCGTGCGATGGAAAGCATCACGCTTGACCGTAACGCAGGTCACCTCAAGGACGAGTTGATGCCGCGTTATGCCGAGATGATCTATAACGGTTACTGGTGGTCGCCGGAACGTCAGGCCCTGCAGCGCCTGATCGACGAAACCCAGAAAACCGTCAACGGTATTGTCCGTCTTGACCTTTACAAGGGTAACGTCACGGTTACCGGCCGCAAGTCGCCGAACTCGATCTACTCCGAAGAGCATGTCACGTTCGAAGCCGACACCGTTTACAACCAGCGCGACGCAGAAGGCTTCATCAAGCTGAATGCTCTTCGCCTGCGTCTTGGTTTTGACCGCGACGGCGTGAAGTAAGTTTCACTGTCGTGATCCGTTACGAAACGAGGGGTGTTCATCACCCCTCGTTTTTGTTTTGAAGCTTGGTTATAAGCACCCGATGCAGCGTTATAAATGTACCGTCGAATATAATGGACGTCCCTATCACGGGTGGCAGTTCCAGGAAGAGGTGATCTCGGTCCAGCAGGTTTTTGAAACCGCACTGGAAAAGTTCATCGGCGAATTTGTGCGCGTATATGTATCTGGCCGTACCGATGCCGGGGTACATGCCTTTGGGCAGGTGGTGCATTTTGATCTGCCGCGCACTTATCCGGCGGATGCCGTGATGAATGCAATCAATCATCACCTCAAACCCGATCCGGTGGCTGTGATTGACTGTATTGAGGTCGATGAAAACTTCCATGCCCGGTTTTCATCCAAGAAACGGTACTACATGTATCGCATCATCAATCGTCGTGCGCCGCTGACCGTTGATGCCGGTCTTGCATGGGGCATTTTCAAACCGCTTGATATTGATGCGATGAACGAAGCCGCCGCCCACCTTATCGGCACGCATGATTTCACTACGTTTCGCGCCAGTGAATGTCAGGCCAAGAGTCCGGTGAAGACTCTGGAAAAGCTTGTCGTGACCCGGGGTGAACACGATCCGCTGGATATTCGTGTTTACACCGAAAGCCGGTCCTTCCTGCATCATCAGGTTCGCAATATGGTCGGTACTCTTGTTCTGGTCGGCAAGGGCAACTGGAAGCCGATTGACGTCAAAACAGCACTGGAAGCTTGCGATCGTAAGGCAGGCGGGCCAACGGCACCAGCCGATGGGCTTTATTTCGTCAAAGTCGATTACTGAGCATTCTGTTTTGAGTGAGTCCCGGATTTCTGGCAGTTTTGATCATTTTTTGCACAAATGTTCAGCTGTTTTGATTTTACATTCTTGAACTGCCAAATAAAGATCACCAGATTCCAAAGACATAAGTGCGATTATTAAATCGCTGTAGTGTTGAAGTCTGATCCAGCCTGACTATCGGTCAGGTTTTTGGGTTGTGGGCAGTTATTTGCATTGGTCCCATTGGGCTCGATGCATTGGGGTCAGGGGACGAATAATTATGTCCAGAAGTATTGTTTTCAAGGTTGCGCTGGCAGCCTTGATCATCCTCGTCAGCGGTATCTTTCTGCTTGGCGTGGTTATCATGCAGCGTATTGATCAGCAGGTAAGTGATACCAGCCTGGAATCGCAAAAGCTCAACCTGCGTGTTGCGGCCCTGTTGCTGCAGGATGCTTATCCGGATTTGAAGGTAACGATCGGTGCCGACGGCGAAACCACCAAGCTGGTCATGCCCGAAATTCCCGATCTGTCATCGCACAGTCTGATTGATCGTATCGGAACGGCAACCGGTCAGACGGCAACCGTGTTTTCCTGGGTGCCCGCGGAAAAGGACTTTATCCGCGTTTCCACCAACATCATCAAACCGGATGGCCAGCGCGCGGTCGGGACGATGCTTGGCAATGGCAGTGCGGCCTATGCGCCGACAACATCGGGGAAAACCTTCCGCGGTGAGGCTGTCATTCTTGGTACCGCCTATGTCACGCAATATACGCCGATCTTCAATCCGGCCGGCGATGTGATCGGCATTCTGTATGTCGGGATCAAAAAGGCCGAAGTTGCCGAGGTCGCATCGGCTATTGAGCTTCGCATTGCGATTGCCGGTATTATCGTTGCCCTGATTGCCGGTGTCCTGTTGGTGGTTCTGCTGCGCTGGCAGCTCGGTCCGCTTCATGTTTTGGGCAATACCATTGCCCGGTTTGTGGATCGCGATTTTTCTGGCGATGTTGCCTACACGGCGCGCAAGGATGAAATCGGTGTGATTGCTGATGGTCTTGTTCGCTGGAAAGAAACAGCAGGCCAGATCAAGGAAGCCGAGGAAGCCAGAATTTCGGCTGAAAAACGCAACGAGGATGAACGCGTTCAGCAGCGTAACCGCCTTGCGAAGGAGCTTGAGGAATCTGTCGGGCAGATCGTTTCCTCGGTCCGTCAGGCAACCGAGGGCATGATGCGCTCGACCCGTCAGATGCGGGATTCTGCCGATCATTCGGTTCGCCAAAGCAGCCATGTCAGCGAAGCGGCCAACGAGTCAGCCCGAAGCGTGCAGACTGTTGCCGCCGCAACCGAAGAACTTTCCGCATCGATTACCGGCATCGGAAACCAGGTCGACGAATCGACATCAATCGCTGATACCGCGGTGGGTGAAGCATCGCGGGCCAACGAAATGGTTAGCGGTCTTGCCGATGCAGCGGAACGGATCGGCGAAGTCGTTAGTCTGATTAACGACATTGCGGCCCAGACCAACCTGCTGGCACTAAACGCCACGATTGAGGCCGCCCGTGCCGGCGAAGCAGGCAAAGGCTTTGCCGTCGTTGCGCAGGAAGTCAAAAACCTTGCCAATCAGACAGCCAAGGCGACAGATGAAATCGCCCAGCAGATCGGGGCGATTCAAAGCGAAACCAAACTGACGGTCGAGGCCATCGAAAAAGTGACCCAGACCATCGCGACCATCAACGATATCACCAACGGTATTTCAGCATCTGTTTCCGAACAGAATGCTGCCGTCAGTGAGATCGCCAACAGTGCCGCGACCGCGTCGAGCGGTTCAAGCGAGGTTGTCAGCAATATCGAGGAAATCCATCAGGCTGCAAGCAGCAGCGGTGCTGCCGCAAGCGAGCTTGATACAAATGTCGGTGCCCTGTCAGGGCAGATCGAAACCCTTCACAGAACGGTCTCCGACTTCCTCAAACAGCTACGTGCCGGATAAGGCTTTGGGCTTCGGGTGAGTTTCGGCTCACCCGAAGAACCAATGCCACAGGAATGGCAGGGTCAGGGCGGTGGCCAGCGTATTTAACCCCATCGCCAATCCTGAAAACGCCCCGGCTGTTTCATTGACCTGAAACGCCCGTGCCGTTCCGATTCCGTGTGCGGCAACCCCCATGGCAAATCCGCGCGCCCGCCAGTCTTTCAATCGGGCCAAATTCATCACCATCGGGCCCAGTGTTGCCCCGACAATGCCGGTTGCGATCACGCAAACCGCAGTCAGGGCCGGGACACCACCAATTTCATCGGCAATACCCATAGCAACCGGTGTCGTGACCGATTTCGGTGCCAGGGAAGCCAGTGTTTCCGGGCTCGCGCCAAGGATCCAGGCCAGAACAACTGTGCTGACACTCGCAACCAGCGATCCGAACAGCACACCGAAAATAATCACCGGCAATGCCCGTTTCAATGTTTCCATCTGGCGAAACAGCGGTACGGCAAGTGCCACCGTCGCCGGACCCAAAAGGAAGTGCACGAACTGTGCCCCTTCGAAATAGGTCGCATAGGGGGTGCCGGTGCTTTCCAGCAGCAACGCAATCAACGCAATGGCGATGACCACCGGATTGCAAACCGGATTGCGGTCGGTTTTCTGATACAGCCAGAACCCGATGGAATAGGCGACAAGCGTAATGGTAAGGCCGGTTAATGGCTTGGTCGAAAGATAAACCCAAAGTTGCGTGATATCTGTCTCGCCCATTATTTTGCGTCCCCGTCGCCGATGGATGCCTTCGGTTTGGGAAGAAGTTTCGACATCAGAAGGGCGGTCAGAACCATCGCAAGCAGGGTGGAAAAGATCAGGGCGGCCGTAATCGGCAACCAGTCCCCACGCAGCCGGTCAAGCTGTGTCACCACACCGACACCGGCCGGAACGAACAGCAGCGAAAAATGGATAAGAAGGTTATCGGCGGCATCGGTCAGAACCTTGGGCGGGTGGCGTTTGACAATCAGCCCGATAAACAAAAGCCCAAGTCCGATCACAGGGCCGGGTACCGGCAGGTCAAACAGTTCCGATATCACCTCGCCAAACAGCTGGCAGACAAGGATCAGGGCAAACGCAGCAATCATGAGCAACCTCCTGACATTTATGTCTTTGGATTAGACATAATGACTTTGCGCCCGTTCGACTTTTATTAATAACGAAAAACGCCCGTGCGGAAATGGCACAGGCGTTTGAAGTCATTCGATATTTCAGGTGACGCTAAAGAATTTCCAGAACACTTTCCGGCGGTCGCCCAAGGGCGGCCTTGTGGCCGTTGACCACAATCGGGCGTTCAATCGCGCGCGGATGGGCACAAAGGGCCTCGATCAATGTGTCACCACGAAGATCGGCGATGCCTTCTTCTTTGGCTTCTTTCTTGCGCAGGATATCTTCCGGGGCCATGCCCAGCATGCCAAGAATTTCTTTTAATTCCTGTGGAGTGGGTGGTGTATCCAGATACTGGATCACATCGGGGGTAATTCCCTGTTCCTCGATCAATGCAAGGGTCTGGCGCGACTTGGAACAACGCGGATTGTGATAGATGCGGACCATCATATTCATGGTTCTCCTTCACGCAAAAGGCAGTCTGTATCGGTTCTTTTTAGGGGCTCAATCCCGATTGCACCAGCCCGTTGTTGTCTATCTCACCGTCATCCAGATCGCCATCGCGACCATCATGATGTTTTCTGTCAGTGAAATGAAACCAAGCGGAACATTGCTGTCCCCACCGACGCAGGCGCATTTGAGGTTGCGCTTATCTCGATATAAACCGCCTTGAACACCGATACAGCCCCGATTGTCCCGATGAAAAGGGCAACAGGAACGGCAAGCCACATAAGGGCGCCAAAAATCATAAGCACACCTGCCAGTGCCTCACCAAACGGGTAAATATAGGCATATCGTACCCACCGTTGCGCGAGCAGGTCATAACCCAGAAACATGTTCGAAAAGCTTTCCAGATCCCGAAGCTTCAGGATGGCAAGAATGCACATCGACGTCGCTATGAACCACTCAACCGCCCGAACCGTCAGGAAATCGCCAAATGCGGCCCAACTAAGGCCCAGCGCCATAAGTGCCGCCATGCCGAAAACGGCAATGACCGGCTGATAGGTAACCGAATTGCCATCATTTACCGGCTTGCCGAAATATTCCCGCAATTCGTCATGGCCGCCGATCCGATCTCCATCAATGAATGTCTGAGGGGTGGTTTCGACATTGTATTCTGCCTGAAAGTCGTCAGTTTCTTTCCGGGTGGTCAGCCAGTGATCATCGACGGCGTATCCTTCCCTTTTTAGAAGGTCGCGCGATTTCAGGCCGAACGGACAGATATGGTCGTCCATCACCATCCGGTAAAGCGTTGCCTTGTGTGTATGTGCGGTCATGACTTGATCTCTCTCGTCTTGCCCTTGGGTCTACGCTTTTATGGAACTTGTCGGGGTGACATTTGTTCCACGCAATGCGGAAACGCAGTCTTTCGGTGCCCGAAAAAACGCCCGCCCAGCAATCAGATGCCGTCAATCATGGATAACAGATCGTTCAGGTGATCCAGATCGCCATCAATGATCCGGGTGGCGGTGTCATAGCCAAATCCCTGCCGGGCAAGTGCGGCCAGATCCTTGTCGCGTTTTTCATCGCGCTGGTCAGGCCGACGAAATGGTCCAAGCCGACGGCGTCGGGCATAAGCCGCGGCGGCGGCAAGGTTGGGATCGGTACCCCGGATATCTTCATAGGCCGCCTGATCGGCTTCCTGTCTGAGGTCGGTGATGGTGTCATCAATCATGTGCGATGCAATGCCGCGTGCGTTCAGATCTGCGGCGATAACCCGCATGGCCTTGCCCTTGCGCAAAAGCGATCTGGCACGTCCCTTGGCATAGGTGGTGTCATTGATAAATCCGGCATTCTCGCAGGTGTTCAGAACGCTTTTCATCCATTCTTCGGCTTCCTGCGGATCGGTGCCGTATTCCGCGATCGAAAGCCTGATCTTACCGCGCATCAGTTTTTCAAGCCGGGCGCGTGACGCGGCAAAGCGTTCCAGATACCAGGTGGCATAATTCATCAGATAGTCGCGCGTTACCCGGCGCGGCTTTTTGGGTTCGCGCGGGTCGCGATCTTTGCCTTTGGCAGCACTTTTGCGGGAAAAACTGGCGTTACCGCCAAATTTTTCCGCCTTGCTGTCAGGCGCTAAATCACTGCGGTTTTCGTGTGATTCTTTCATTTCATCCAATGCTGATCAATACGCACCCTTGCACTTGATGCCCAACTCTCCCTATTTTACCGGCAATTGTCTGCATTTTTCCGAAGGATTTTTCATGAAAGAGCTAGCACCGCGTCAAATGGGCGCGATCAACTGGCTCGGTCTGTGGACGCTTTATGCCAAGGAAGTTCGACGTTTTCTGAACGTCCATCTGCAAACCATCGGAGCACCGGTGGTTACCAGCCTGTTATTCATGGCGGTCTTCCTTCTGGCACTCGGGCGCGCGGTCGAGACGGTAAACGGCGTTCCTTTCGCCACCTTCCTTGCCCCCGGTCTGGTCATGATGACCATGGCCCAGAATGCCTTTGCCAATACCTCAAGCTCGATCATCATCTCGAAGGTACAGGGCAATATTGTTGATGTTTTGATGCCGCCGCTTTCGGCCGGTGAAATGGTTGCCGGTTTTGCATTCGGTGCGGTGACGCGCGGGATTATGGTTGGTGTTGCCACCACCATTGTCATGGCGTTCTTTGTTGATGTCGGCATCCACAATATCTGGGCGATCCTGTATTTCGGGATTTCGGCGTCGCTGATGTTGTCGCTTCTGGGTATTGCCGGTGGTGTATGGTCCGAGAAATTCGACCATATCGCGGTTGTCACCAACTTTGTCATTACCCCGCTTTCTTTCCTGTCGGGCACATTCTATAGCGCCGAAAACCTGCCCGAAGCTGGCAAGGTACTGGTCCATTACAACCCGTTCTTCTACATGATTGACGGGTTCCGCTATGGTTTTACCGGGGTTTCGGACGGCACTGTGATGACCGGGGTTGTGGTGTTGGCCGTGGTCAATGTCCTGCTTTGGATTCTGTGCTATCGCATGATCAAAAGCGGCTACAAGCTTAAGGCCTGATCGCCAAAACAGTGCGGCTTTCAGCATTAAATTCCGTTTAAGAGCAGCATTCCGCATCGGATGCTGCTCTTTTTCATATCAGCCCTGTTCGTATACGGGGTTTTGCGTCGTTGACAGAGGTCAGGAATCTCTTGATACTCCGCGGCTTCCCGGTATTCTGCCGGAACTGACCTTCTGGTCAGGAATGATTTTTTACCCCTGATTGAGGAATGAAGAAGTGATTACTCCCGTCATGCCGACCTACGCGCGGGCCGATCTGGCCTTTGAGAAAGGTGAAGGACCTTATCTCTATGCGCAGGATGGCCGACGATTCCTCGATTTCGGGTCGGGTATTGCGGTGAATACCCTTGGCCACGCGCATCCGCATCTGGTCGAAGCCCTGACCGAACAGGCGAAAAAGGTTTGGCATACGTCGAACCTGTACCGGATTCCGGGGCAGGAAAAACTGGCGGCACGTCTGGTTGAAAATACCTTTGCCGACACGGTGTTCTTCTGTAACTCCGGGGCGGAGGCCAACGAGGCCGGCATCAAGATGCTGCGCCGCTACCAGTATGTCAGCGGTCACGCCGAAAAGAACCGGATTCTGGTGGCAACCAATGCCTTCCACGGTCGGACGCTTGGTACCCTGACCGCCGGTTATAGCGATAAATACCGCGAGGGCTTTGGCCCGATGCCTGATGGTTTTGATCGTGTGGCATTTGGCAATCTGAACGAATTGCGCGATGCGATCACGCCCGAGACCGCAGGTATTCTGGTCGAACCGATCCAGGGCGAAGGCGGTATCTGCAAGGCCCCCGAAGGTTACCTTGAAGGTCTGCGAAAAGCGGCTGACGAATTCGGCCTGCTTGTGATGTTTGACGAGGTCCAGACCGGCGTTGGCCGTACGGGCAAGCTTTATGCCTATGAATGGTCGGAGATGAAGCCCGATCTGATTTCATCGGCCAAGGGGCTTGGCGGTGGTTTCCCGGTTGGCGCGTTGCTGGCGACCGAACGCGCGGCACAGGCATTGCCTGCGGGGATGCATGGCACGACCTTTGGCGGCAATCCGCTTGCCATGGCAGCGGCCAATGCGGTTCTTGACGTCATCCTTAAACCCGGTTTCATGGACAATGTTCTTGCCATGAGCCAGTTGATCCGTGACGGCCTAGCGGCCATTGCCCGAAAACATCCGGGCTTTATCGCGGAAGTCCGTGGCATGGGCCTGCTTCTGGGTATGAAAACTGTGCCGACCAATGTTGATGTTGTCGCAAAACTGCGTGAACTGGGTCTTTTGACCGTTCCGGCGGGCGATAACGTGGTGCGTCTTTTGCCGCCGCTTAACATCACCAAAACCCATGTTGACGAGGCGCTGGCAGCAATCGATGCCGCCGCGGCAGCCTTGGCGCAATAAGGAAGACTGAAATGACTGATATCAGGCACTTTCTCGATCTCGACAAAATGTCGGCGGGAACGCTGAACGATATTCTTGAACTTGGATCTGTGGAAAAGGCAGGCAAGGCACCGTTTGGTGACAAGCCGCTTGCGGGCAAGACACTTGCCCTGATTTTTGAAAAACCATCGACCCGTACACGCGTGTCATTCGAAGTTGGTATGCGCCAGCTAGGCGGTGATGTTGTCATCCTTGATGCCGCAAGTTCGCAGCTGGGCCGTGGCGAAACCATTGCCGATACCGCACGCGTTCTGTCGCGCTTTGTCGATGCGATCATGATCCGTACGACGGACGAATTGAAACTGCTGGAATTGGCGAAATATGCCACCGTTCCGGTCATCAATGGCCTGACCGATCAAAGCCATCCCTGCCAGATCATGGCCGACCTTATGACCGTCAAGGAACACAAGGGACGCCTTGATGGGTTGAAATTCGCCTGGGTCGGCGATGGGAACAACGTTTCGGCATCCTTTATACATGCGTCGCCGAAATTCGGGTTCTCGCTTGATATGGCCTGTCCGGCGGGTTATCGCCCCAATCAGGGTCTGATCGAAACGGCCAATGCCGAGGGTGGCAAGGTCCGCATGACCGATATGGACAGCGCGCTGGACGGGGCCGACGTTATCGTTACCGATTGCTGGGTTTCGATGGGGGACGAGGACGCCGACGCCCGCATGGAAGCATTGGCCCCCTATCAGGTCAATTCCGCCGCAATGGCAAAGGCAAACAAGGATGCGATCTTCATGCATTGCCTGCCTGCCCATCGTAACGAAGAGGTTACCGACGATGTGATCGACGGGCCGCAATCGGTGGTGTTTGACGAGGCTGAAAACCGTCTGCATGCGCAGAAAGGGGTTCTGCTATACTGCTTTAATGGCTTGCCTTCCTGACGGTGCAGACTAAATAAGCATCAGAATTTCGGGGCGGACAGTGATGTTCGCCCCTTTGTTTTGGCGTGACATGGCTGGACAATGCGGTTCTGCTGTTGTTATACGCCCCGGAACACGTAAAAACGCGGAACCCGAAAATGCAGATCGCTGTCGATTTTTGTCAGCCCTTCACGCTGGATCATTCCAATATTCGTGGCCGTTTCGCACGGCTTGGCCCGACCGTGCAGACCATCATTGGTCAGCACAGCTATCCTGCGCTTGCAAATCATCTGCTGGGCGAGATTATCGGGCTTGCTGTTCTGCTGTCCTCGGCGCTGAAATATGAAGGCCTGTTTACCCTTCAGACCTCGTCTGACGGTCCAATTGGCATGATGGTTGTCGACGTCGATAGCGACGGCAACATTCGCGCCTGTGCGCGTGTTGACGAAGACCGCCTCAGCACCATGATTGCGGCCGAAGACGGTGGTGAAGATGCCCTGCGCGGACAGGTGCACAAGCTGATGGGGCATGGCCACATCGCCTTCACCGTCGATCAGGGCGGCGATCACGAACGCTATCAGGGTATTGTGTCGCTCGAAGGCAATACGCTTGCGGAATGTGCCGAGTCCTATTTCCGTCAGTCCGAACAGATCGAAGCTTCCTTCAAGCTTGAAGTCCATCAGGGCGAACAGGCCAATGACTGGTGGGTTGGTGGGCTGTTCCTGCAGCGTCTTCCGGCCAGTGCTTCGGGCGAAGCGGCAACCCCGGAAGACGCCGAAAAGATTACCGAGGACTGGAACCGATCCAAGATCCTGATGGCGAGTGCGACCGAAAACGAACTGGTCGATATTTCGCTTTCGGCGCATGACCTGATCTGGCGTCTGTTCCACGACGAAGAACCGCGCGTGTTTGATCAGACGGCGTTGCAGTTCAAATGCCGTTGTTCGCGTCAGAAAATCGAAGGTGCGCTTGTGTCCTATCCGCTTGAAGAACTTTTGGACATGCGCGAACCCGATAGCGGCGAAGTCGCGGTTTCCTGCCAGTTCTGCAACACGCGCTATGGCTTCAACGAGGCCGACCTGCGTGCGCTTAAATCCGGCGATGAAGCATAAGTTGCTGCATCGGCGCGGTTTTTGATTGTCACAGCCTTGCCTTAATCATCAAGCAACGTCACCATGCCCACACAAAGGTATGGTGGCGTTTTTATTTGAGGCAGGAGAAAGACTTGATGAAGGCATTGTCCATCAATGGAATGCGCGTGGCCCTGGCGGGTGCAGTTGTTGCCCTTCTGGCGGCCTGTACCAGCGCACCGGTGCAGACCTATCCCGATGTGACCTGGCGCCATCTCGACCCGATTGTATTTGCAGCCGGGCCGATTGAAAAAGTGGCGGCCTATCCGGCCGGGGGTGACAACAACCTTGAAGCCTATCTGCCGTTCAGCCTTGGCAAGATGGCGATGAACTGGCCCGATGACCGCATCCAGACGGCAGGCACCAGTGATATTCTGCGTTATAGCGTGACCGAGGCATCCATCACCTCAAACGCGCTTAAAACCACCAAGGGTTTTTCGGGCGTCTTTACCGATGATCAGTCCGAAAAGGTCGAAATGAAAGTTTCCGCCAAGCTTGAGGTTCTTGACCCGAATGGCACCCAGAAGGGTGAAGTTGCCGCAACCGCGGTTCGCACCCGGACCCTTGCAGAATCGATGTCCGTCGCCGAACGTGAAAAGGCTGTTTATGATGAAACCGCAACGCTCCTGATGGACCTTGATCGTGAACTCGAACGCCAGATCAATGCCAATTTCGGGCGTTTCCTGTTGCGCTAAGTTCCGGTATCCATATTGCTATACCAAAAGCCCGGCAGGGAAACTGCCGGGCTTTTGGTCACTAGCGGAACATCATTACCGGCACCTGACAGGACCGGACCATTTCGGTCGTCGTGCTGCCAATGATCAGGTTGCGGATGCGCGAATGGCCATAGGCGCCCATGACCAGAAGATCGATATTGTCGCTTTCGATACGGTTTTTAATCACGTCTTCGGGCTCACCGGCTTCGAAACCGGCCTCGACCTCGTAGCCCGCCTTGCGCAGAAGGGCTGCCGTGTCATCAAGCTTTTCCTGAAGGCTGTCAGTTGGTTTGCCAACGCACAGCAAAACGCATGGAAGCCCTGTAAAAAGCTTGCCACCCGCAATATGGCGTACCGCCTTCATCGCACTTTCACCACCATCAAACGCAATCAGGAACTTGCTGATCGGTTTGAACGCGCGCGATGCGACCAGAACCGGTTTGGTCGCAGACCGGACAACCCGTTCAAGATTTGATCCCAGATGCAGTTTGGCAAAATCGGCGGCCTCGCCCCGCTTGCCAATGATGATCAGGTCGGCATCGCCTTCAAACTCGCCAATTGCATCAATCAGATCGCCATGACGAAGCTTGGAGGTAACGGATGAAAGTCCAGCTTCTTCAAGGCCCGATTTGGCTTCTTCAAGCAACAGCCGCCCGCGTTTTAGCTCTAGCTTGGCCTTCTGTTCATCAAGGTCGGCCAGTTCCTGCAAAAGGGCGCTACGTGCACCAAGTTTCAGGTTACCACTAAGGTCGGCGGGTTCGGAGCCCACGCCGCGGCGACCCAACACATGCATCAGTTCAACCGATGCTTCGGTGCGTTTGGCTACCCAGCAGGTCAGGTCGCGAACGCTTTGCGAATAGCCCGATCCATCGATCAGTGCGATCAGATGTGTCATTGAACGTTCCCCTTAGTGGCCCATCAGGCGTTCAAGTGCGCCGGGCTTGTCGTGGATGGCCAGTTTATCAACAATTGTCTCGCTGGCTTCATTGAGACCGATCAACTCGACCTCGGCCCCCTCACGGCGGAATTTCAGTACGACCATGTCAAGAGCTGAAACGCTTGAGATGTCCCAGATATGAGCATGGCTGACATCAATGGTCACTTTATCAAGGGCTTCGCGGAAATCGAATGCCTTGGTGAAGTCTTCGACCGAGGCAAAGAAAATCTGCCCGCGCACTTCGTAGGTTCGCTGCGTGCCATCGGCTGAAAGCGTGCTGGTAACCCGGAAGATCTGCGCGATTTTCCATGCAAAGAATATCCCGGAAAGCAAAACACCGATCAGAACGCCAATCGCAAGGTTATGCGTGCCGACCACGGTCACAACAGTTGCCAGCATCACGATGGATGAACTGCGCGGATGTTCGCGCAGGTTCTTGATCGAGGACCAGCTGAATGTCCCGATTGATACCATGATCATGATCGCGACAAGTGCGGCCATCGGAATGATCGCCACCAGATCGCCCAGAACCACAATCAGGATCAGAAGGAAAATACCGGCAAGGAAGGTCGAAAGGCGGCACCGCCCGCCCGATTTCACATTGATTACCGACTGGCCGATCATCGCACAACCGGCCATGCCACCGATGAAACCGGTAAAGAAGTTGGCAATCCCCTGACCATAGCATTCGCGGATGCGGTTCGATGGTGTATCGGTCAGTTCGTCCACGATCTGTGCCGTCATCAGGCTTTCCAGAAGCCCGACTGCCGCCACCGCCGCCGAATAGGGCAGGATGATCAGGAAGGTATCAAGGTTCAGCGGCACATCAGGCAGGTAAATCGCCGGGAAGGCATCGGGCAATGCACCCATATCGCCGACCGTGCGTAGATCACCATCGATAAACAGGGACAGGATCGTCAGAACGATAATGCAGATCAATGGCGAGGGGACAATTTTCGTGATCCGCGGGAACAGGTAAATAATCGCAAGTCCGCCCGCGACCATCACATATGTCATGTAACTGACACCGGTCAGTTCCGGCAATTGCGCCATGAAAATCAGAATGGCGAGCGCGTTGACAAAGCCCGTCATCACCGATTTCGAGACAAACCGCATCAGGTTTCCAAGCCGAAGCGCCCCGGCCAGCATCTGGATCACCCCGGCAAGCACGGTTGCCGCCAGCAGGTAATCAAGTCCGTGATCGCGCACAAGCGATCCCATCAGCACGGCGGTTGCCGCGGTGGCAGCCGAAATCATGCCCGGCCGTCCACCAAAGATCGCGGTAATCACTGCAATCGAGAAGGATGCATAAAGCCCGACCTTGGGATCGACCCCGGCGATGATGGAAAACGCAATGGCTTCGGGGATCAGTGCAAGTGCCACCACAAGGCCCGAAAGCACATCACCACGGATATTGCCAAGCCATTCGGCCCGCAAACGCGGAAGGAAATCGGTATTCACAGAACTTCTCCGTATCAAACAGCCCAGTCTGTCCCCGGGGCTGGAGTGTCATCTGGCGGCATGAAAGCCGTCCCTAACGGTCAGTATTGCAATGCAGAAGGCTGTACCTATACCAATTTAAAATATGGCACAACCGCAGGGGGCGTGATCTTTGCCGGGCATTTTGTGCAAAACCCAGTCTGGAATGGAAAAACCCGCCGGAATAGCGGCGGGTTTTGTCCTGAAGTTCTGATCTCTGCGATTTAGGCAGATCAGACTATTTCCGGTTCTGGCGGTTTTCGATCAGATCATCAACCACGCCCGGATCGGCAAGGGTCGATGTATCGCCAAGCTGGTCATATTCGTTGGCGGCAATCTTGCGCAGGATACGGCGCATGATTTTGCCCGAACGGGTTTTCGGAAGACCCGGTGACCACTGGATATAATCGGGGCTGGCAATCGGGCCGATTTCCTTGCGCACCCACTGAACCAGTTCCTTGCGCAGTTCGTCGGTCTGTTCTTCACCGGCATTCAGCGTGACATAAGCATAGATGCCCTGTCCCTTGATATCGTGCGGTACGCCGACCACGGCGGCCTCCGCCACCTTGGCATGTGCGACCAGTGCACTTTCAACCTCGGCAGTGCCCATGCGATGACCCGAAACGTTGATCACGTCATCAACGCGGCCGGTGATCCAGTAATAACCATCTTCGTCCCGTCGTGCACCGTCGCCGGTGGTATAGACATTGGCGAATGTGCTGAAATAGGTCTGGATGAACCGTTCATGATCGCCATAAACCGTGCGCATCTGACCCGGCCAGCTATCCTTGATCACAAGGTTGCCATCGGTTGCGCCGGTCAGTTCCTTGCCTTCATTATCCAGAAGGGCCGGTTCAACACCAAAGAACGGCAAGGTTGCCGAACCCGGTTTAAGGTCGGTCGCCCCCGGAAGCGGCGTAATCAGGATGCCGCCGGTTTCGGTCTGCCACCAGGTATCGACAATCGGGCAATTCCGCTTGCCGACATGCTCGTGATACCATTCCCAGGCTTCGGGGTTGATCGGCTCGCCCACCGAGCCGAGGATGCGCAAGCTCGAAAGATCAGCTTTGTTCACAAAGCTTTCGCCTTCGCGCATCAGGGCACGGATCGCGGTCGGCGCGGTATAGAAGATATTGACCTTGTGCTTCTCGCACACCTGCCAGAAACGCGATGCATCCGGATAGCTTGGCACACCTTCAAACATCAGGGTCGTCGCCCCGTTTGCAAGCGGCCCGTAAACGATATAGCTGTGCCCGGTGACCCAGCCGACATCGGCCGTGCACCAGTAAATATCACCCTCGTGATAATCAAAGACATACTGATGGGTCATCGATGCGTAAACAAGGTAACCGCCCGACGTGTGCAGAACGCCCTTCGGCTTGCCGGTCGAACCCGAGGTATAGAGAACGAAAAGGGGGTCTTCGGCATTGACCTCGGTCGGCGGGCAATCAGGTGATGCTGCCTCGCAAACCTCGTGATACCAGACGTCGCGCGCATCATTCCATGCGATGTCCTTGCCGGTATGCTTGACGACAACAAGCTTTTCGACGGATTTGACACCCGGATGGGAAAGGGCTTCGTCCGCATTGCGTTTCAGAGGTACACCGCGCCCGCCACGAAGGCCTTCATCCGATGTGATGACAACCTTCGCACCGCAATCTTCAACGCGGCCCGCGAGGGCTTCGGGCGAAAACCCGCCAAACACGATGGAATGGATCGCACCGATGCGCGCGCAGGCCAGCATCGAAACCGCTGCGGCCGGGATCATCGGCAGGTAAATGACAACGCGGTCACCCTTGCCGACACCCATCGATTTCAGGGCATTGGCAAACCGGCAGACACGTTCATGCAAATCTTTGTAGGTGATATGTTCGGAAACGGACGGATCGTCGCCTTCGAAAATGATCGCGGTCTGGTCACCGCGCTTCGCCAGATGACGATCAAGGCAGTTGGCTGCAACATTCAGCGTGCCGTCTTCATACCACTTGATATAAAGGTCTTTGGCATCAAAGCTGACATTCTTGACCTTGGTAAACGGCTTGATCCAGTCGATGCGCTTGCCGTGTTCGCCCCAGAAGCCTTCGGGATCTTCGACCGACTGCTTGTACATGGCGTCGTATTTTGCCTTGTCGATCAGCGCGCCCTTCGCGATGTCGTCGGAGACGGGATAAACGTTCGCAGACATATGTGGCCTCTTGTTCGTTTCCTGTTGTCTGTACGCTCGTACCGGTCACCTGCCCGCTGAAAGGTCTTTGGGCCGGTACGATATTCTTGTGCGTGCCAGATGCCGATTTTTGCAGTTGCAATAACAGTTATTACAACCGGTGCAGGATAACCGAACGGGCGATGCAAGATCAGCCGGACGGCATGGCGTAAATCGGTTCCTGTCGCTTGCGCCCTATGCTAGTGCGCTGATGGATTTCAGGGAATACAACTTAAGACGGGGGGCAAAATGCACAGCAATTACCGCGATACAATCCTGATTTCCCTGTCTTGCGAGCGGTTTGATTATGGGATCACAGCCAAACCGTTCCGGTCGTCCTGTCTGGATGCCGAAAAAAGTGCACACCCTGAAATAGGTGATTGAAACATAGTGATATTATTGTGATCCCGCCAGTCACGATCTGGCGATTTGCCACGTTTCACACCGATACATCAATGCGGTTGCGTTCTGGATTTAATGGAACAAAACAGATACAAAGAAATCAGGTTATAACCAAACGGTGGGAATATGGATCCGATCTCTCTTGCAGCGGGCGCAATTGCGGCATTTGTCGTCGCACTGGTTTTCAGTGTGCTGATGGTCAAACGCACCAAAGAAGCCGCGATGGCCGAGGCAGAGTCGCGAACCGCCCTTCTGGCGGCGCAACTTGATCAGGCTGATGAAGCCCGTCGCGAACTGGTATCTGAACTGGCGACCACGCGTAACCGGCTTTCCGAAGAAGCCGAAAAACGCGCCATTGCCGAAACCAGACTGGAAAAAGAACGCGAAGCCACCACCGAAAAGCTCGCAATGCTTGATGATGCGCGGACCAAACTGCTTGATAGCTTCAAGGCATTGTCGTCTGACGCGCTTAAAGTCAACAATGACGAGTTCATGAAGCTGGCACGCGAAAATTTCTCGCGGATGCAGGAAGGGGCCAAAGGCGATCTGGAAAAACGCCAGCAGGCAATTGACGGGCTCGTCAAACCGATCCAGGAACGATTGCAGGCTTTCGATACCAAGGTCAACGAACTGGAAAATTCGCGCAAGGAAGCTTACGGCGAATTGCGCAATCAGGTCGGTCAACTGGTCGAATCGCAAACCCGTCTGTCCAAGGAAACCCAGACGCTTAGCTCCGCCCTGCGGTCAAGCTCGTCGGTATCTGGAAAATGGGGTGAACTGCAATTGCGCCGGATCGTTGAACTGGCCGGGATGCTCAAACATTGCGATTTCGAAGAGCAGGTGCATTTCAATACCGACGAAGGTGCGCAGAAGCCGGACATGGTCATTCATCTGCCGGGCGGCAAAAACATTGTTGTCGACGCCAAGGCCCCGACATCGGCCTATCTTGAGGCGATCGAGGAAAAGCACGACGATATCCGCCGCGAGGCCCTGATGGGCACCTATGTCACCAATGTGCGCAAGGTGATTTCGGACCTTTCGAAGAAATCCTATTGGAAATCAGTCGATTCTCCGGAATTTGTTGTTCTGTTCCTGCCCGGTGAAAGCTTCTTCTCGGCAGCACTTGAACGCGATCCACGCCTGATCGAAGACAGCTTCCGCGATGGCGTCATTCTGGCAACGCCGACGACCCTGCTCGGGCTTCTGAAGGCCGTGGCTTATGGCTGGCGTCAGGAAGCTCTTGCCGAAAATGCCCGTGATATCAGCGAAATCGGTCAGCAGCTTTTTGATCGTCTGGGGACCCTTGCCAAAAACTTTGCCTCTATGGGCAAGTCGCTTGAAAGCACGGTCAAAAACTACAACAAGACTCTTGGCACGCTTGAAGGCACGGTACTGGTGTCCGCCCGCAAGCTTAAGGAAAAGCATATCGTTGCCGATGATCGCGCCATCGAAGAACCGCTTCATGCCGAAACCCATGTCCGTGAAATCACCAAAACCGAATTGCTTGGGGCTCCTTCCGATTTATTGACGGGCGAAACCGGTGATGATGACGACGAAACGGCCCATACCGGTACCGATCATGGGTGAGTTGCGCGTTAATACAGGGCTGTTTGCTTGACTAACGTGCGACGAAACCTTATCTCGAAGCGCTGATTTCGCTATAATGCGATGAACGCATAGATTTCCAAACCCGGACAGAAGACACATGGCCCTGCGCGACATTCTCATTGTTCCCGATCCCCGCCTCAAGCAGGAATGCGAAGAGGTGGCCGAGGTGAATGACGAAATCCGTGAATTGCTCGATGACATGCTTGAAACCATGTATGCGGCACCGGGTATCGGACTTGCCGCGCCCCAGATCGGCGTGATGAAGCGCGTGGTTGTCATGGACGTTTCCGATGACAAGGAAAAGCCCCAGCCGCTGAAACTCGTGAACCCGGAAATCATCTGGGAGTCCGAGGATACATCGGTTTATCAGGAAGGCTGCCTGTCGATCCCGGAACAATATGCCGATGTCGAACGCCCTGCCGAAGTTGGCCTGCGCTATCTGGATGAAAACGGTAAGGAACACGAAATCGAGGCCGACGGCCTTCTCGCAACCTGCATCCAGCATGAACTTGATCACCTTGATGGCATCCTGTTCACCGATTATCTGAGTGCGCTTAAGCGCAACATGATCCTGAAAAAAGTGCAGAAGCTGCAAAAGACGAAAAAATCTGCCTGATTAGAAACGCATCACAGAATTCAGGGGCCGGATTTTCCGGCCCTTTTGTTTTGGAAATCTGACAAAGCGGGTACCCGCCTTTTAAGGCTTGGCTTGTCATTTGGCCAAGATAACGCCAAATTGCCGCCAATCACCTGATTGATGACGATAGGACGTGACCAATGACCAAGCTGCGCATTGCCTTTATGGGAACCCCGGATTTCGCCCTTGTGGCGTTAAAGCAACTGGTCGCAGCCGGTCATGATGTTGTCTGCGTCTATTCCCAGCCACCCCGTCCTGCCGGTCGCGGGCAAAAGGAAACGCCGACCCCGGTTCATGCATGGGCGCAAGAACAGGGTATCGAGGTCCGCACACCTGTTTCCCTGAAATCCGATGACGAGAAAAAGGCCTTTGCCGACCTTGATCTCGATGTTGCGGTGGTCGCGGCCTATGGCCTGATTCTGCCAAAGGCTATTCTCGATGCGCCGAAATATGGCTGTCTGAACATTCATGCGTCCCTTTTGCCGCGCTGGCGCGGTGCGGCCCCGATCCAGCGGGCCATTCTGGCCGGTGATGATAAAACCGGTGTGACCATCATGCAGATGGATGTCGGGCTTGATACAGGCGATATGTTGTTGGTTGGTGATATCCCGATCTCGTCCGAAACCTATGCCAATACGCTGCATGACGATCTTGCCGAGCTGGGTGGCAAAATGATTGTCGAGGCGCTTGAAAAGCTTCCGGGTGGCGGACTGAGCCCAATCAGACAGCCCGAAGACGGCGTGACCTATGCCGCTAAGCTTGAGAAATCCGAGGCCAAGCTTGATTTCACCGATGATGCCGCGGCACTTGAACGCAAAATCCGTGCTTTCACACCATGGCCAGGTGCCTATTTCGAATTCGGCAAGGAACGTATCAAGGTGCAGGCTGCCATCGTTACCGATCAATCCGGTCCGGCAGGCACCATCCTTGACGATCATCTGACGATTGCATGCGGTAGCGGCGCCCTGCGCCCGACCCGTATTCAACGGCCGGGCAAGGCAGTTATGGATACCGATGCTGTTTTGCGCGGCTATGACAAGCTTGCCAAGGGTGTGGTTTTGTAGGATTAAGTCCATGGAAATGGTATTCGACATTCGCAAAGCCACCAATCGGGATGGTGATCAGATCGCAACCCTGATTGCGGAGGTCTTTGCTGATTATCCCGGTTGCATCTTTGATCGTGCGGGCGAGTTTCCCGAACTTGATGCCATCGCTGATGATTTTAGTACTGATCACGGCTGTATCTGGGTGGTCGAGGGGCATGGACGTGTCCTGGGATGCCTTGGCATCAAATTCGATCCGGCACAAAAACAGGCCGAATTGCACAAGGTCTATCTGGATCGCGACACCCGTGGGAAGGGCATTGCCCAGCGCATGTTGAAAACCGCCCTTGATTGGCTGGAGCAAACCCATCCCGATTGCACCGATCTTGTCCTTTGGACCGACACACGGTTCGAAGCCGGGCATCGCTTTTATGAAAAATGCGGGTTCGCCCGAACCGGCGAAACCCGCACTCTTGATGATCTTAGCGCTTCGTCTGAATATTGCTTCAAAGCCCGTCCGGGCGATATCCGCTTTCGGATTGGCTAACCTATTCTGCGCCTAGCTTTGCTGCTCGGTTACCGGGGCTGCAATGGCCTTGGTTTCGGCAACGGCTTCGGGTTTGCGGACCGAACGCGCATCGCGCAGGCCAAGCTCCCATGGCGGGATGGGGGTGAATTTTTCGGCCAGGAAGTCCACAAAGGCACGGACCTTTGGTGACAGGTGGCGTTTGTGCGGATACACCGCCGAAATCCATGCCAGATCGTGAACATATTCCGTCAGAACCGGCGTCAGGCGACCTGCCCGGATATCTTCATGCACGAGGTACTCTGCCAGTCTCGCCATGCCAAGTCCGGCGACCACCGCTTCGTGCAATGCGTCGCCGTCATTGGCGGAAAAACTGCCCTGTGCACGGAATGAAACATGGCCTTCGGGCGTGTCGAAATGCCAGTCGTTAAAGCTTTCGCGCGATGACAGATGCAGACAGTCGTGGTTTTCAAGTTCCTGCGGCTTGCGAGGGATACCGTTCTTTTCCAGATATTCCGGCGATGCGACGATCATGCGGCGGTTGACCGCATATTTGCGTGCGATCAGGGATGAATCTTCAAGGGCGGACAGGCGAATCGCCAGATCGTAACCATCATTGACCAGATCGGTGAATTTATCATCCAGCGTCAATTCAATCCTTACATCGGGATAACGCGCCAGAAATTCCGGAATCAGCGGCACGACCTGATACTTGGTGAAGGCCACCGATGCGTTGATACGTAACGTTCCGCGCGGGGCCGCATAAAGCTGGGTCACGACTTCTTCGGCTTCTTCGATCTCGTTTAGGATCGTGCGTGCGCGCTCGTAAAAGGCACGGCCTTCTTCGGTCAGGCTAAGCTGGCGGGTGGTGCGCATCAAAAGACGCGCGCCAAGTCTGTCTTCAAGGCGCGAAATGTATTTTGAAACCGCCGAAGGTGACAGACGCATGGTCCGTGCAGCAGCTGAAAAGCTGCCTTCTTCAACGGCATGGACAAAGATTTCCATTTCTGCGGCGCGATCCATCGGCATGTTTCCTATTTATGACGCATATTCACAAGTAATGTGCATATTGAGGTAATTCTCTTCTGCCGTAAAGGAAATTAGATTGGGTTCATCAAACGCGACACGTTGTCGCAATGAACCAAATTCTCAAAGGAGGTCTGCCATGACCACTTATGCTGACATCACCAAGCTGAACATCAAAACCAGCGAGATTGAAGCTGGCGTGCGCAAAGGCCAACAGCTTCGCGCTGAATATATCGGCAGCCTGTTCCGCAGCCTGTTCAAAGGCTCTGACAAGTCGGCCGACATCAAGCATCCTGCTGGCACCGTTGGCGGTGCTGCCTAATTGACGACCTCGCGGTCGAGCGACGTTTGATCTTCCTCCCCAAACGACGCTCCCGCGATGGACTACCGCGTTTTTTCTAGCGTCTTCCTCCCTAGACGACGCTGTTTTCCCGACTGGCCCGGGCTCTTTTGAGCTCCGGGCCATTTTTTTGTCTCATCGCCGATCTTCGGCTTTGCAATCCCGCTGCCTCATTCGCCGGTTTGGCGTGCGACGCCGGGCGGGATATAAAATCCGGGCCGTTCCGACATCCAGGACAGCATTGACACAACCGCCATTGCGACGATGGTGATCCAAAGCGTCGTCGCGATATCGATATTGGCGGCAAACATCCAGCCATAGATCGCAGGTCCAATCGCAGATGCCAGAACCATGACCGCGGTCAATGTGCTGCGGACTGCGCCGATTTCACTAAGTGGCACCAGTTCCGGAATGATTGCCGTGCGCAATGTTGTGGCAAAGCCGGTGGTGACGCCCAGCATCCCCATATAAACAGGGATCATGACCGGTGTTTCAGTGATCGCCAGCAACGATACCGCCCCGATGGCCGGGATCAGGTGATAGGGGAACAGCTTTCGTGCAGTATGGCTGTCAATCAGCGGACCGCTACCAAACGCCCCGATCACCGATGTAATGGCAAAAACCGTAAAACCGGCGGCAAACCAGGCAAGGTCGATATCTTTGCTGGCTGAAATCGATCCCTGATGGAAAAACAGGGCGGTCATCACCAGCGGTGGGGCGGCAAGCATCGGCATGCAGAACCAGATATAGCGTGACCGGAACAGGCGTGGATGGCTGCTTGCGGGGGATGCGTCCTGATCGGCGCTGTGATCAGTACTAGCGGCTTTGCCATCCTTTTCCGTTTTGCCCGGTGCCTCGCGGAATTTTGCATTATCACGGATCAGCAGGATCGCAATCGGCATCAGGATCACCACGATAAAAACACCAGCCCCTGCATAGGTCGCCCGCCAGCCAAATCCGGCGATAAGTGCCAGCAGGGTTACCGGCATGATTGCCTCTGCCAACGGAAAGCCGAAGCTTGCAATGGCGAGGGCACGACCCCGGCTGCGATCAAAATAGCGCGCA
Organism: Thalassospira lucentensis; assembly: GCF_032921865.1. Taxonomy (NCBI): domain Bacteria; kingdom Pseudomonadati; phylum Pseudomonadota; class Alphaproteobacteria; order Rhodospirillales; family Thalassospiraceae; genus Thalassospira; species Thalassospira lucentensis. The sequence goes on from NZ_CP136684.1 coordinate 1,779,101, forward strand.
ATGCCGGTCATGCTGACATGGCTCATTAATCCCTGCCCGGCCAGACGCAGAATGAACAGGGCCCCGATCAGCATCCAGACCGATTGAGCCGAGGCAATCACAAGGCAGCCGATGGTCAGCAACACCATGGTCGCCAGGCTATAGCGCAGCATATCAATGCGGTCGATCAATCGCCCGATGAAAGGCAGGCACAACGCACTTGCGATGGTGATCCCGGCATAGATATTGGCAAACTCGGTTTCATTTATCGAAAGGCTGGCGCCAATGAACGGAACGAAAAGGGCTACCAGAAAGGTCTGACCGAATGACGAACCGAAACTGTGAAGCGCGCCAAAGGCCAGCGGGCGGGGTGCCTGACGCAAAAGGCTAAGGAATTGCATGGGGTTCAATCAATAGTATGAGGAATTATTTTCCGCCGATCTTATCGATCGAGGGTAATTGCGTCTACTGCCCGAATGCATAGGTATTATGTGCGCGCATAAAGTGAAAAAGCCCCCGCAAGGCAAATATTCTTGCGGGGGCTTTTGGATCAAGTATGCCGTTTTAATGGAGGATCAGGCGGCTATTTTGGCCGCCGGACCATCCGAATGACGGCCTTTCCACCAGTTCAGGCCCAGTATCGCCAGAATGACGACTGTCCCTGCGATCTCTGCCCGAAGGTCCGGATAGAAGATGCCAATGGTCGCCGGAACAATCAGAATGCGTGATACCAGATCAATCTTGGCAAACATGAAGCCTTCGAGTGCTGCGGCAAAGGCAGCTAGCGACAGGATCGCGGTAAAGCCGGTCCACAGCACAAGCGGCAGCGGGCCACCAGTGATGATTTCCGGATTGAACACCATGAAGGCCGGGATCAGATAGAGGCCCTTGGCAAATTTCCAGGCCTGCATACTGGTTTCCAATGGACTGGCCCCGGCTATCGCGGCCCCGGCAAAGCCGGCCAATGCAATGGGCGGGGTCACGTTACTGTCCTGGGAATACCAGAACACCACCAGATGCGCGATCAGCAACGGAATGCCGAACTCGTTGGACAGGGCCGGACCGACCAGAACGATCAGAACGATATAGGATGCCGTCACCGGCAGGCCCATACCAAGGATCAGACTGGCGAGCAGCACCAGAACCAGTGCAAGAACGATATTGCCACCCGAAAACGCGATCATCATCGACGAGAATTTCAGGCCAAGACCGGTCAGGCCAACAACGCCAACGATAATCCCGGCAACGGCACAGGCCATGCTGACGGCAACCGCGTTCTTTGCGCCGAGTTCAAGGGCAGCGATTGTAATCCTGACGCCATTGGCAAGTGCAGCCTTCAGTCGGTCATGGCTGGCCTTTTCACCGTTCTGTGGCGCGACGTAGAAGAACCAGATCGCGTAGCGCAGGGCGGCAACCGCAAGGACCGAAATAATCGCCCAGAAACCGACGCGCATCGGAGAAATGTTCAGCACCAGAAGGTAAATCAGAACGCCAAGCGGCAGGATGAATTGCCAGCCTTCTTTAAGTACCTGCTTCCAGTCCGGCAATTCTGAGACCGGCATGCCACGCATACCGTTCTTCAGCGCGACGATATGCACAAACAGATAAACCGTGCCGAGATACAGGATCGCCGGGAAGATCGAAATCATGACGATTTCGAGATACGGCACCTGGGTATATTCGGAAATCAGGAAGGCGCCCGCCCCCATGAGTGGCGGGGTGATTTGCCCGCCGGTCGATGCGGCTGCTTCGATCCCACCGGCCTGGGCGGGGCGATAGCCAAGGCGCTTCATCAGCGGAATGGTAAAGGCGCCTGTCGTGACAACGTTGGCAATGGCCGAACCGCTGATCGAACCCATTCCGGCCGAGGCCAGAACAGCGGCCTTTGCCGGACCACCAGCCTTTCTGCCGGTCGCGGCATAGGCCATGTCGATAAAGAATTTACCAGCACCGGTCACTTCAAGGAACGCACCAAACAGCACGAACATGAAGATATAGGTTGCTGCAACCCCCATCGGCAGGCCGTAAATACCCTCCTGTCCAAGGTAAAGCTGACCGACAAGGCGGTCTACATCAGCGCCCCGGTGGCTAAGAATACCGGGCAGCCATTCGCCAAGCCATGGCAGCGAACCGCGTGGACCCGAGAGCGCATAAATGATGGCAACGATGCCAATTACGGTCATGCCAAGGCCAACAGCACGGCGGCTGGCTTCGAGGACGGTAACGGTTGCGATGATGCCGACGATCAGATCGGTACTGGTCCAGAAGCCGGCACGGTTGAAAATCTCGTCCAGATAGAAGGACAGATAGAAACCGGTAACGAACGCACCGGCCAGAAATGCCAGATCGATGACCCAACCAAGGACGCCCCGTTTACGGTTCGATCCGAACGCCGGAAACATCAGAAAAGCCAGAAACATCACAAAGGCCAGATGGATCGAGCGCTGATAAAACAGGCCAAGCGGTTCGATACCCGCGCCATACATCTGGAACAGTGAAAGCGCAACCGCGACCACGGTGATCAGCCCCAGAACAATTTTGGGCTGGGCAACTGTGTCCTGCATGGACGGAAGAGGAGCCGGTTCAGTCATCAATTAAAATCCTTAATCCCCGGTATCAAGCCGTATGGTGACACGGGTATGTTCGGCCATTTTCGATAGATTGATCTCGTCATTTTCGGTGACGATGCGATGATTTACCGCGAGGCTGCCGACCCGAAGGACATAGGCATTTCCCGGCACGGCTTCATCAATGTCTTCAATCCAATAACCACCATTTTCCGCGCTGGTCAGTTTGCCGCGTCCCGGATAATGGCCCAGTCCTGCAGCAAAATCGGGCTGATAGGCGCGGTGCAGGACCATCTTGCCGTGATCGTCGACATAGCAATCGATCACACCATCGCCGGTGACTGAATGGTTCCAGTAAAGACACCACCCCCCCTGACGCCGGATGCCGGTTTCAGCCAGAATGCGACCATCCGCCCCGATAATTTCAAGGCGATCGGTTTTGTCGGTTTCTTCTTTGGCGGCGTCACCGGCATGACCGGAGGGTGCCAAAGCAAGGAGGAAAAGGGCGGCCAGAAACGGCCGCCCCCACATGGCAGAGATCATGGACGCAGGTGATCCAGGAATGGTGCACCAGCTTCTTCGTAATAACGAATTGCTCCCGGATGCATCACGATCGGGGTCGAGCCGACCGAGAAATCAACCGTGGTGTCATTTGCAGCCGGGTGAATGGCGATCAGTTCGTCAACCTTGTCAAACAGGGTCTTGGTAATCTGATAAGCCAGTTCCTCGTCCATGTCGGCATTGACGACCAGAACGTTCGGGGTGGAGATCGTCAGAACCGGTGCCTCGACACCTTCGTAGATGCCTTTACGCAGCGAGTAAGGTGCAAAGGTCGGCTCCGCGTCGATGGCGGCAGCAACTTCTTCCTCGGTCAGAGCGACCAGTTTGATGTCACGCGTGGTTGCGAGGTTGAGGATTGAGCTGGTGGGCGGGCCGACACTCCAGAAGCCCGCATCGATATCGCCGTCGCGGATTGCATCGGCGGTTTCGTTGAAGTTCAGGCGCTGTTCTTCGATGTCGTCATAGGTGATGCCGTTGGCTTCGAGCAGAACTTTTGCCGAAACTTCGGTTCCCGAACCCGGTGCACCAACAGAAACGCGTTTGCCTTTCAGATCGGCGAGGCTGGTGATACCACTGTCAGCAAGGGTCACGAGCTGGACTGCGTTCGGATAGATCGACGCAATTGCGCGGATATTGTCGAGTTTGCGGTCTTCGAATTTGCCGGTACCGTGATAAGCGGCATAAACGGTGTCAGCCAGACCGATGGCAAGGTCGCTGTCGCCACGTGCGATCAGGCCCATGTTTTCGACCGACGCGCCGGTAACTTCGGCAACGGCGTCATAGCCATCAATATATTTACCGATCAGTTCGGCAAGACCACCACCATACGGGTAGTAAACACCACCGGTACCGCCGGTCGCGATGGAAAGCTGGGTCTGGGCGAATGCCGGGGCACCGAACATCATCAGTGCTGCCGCTGCAGAAAGCAGATTCCGCAATTTCATACTTAGTCCTCCCTAGGATCAATGTTCACTGCATTGATAACAACAGAAACGGTCAATAATCGAATATTGGCAGTTATCTTTTGGTATCTCCTCAGTTGTTGGTCGTCTTACTTCTCTAACGAATATCGTGTCGGGGATGAAAATCCTGTCCGATCAGGTTGCAAAATACGGCACGCGCAAACACCTCGTGAAACAGCTTCACAAGGCAGATGTCAGAACCCTGACAGCACACGATGCTGGTATGATGCGATTGACCCGGATTTGGGCCGATCAAATGTCATGCAATGAAAGCATGCCTTCCCGGACATTGGTTATTCTCCCTGACGAAATATTTTTATTGTTTTGCCCTTCTGATTGGCAATTGTTGTGCCAACCCAAAGATGATTTTTTATCTTTATATATCAGGCAGATACAAATATATGCCCGATATTTTCGGCGGATTGTTGCCGATGGATGGTTTTCATGTCGGCGAAATCTTGCCGATTGACCCGTTTTGCAGCCATCGTAACATTTTATGGCCGCATGATAAATTACTGCTATTCGATATCGTCGCGACGGATATTCAGCTTCTTCATTTTTTCATTCAAAGTCCGGCGCGGGATGTCGAGTTCATCCATGACCGTTTTGACATTGCCGTTATGGCGGATCAGGGCATCACGAATTATGTGCTGCTCGAAATGGCGGAGCTGATCGGCCAGCGATCCGGTTTTATCGGATGCAGCAGATGCATCCATCGCAGCATTATTGCCAAACAACCTTGCCCAGCGTTCTTCGGGCATGCCGGTCAAAAGCACATAGCGTTCCGCCAGATTTTTAAGTTCGCGCACATTGCCGGACCATTCATGCCCCAAAAGACTGCCCCACAGACTTGCATGTGGTTTTTCATAAGGGCGATCAAAATTTTCAGCCGCGCGTTCGGCAAAGATATCGAAAAGTAACGGCAGGTCATCCTTACGCTGGCGGAGCGGTACGATTTCCAGTTCGAATGTGTTGATCCGAAACAGAAGGTCTTCGCGAAAACGCTTGTCGATAACGGCGGTGGGCAAATCTTCGTTGGTGGCACAGATCAGCCGGAAATTGACCTTTACCGGGGTGTTTGACCCAAGGCGCACGACTTCGCGCTGTTCGATGACACGCAGAAGCTTGGCCTGTAACGCTAGTGGCATGCTTGAAATTTCATCAAGAAACAGGGTGCCGCTATCGGCATGCTCGATCCAGCCGATCCGGCGGCTGGCAGCACCGGTGAAGGCTCCCTTTTCATGACCGAAAAGCTCGCTTTCGGCGGTACTTTCGGGAATTGCCGCGCAGTTAACGGCAACAAATCGCCGATCATTTCGGGTGCTGAGGTCATGAATGGCACGCGCGACCAGTTCCTTGCCGGTGCCGGTTTCTCCGGAAACCAGAACCGGGACTTCGGTCGGGGCGATATTGGCGATTTCGGCCTTGAGGGCACGCATCGGAGGGCTGTTGCCGATCAGGCGGCTGTCAAGCGTGCCCTGCTGGGCGATTTGTGAACGGAGCGTGCGATTTTCGATGACAAGTCTGCGTTTTTCAATCGCGCGCTCGAGGCTTTCGAGAATATCGGTTGGTTCAAACGGCTTTTCGACGAAATCATATGCCCCGCTTTTCATCGCCTCGACGGCCATCGGGACATCGCCATGACCGGTCATCAGGATCACCGGAATGTCGCGGTCGATCTCAAGAACCGATTTGGTAAAGGCAATGCCATCAAGTTTTGGCATTTTAACATCGGTCAGGATCACCCCGGCGAAATCGGGTGTGATATGTTCAAGTGCCGAAATCGCATCGGCATGGACACTGATGGTGTATCCGGACAAATCAAGCCATTGGGACAGGGAAAGGCGCAGGGCTTCTTCGTCATCAACGATGATTACCTGTGCCGTTTGCGGATTTGCATTGGCGGTATCGATTGTCGATTGCGGCATTACTTCTGCGTCCCCCGCATCAGTGGCAATTGTATTTCAAAGCAGGCTCCGCCGCCCGCACGGTTATAGGCACGGATGCTGCCGCCAAAGTCACGAACAATCCCGTAAGTCACCGAAAGCCCGAGCCCTACCCCTTGACCCGGATCCTTGGTGGTGAAGAACGGGTCGAACAGCAAGCCAAGGGTTTCCTCGCCAATGCCCGGACCGGTATCGGATATGCGAATGGTGGCCTGATCGCGTGTTCCTGACAGGTCGATGATGATCCGTTTTTTTGCCTTTGGATCCTTTTCATCAATGCTGGCCATCGCATCAAGCGCGTTGCGGATGATATTGACAAAAACCTGTTCGATCCGCACCAGATCGGCATGGACGATCAGATCGCCAGCAAAATCGGACTGTTCAAGCACGCAGCCCTCGTTATGCAACTGCGATGACAGCAGCTGTATCACATTATCAAGGGCGGCCCGGATATTGACGGGTTCAAGCACGCCAGTCGATTTGCGCGAGAAGGTTTTAAGTTGTCCGGTGATTGATCCCATGCGCTCGGTCAGGGAGGAAATCTGTTCGATATTGGGGCCGAGATTTTCGGATTTTCCGCGTTCAAGCATCAGTTTGGCGCTGGCGCAGAAGGTTCTGATCGCGGCAATTGGCTGATTGATTTCATGGGCAATTGCGGCCGACATCTGACCCAATGCCGCCAGTTTTCCGGCCTGAACCAGCTCGTCCTGTGTGCCGCGCAACTCGGCCTCTGTCTTGCGGCGTTCGGTTATTTCCTGTTCCAGGCGGGTGTTAAGTGCCTGAATGCGGGCAAATTCCATGGATTTGCGCTGTGACGCTAGTTTCAATTCACGTTCGCGCAAGAATAGGACAATCAGGATGATCAGGCCCGACCCGATCAGGGTGATCAGCATGACACTGGTGCGCCGTTCGGAAACATAATCCATCGGGGTCAGGTAAAACAGGTTCCATTCGCTGCCACTGATCGGTTTGACCTCAAACAGGAAACGTTCATTGCCGATTTCAAGCAAACCATCCTCGCCAGATGGATTTTCATCCATATTCAGGGGTAAAAGTTCCTGTCCGGAATATTGGCGATTGCGCAGAATCCGCTCGCGCTCCTGATCGGTTAGCGGGCGAATGGTCCGATATTTCCAGTCCCCGCGACTGGTCAGCATGATGACGCCGTCAGCGTCCGAGACGAAAACGGTTTCACCACCGTCCTGCCAGTTCCGCTCTAGTTCATCGAGTTCAAGTTTGACTGCGACCACGCCGACAATTTCACCGGATTTTGCAATCGGGTGGGAAATGAACAGGCCGGATCGCCCGGTGGTAACGCCGATCCCATAGAAAAAGCCTTCCTGCCCTGCAAAGGCTTCGGTGAAATAGGGGCGGAAACTGTAATTCTGGCCAACAAAACTGTCCGGGGTGTTCCAGTTGCTTGCCGCAACCGTGTTGCCGGACCTGTCGATGACATAAAGCGCGGCAGCACCCGAGCGCTGATTGACCTTTTGCAGATACTGGTTGGCTATATCCACAGTGCCATTGCCAGTAACGACATCGACGATTTCGTGATTGCGGGCCACGACATAAGGCAGATAGCGATACCGGTCGACAGCGGCGCGAAGTGTGCTTTCATAAAGTGCAAGACGGGCCTGGGCCGTTTGCTGCAACTGGCTGATGGCAAGGTTTCCGGTCGAATTGACGGCAAGCCAGACGACCAGACCGGCAATGACAATCCCCGCAAAACTCAGCGACGCGCGGCTATAGGTACTTAACCAGTAGAACAATCCTGCCTCCCGCGCGTTAGAGTGTGGTTCGTTGATCCGGCCAGGCGTTTTGATTGCCCTGTCGGGTGACGGGACTCCGGCTTCCTGTTCGGGTGCACGATAGTTATGTGGCATCGGGACGGGGAGTCAATAAAGACGCATGGCAATACCGGTATTGAATGTCGCTTTCCCATAGGGTGGAACGGCAGAAATCAGGTAGGGTCTTTGTATCGTACATGAACAAAGCCTCAAATATGCCTCAAGTGGTTATTTTTTCGCCACAATGGGATGTATTTTGTTACGCTTGTTTCAAATTTTAATCTGTCCAACTGACGAGGTTCAGGTGAGTAAGATCGCACTTGTTGATGACGACCGTAATATCCTGACATCGGTTTCGATGGCGCTTGAAGAAGAAGGCTATGAGGTCCAGACATATTCCGACGGGTCCGAGGCGCTGCATGCGTTGACCAAGGAAGAACCCGATCTTGCCGTGCTCGATATCAAGATGCCGCGCATGGATGGTTTGGAACTTCTGACCCATCTTCGCAAAAAGACCCAGATGCCGGTCATTTTCCTGACATCCAAGGACGACGAGGTCGACGAGCTGACCGGTCTGCGTCTTGGGGCGGATGACTATATTAAAAAGCCGTTCTCGCAGCGTTTGCTGATCGAACGTATCCGTACCTTGCTGCGCCGTGCCGAAATCATGCGCGCAGGCGGTGTTCGTCCGAGCGGTTCGGAAGATGTCATTCAGCGCGGGGAACTGGTACTTGATCCGTCGCGCCACATGTGCAGCTGGAAAGGCCAGCATGTGAACCTGACGGTCACGGAATTCCTTCTGATTCAGGCGCTGGCAAAACATCCGGGCCACGTGAAAAACCGTGATCAGCTGATTGATGCGGCATATGGCGAACATATTTATGTTGATGATCGTACCATCGACAGCCACATCAAGCGTCTGCGCAAGAAATTCCGCGAGACAGACAAGGAATTCAAGGAAATCGAAACCCTCTATGGTGTCGGTTACCGTTACCGCGATACGGCAACGGTTGCGGGTTGATAGCATAACACTCTTGTCGCAGTGCCGGGCCGGTTGGCCCGGCCAGAATTGCGGGTCTGAATGAGCGATTTACCTGCCTCGGCTGAACAGCAATCCGTGCCGCAACACGAAATCCGTGTCGCACGGATAGAGGAACGTCACGGTCTTTTTTCCCCGTTAACCTGGCGCATTCTGGCCGTTAATGCGCTGGCTCTTTTTGTACTTGTTGCGGGCATTCTTTATCTAGGCCGTTACAAGCAGGAACTGATCCATTCCGAACTTGAAGCCATGGCTGTACAGGCGGAAATGTATGCCGCCGCATTGTCGACATCGGCTGTCGGACAGGGGGATGACGCCACCAACCGTGTGAAGCTTGAAGTCGCGCGTGAAATGGTGCGCCGGCTGGTCGGGATTACCGGTGCCAGGGCGCGACTGTTCGGGGCGAATGGCCAGCTGATTGCGGATAGCCGGAATGTCCGGACATTTGGCACCGGCGCGGTTCAGGCAGAAGAACTTCCAGCGCCGGGTGAAGATGACAAGCTTGCGGAAATCATGCGCAAGCTGACCGAAGGCGTGCTTTCGATTTTCGAAGGCGAACAGCCGCTTCCGCTTTACGTTGATCCACCGGTTGCCAGTGCCAGTGATTATCCCGAAGTGCGCGCTGCCCTTGCCGGTTATTCGCGCGGGGTGGTCCGGGTCGATAGCCAGGGCCGTCGTGTACTTTCGGTTTCTGTACCCGTGCAGCGCTTCAAACAGGTTCTGGCATCAATCATGCTGACGAAGAATGGCGATGCAATCGAAAACGCCCTGCATGCGGTGCGGCTTGATATCCTGAAAATCTTTGTCTTTGCATTTGGTATCACGGTTCTGTTGTCGATCTATCTGGCCGGGGTGATTACCCGGCCGTTGAATCGGTTGGCACGTGCGGCCGAACGCGTCCGGCGAAGCAAGAACCGTCAGTTTACCATTCCCGATCTTTCGGATCGTCGCGATGAAATCGGCGATCTTTCGACGACGCTTCGCGATATGACCGAAACGCTTTGGGATCGTATGGATGCAATTGAACGCTTTGCCGCCGATGTTGCCCATGAAATCAAGAACCCGCTGACGTCGCTTCGCAGTGCGGTTGAAACCGCGACCCGCCTGAAAGACCCGGAACGCCAGCGCCGTCTGATGGAAATCATTGCCGAAGACGTGCAGCGCCTTGATCGACTGATCAGTGATATTTCCGATTATTCGCGTATGGATGCCGAATTGTCGCGCGCCGAGACCGAGGAGGTTGATCTGCGCGTGCTGTTGCAAACCCTGTGTGAGCTTTATAACGCTGACGCAGACGGTCCGCCGGTTAAGGCATCCGTTCCCGAAAACCTGATTGTGCCGGCCCTTGAAAGTCGGCTGGTGCAGGTGTTCCGCAATCTGATTTCAAACGCGATCACCTTTACCCCCGAAGGCGGGTCGGTGCGGGTGCGCGCATGGCGTGACAAGGATCAGGCTGTGGTCACGGTCGAGGATGACGGACCCGGCATTCCGCCCGGCAAGGAAGAAGCAATTTTCAATCGGTTCTATACCGAGCGTCCCTCGGGCGAGAAATTCGGTCAGCATTCCGGTCTGGGACTTTCAATTTCCAAACGGATTGCCGCAGCGCATAACGGTGACCTGACGGCGACAAACCGAATCCTCAACGGCGAGGTCAAAGGGGCGATCTTTACCCTGCGCCTGCCGCTTGAAGAAGGTGCATGAGTTCCCCGATTGGCAGTAATTTCTATCCGTGAGGATAGATATGCATGTTTCCGATTTGACAAGGCTGGATGACCCGCGCATCGTTTTGCCCGATATGACACAAATCCATGCAAATTGTGTCGCGCTTGGCCCTCATGCGATCCTTTTGCGCGGGCCATCTGGCAGCGGCAAATCCAACCTTGCTCTGCGGCTTGTCCGGGCTGGCGGGCGGCTTGTTTCCGATGACAGAACCGATCTTGTGGCGCATGAGGGCAAACTGATTGCCAGCGCGCCGATACAGATTGCACGATTGTGCGAAGTGCGCGGGATTGGTATCGTCCGCGGGCTTGCCCATCAGGCGGCAGGCGATGTGCGGGTTCTGTTTGATCTGGTGGCCGACCCGGCCGGGGTCGAACGGATGCCTGAACCCCGATCAGAAACGTTTTGTGGTATTTCGATTCCGTCCTGGAAAATCTGGCCATTCGATATGGCCGTCGAGGCCAAGATTGAAGTAGCCTTGGCTTTGGCAACAGGTGAGATGCAGCTCGAAACATGACCGATGCAGAAGCAATAGGCCCGAAACAAGAGGGTAATGGCACCGGCGACACTGCCGGGGATACGCGACTTGTGCTGGTGACCGGAGTTTCCGGTGCCGGTCGGACGACGTCGCTGAAAATCTTTGAGGATTTCGGCTTTGACGCGGTGGATAACCTGCCGCTGCGGTTGTTGCCCGCATTATTGAGCGGGGGGACGGACCTTGATCAGCCGTTGGCGATTGGCCTTGATATCCGGACACGCGATTTTGGTGTCGATCAGTTTGTCGACATTGTCAGCGATTTGCGCAAGCAGCCCGGTGTCAATCCGATGGTGGTTTTTGTCGACGCGGAAACCGGCATTTTGCAGCGCCGCTTTACGGAAAGCAGACGTCCTCATCCCTTGACCCATGACCGGCCACTTGTCGATGCGATTGAACATGAAAAACGCCTGATGGCGCCGATTGCCGCGACGGCGGACATGATTATCGATACCTCACGGCTTAAATCGGCCGAGCTTCGCAAGATCCTTCAGGACCAGTTTGCCATTGGCGAAAAGGATGCGATGGCGGTCTTTGTCAAAAGCTTTTCGTTCCGTCAGGGCGTGCCCGGTGAAGCCGATCTTGTTTTTGACGTTCGTTTTCTGCGCAACCCGCATTATGATCCCGAACTTCGTTTGCTGACCGGGCTTGATGACCGGGTTGGCGCCTATATCGAGAAGGATCAGGATTTCACCGGTTTCATGGATCGGTTAAAAGGCCTGATCGGCCCGGTTCTGCCGCGTTATGCGCAGGAAGGGAAAAGCTATCTGACTATCGCGATCGGCTGTACGGGCGGCCAGCATCGTTCCGTTTATATCGCACGCATGCTAAACGACTGGATTGCCGGTCTGGGATATGATGTTCATCTCAGCCATCGCGACAAGCCAGATGAACCAAAACCGGGGGAGTGAATTGATGGAGAAAACTGCATGATCGGGATGGTGCTCGTCACCCATGGCGATCTCGCGAAGGAATTCGTGTCGGCCTTGCAGCATGTTGTCGGTGAACAGGAAAATATCGCCGCCGTGTGCATCGGGCCGGACGACGATATGGAACAACGCCGTGCCGACATCCTTGCAAGTGTCGAGGCTGTCGATGATGGCAAGGGCGTTGTGCTGTTGACCGACATGTTTGGCGGGACCCCGTCGAACCTGGCGATTTCCATTATGGAACAGGCCAATGTCGAAGTAATCGCAGGGGTTAATTTACCTTTGTTGATCAAACTGGCTTCGGTGCGTATTGATGGCACGCTGGCCCAGACGGTTAATGCCGCGCAGGAAGCGGGCCGGAAATATATCAATGTGGCGTCGCGCCTGCTAAGCGGCGAGGAATAAACAACAAGAACAGAAGGTCGGGCGATCGGGGATGGCCCGGATCTTTTGAAAGTTTACCGACGGGGATTTAAGGTCGGGACTAAGGCGGGACAAATATGGCGCAGACGGAAAAGCGGATCGTAACAATAAGCAATCAACGTGGATTGCACGCGCGGGCGGCCGCAAAATTTGTTAAACTTGCCGGTGAATTCGAATCCCGGATCATGGTGCGCAATCGCGGCACCGAGGTTTCGGGCGTATCGATCATGGGGCTGATGATGCTTGCGGCATCGACCGGCACAGAAATCGAGATAGAGGCAGCCGGCCCCGATGCGAAAAAGGCGATAGATGCCCTTAACGAACTTGTCGATGCCAAGTTCCACGAAGAATAATACAAAGAATAAGTAGGATTTCCGCACGGACGGAAAGCGGGATTTCTGGAAACAACAAGAACGAGTTGGCAGCAAACCAGGCTTGCAAGTTCCACCAAAAGACCAGACCACAATTGATGACCAATCGACGACCGGCCGCCGGGTAATTAGCGGGCTTGGGGCATCGGGCGGGATTGTGATCGGCCGGGCTTTTGTCATGGACCGGCAATATGTCGATGTCAGTCGCGCGCGTATCGATGCGGCGGCCATCCCGACGGAAACCGAACGTTTGCATAAAGGCGTTTCGGAAAGCATTGAACAGCTTAAACGTCTGAAATCGCAATCAGCCAATGTTGGCGGGGCCGCGTCCGAGGAACTTGGTTTTCTGCTGGATGCCTATGTTCATATGTTGACCCAGTCGCGCCTTGTCCGCGGGGCCGAGGAACTGATCCGGACCCGCAACATGAATGCGGTGCACGCGGTCAGCGACGTTATTGACGCCATCGCCAGCCAGTTTTCGGGCATTGATGACCGATATATCGCCGCGCGCGCATCCGACATCCGCGAGGTCGGCCTGCGGCTGATGCGCTGCCTGATCGGTGAAACCGACAGGGCATTTGA